>NZ_FVZN01000014.1:1341720-1677150 GCF_900168685.1 Solibacillus isronensis | reverse complement strand
ATTTCAAAGAATAGTGAATACAAAAAGCAAAGTTTTATTATTCCTGTATTTATTGGGGCTGCGATAGGTGGAGTGTTAGGATTGGTTGCATATGTGAAAGATTGGCTATGATACGTATGGAAATATTTTTATCTATCGGAGGAATCGTTCTTTCTTTTTTAATGTTTGCTTTAAGCATGGTGTATGTAGGCGACTTTCCGATGTTGACAATTACCGGGATATTAGGCTTAAGTGGTGTATCCTTTTTTGTTTATCGTATTGTTTCAAGATGGATTCATTAATATAAAGAATAAAATGAAAAGAGAGAGGAGATTTTTATCGCCTCCCAAGTTAAATTTTTATGTTCAAAAAACATTCAAAAGTAGGTAATGATTAATGGAAAATAAAAAGATAAGTAAAACTAACATAGCGTTGTATTCTTTTTCTGCATTAGCGCTAATTCTACTATTACTCAATTATTTCTTATTTGATTAAAGGATTATACATACTTAAGCGTATTGATGGTTTCTTCCACAAAAACGTTAAATGCTTGTGCTTCTTCTACAAAAGGGAAATGGTTCGAATCATTAAAAATCGTAAGGTATGATTTTGGGATCAATTCAGCGATTTCATAGCTGAATTCAACCGGGCATTGCGCATCTAAAAGTCCACCAAAAATAAAAGTAGGTATTTCAATTTTTTGTAAAGAAGGACGTAAATTATATTGTTGCACAGCGACTTTTCTGAAATAATCAAGCGCACGTCCTACTATACGCCCGCTATTAGGTATTGTCAGGGCATTTCTTAATTTTTTTTCACTCGAGAAAGACATAAGGGCCCATTCAAAGTCTAAGGATTTACGCTGTTCTAGCGGTGTTTCAGGGTTATTCAAGCATTCCATAATTTCAATAATACGACTAAAATTTTTATTTTGAGTACAGTAAATACTCTTTGGATGACTTGCATATTCTTTGCTGGCAGCACTACATCCGCATATGATACTCGTTAAAGATTGTTGTTTATCTACTGCATATTGTAGCGCTAACATACCACCTGTAGAGTGTCCGGCGAATGTCCACTTTTCAAAAAATAAGGCTTCTCTAATTGCTTCTAAATCCAATATAATATTATGTAATTGTAACTCTTCATCATAAATAATTTCAGGTGAGTTACCTGCACCTCTGACATTGATCAAAAATACTTGATAATGCTTAGTAAATGGATTGGCAAACCAATTTCCTTTCTCGTTAAAAGCGCTATAAAAATGGGTAATGGCAAGTGGTTCTCCGTTCCCACAGGTAAAATATTCAAAAGTACCTCTCGTTGTTTCAATCATTTTCCGTTCCCACATACATAGCACTCCTTAATAATCTCAATTTCTAACAAATTTTAATGTTAGTATAGTAGTATTTCTATTTCGAAATCCTTAACCCCTTTATATTAATAATAAAAGCTATAAATAGTATTAGGAGCATGCAGGGGATTGATATCGGTGTTACATGTTTATAGTATTTAAATATATTTTCGAAAAGTTTAAGTAAATATTGAGTGCATATGAATACCTTTAAAAGGAAGGTTGGAGGTTAAATTATGGATGCATTATCAATTCTCGCAATTGTACTCATCATCACCGGTATGGTTGTATGTGCGATTAAATTGAGAAGTTTAAAAGATAAAATTCACGATAGTTCAGCTACTAGGTCAATCATTGGTTGGATAATAGGAACCGCAGTATGGGGAGTATTGAGCATTTTTATTGTTGTATGGTGGTTAATGCCTCGATTGATGTAAAACTACAGTATACAAAAAGAGGATTATTGAATCCCATTTCCGAAGTTTAATAAGAGGACGCATAAACGAAGGAGCTGTTTTAGAATGTGTGGGATTAAAAACTAAAAATAAAGTACGAGATGTTGGTCTTCCAAAGCATCGTGAGGAATTAATGGATGCAATTGAACTTGATTTAATCAATGATGAGAATGTTTTGGCTGTTTTTTACGGAGGGTCCATAGGAAATGAAGAAACGGATTTATATTCTGATATCGATCTCCGAATTGTTGTAAAAGATGAAGTATATGAGGAGTATAGGTTGAACAAAAAGCAACGGGCCAGTAACTGGGGAAATGTTCTTTTCTTTGAAGACTTTCATTGGGCAAATTACAGTACGGCACATTACTGGTCATTTATAAAAGTGGACAGCTTTTATTATAGAAAGGTGGATATGAAGCCATCTATATGGACTCGGAAATTAAAAATTGTTCATGATCCAACAGGCTTGATCTATGATGTATTAAAAAAATCAGCGGATTTAACGTATATACCTTCTATTCAAGAAATAGAGCATTGGAGAACAAAATTTTTTGCTTATCTGCATGAAGCGTACAGAAGAGTGATGAGAAAAGAAATCTACTATGCACTTCACAATATAGATAATTTAAGATTATCCATGATAACTGGTTGGTATATGGAAGCAGGCATACAACCGAATACCTTTGGGGATTGGGCAAAATTAGAAGGGGATAGAAGCAAATTAAGTGATCGGCAATTATCACTGTTAATTCAGTGGCAATGCAGTAGAGAACAAGAAGAAATTTTAAATGTAATGAAAAATCTCATTCCGGAATTTATTCAAATTCATAAGAAATTATGTGTGCAATACGGAGTTGATGAGAACCCCGAGTGGGTAAAAGAAATTATAGATTTGGTAATGTAATTTCATATATAAGTCAGCTGTAATATGGCAGTAGAGAAATAAAAAACGCTCAGTTTATAAATATCCCTGAGCGTTCAGTCTGCCTATTCAACTAAAGCCCTTACTTCGTGTTTTGATAAATAATCCCAAAAATAGTACCTATCCAAACGCCTATAAAAATAGAAAAAGCAAAGAAGCCTAGACCCATGCCTTCCCAACCCCCAACAACAAATATGCTGAAAAGTACTAATCCTAAACAAAGTAGGCTCATTATAGCAGATGTTAAAAGTAAAACATTCTTTGAAACTTTACGGGCAATAAAAAACATCATAAATGCAAACAAAATACCTAACAATATTAAAGGAGTCCATCCGTCTAACATCAAAGCATCCACTTCATTACCCCCTGTTATGTTTTCCGCGAACTGACATGACTGTTATATACCCTAAAATTCATTCTGTAAAAATTTTAACATAAATTTTCCATTTCTTTAAGGGCAAAGGGAAAATGCTTTATGGATTATTCAAAACTTCTAATGATTAAATCCGAAGATATCGGCTTTCGCTGTATTTCTCTAGCCCAAACGGATAGTTGTCCAATGTGATGAATCTCATGTGTTATCATATGAGCGAGAATTTTTTTTTGCGTAAATTCTAATATTGAACCGTCTCGTCGCTGTACTTCTATAAGTTTATTTTCATAGTCTGAAGGAAGTTGTTCAATTAACTGTTCAGTATACGATTGGACAAAAGTCGAATATTCTTTGATCTCACTCAATTGTGTAAATAGTTGTCGCCTTTCAAAAACTATTTTTTCATCAATTAATGAATTTAACCAGAGTAATTCACAGTCTATTACATGGATTAGTGTTTCCCGTATACTTTTCATACCGCCGATCCGTTCTTTATGAAATTCTTCCTCAGGTAATGATTCACACCAATTAAACCAATCTTCCCGTACTTGCCAATTATATTTAAATAAAGATAACATTTTGCACCTCGTTCTAGTAGAATAGTAAGAAAATTATAACTTAAATGGATTTATTGGGAAACATTGGTGAAGATTACTTCTCATTTTAGGAGTTGAACGAATGAATAAAAAAGCGGCAAATAAGGTCTACATTATTTCAGGTCCAGCTGGGGTAGGGAAATCCACAACTTCAAAAGAACTGACTAAAAAATTTAAGAACAGCGCCTATATTTCTGGTGATAATATTAGCCATATGCACATTAATGGAAGAAAAAATCCGTGGTAAAGATCGGAAGAAGCATTGATTTGGGATAACATATTGAGTCTTACAAAGAACTTTGTTAAGTATGGCAATGACGTCATCGTTGATTATGTAACCTTTCCTAAAGAAGCGGAGTGGGTTAGCAAAAATCTTAAAAGTCTAAATGTGGAAGTGATTTATGTCGTCTTATGGACTGATAAGGAGACTCTATTGACTAGGGATAATATGAGGATGCCAGGCGCTAGAATGGGTGAACGATGTACGATTTTAGTAGATGAGTTCATTGAATCAGGATTAAATAATAAATACATATTTGATACATGCAATACTTCACCTGACGATATTTCATACGTAGTCAATGAAATAATAAGTAATCCCAAATTTAAATTAAACTAGGGCCTAATAAGCAATATGTAGAAGAAATTGAGGTGTGATTATTTGAAGAAATTTAATGTATTCATAGAAACGGATAGACTTGTGATTAGACCCCTTGAAATAGGTGATTACACATCGTGGTTATCCGCATTTGAAAATAGATTGCCATCACAACATCAGTACGATGAAGGTAAAATGGATATGAGCATTTGTACAAAAGATTGGTTTGGAGATTTGGTAGATCGCCATCAAAGGCTTGCTTCAGAAGATAAAGTTTATATATTTGGGGTTTTCCGAAAAGAGGATCTTGCGCATATTGGTTCAGTAGATTTTTCCACAATGTTAAGGGATGAATTTCAATGGGCAAGATTTGGTTATGCCATTCACAACCAATTTTGGTTGCAAGGATATGGAAAGGAAGCTGTAAATGCTGCGATTACGCTCGCTTTTAATAAACTGAATTACCATCGGATTGAAGCACACATAAATTTGGATAACTTCCCTTCCATTAAGTTAGCAGAAAGTGTTGGCCTGCAATTTGAATGTATAAGAAAAGGGTTTATTTACGAATTTGACGAGTGGACTGATCACCTTATTTACTATATAAATTCGAGGTAAGGGATAAATTTAATATAGCATCTTGTAATACACAAAGAGAAGGTAGGGAAAGGTTACTATTCAATACGCAGTTGTGAAGTGAAAATTAGGTGGTGAAAGATTGTGGATAATGTTTTAACAAGTTTAATTTTAATATCATCAATATTTGGACTTGTACTATTTTTTATGAATAAGTTTTTAAGAAAATGGCTAAACGTGGAAAAGAAAGAGTTCTTCTCCAATAATTTTGTAAATCAGAAACATAAAAAAATTGATTGGACCATTAGAATTACTTTTATTGTCGTTGTATTATTTGGTTTTTTCGTCAATGTCAACGAAAATCCTTCAAAGCACATTTGGTTGCTGCAACCGCATATACTTATGTTTGGTTTAATTGTTGTAACAGAACTAGTTCGAATTGTTATGGAGAAGAGATATGCGGCCAACAAGAATGATTACATTTTTACGACTGTACAATTAGTGGTAATCTCGATGTTTTTACTCGCCGTGTTTTCGACAGACTTTTTTGGCCTGTTGGTATGGTAGTAAGTGTTTATTTGACAAAAGTAACGTATTTATCGCTTAAAGCTTATTGAAGAAAGGAACCACTGATGAAAAAGAAGTTAATAATTGGGGGAATTGCAGTTATATTAATAGCTGTATTATTCGCAGGGCTATTCCAAGTTACGAAACTAAGAACGTTTCAATTATTTGGAGGGTTGACCTATCAGGCGGAAACAGAGGAAAAGATAGTTGCTTTAACTTTTGATGACGGTCCGACAAAAAATGTGGATCAGCTTTTGCCATTATTAGATGAATACAACGCAAAATCTACGTTTTTCCTTATCGGAAATGAAATTGAAAAGCATCCTGAAGAAGCAAAAAAAATAGTTGAAGCAGGGCATCAAATTGGGAATCACACGTATTCACATAAAAGAATGGTTTTAAAATCTTCTTCTTTTATTGAAGAAGAAATAGAAAAAACAGATGAGCTAATTCGAAGCATTGGGTATGAGGGAGAAATTGACTTTCGCCCACCTTACGGGAAAAAATTCCTAGGCTTACCGTATTATTTAAATAAGACCAACAGGGAAACTATTATGTGGTCGTTGGATCCGGAAACGTATTATACAAGTGTAGATGAAAAAATCAATTATGTAATGGAAAACATTCAACCGGGCTCGATTATCTTGCTGCATCCAATGTATGATCAAACCGGCGGGACATTGCAAGTAGTTGAAACGATTTTAAAAGAACTTACGAAAGAAGGATATCGATTTGTAACAGTGGATGAACTTCAAGCGTTATGAACTCTTTAGAACTACAGAATATTAAAAGGCCTGTATCTACGATTGCTCGATAATCTAAGATACAGGTTTTTTGTATTTCAATTATACTTGTATGAGAACTTACATAATAAATTATTTTTGGGAATTTGAACCTGTATTGAATTGACAATCGTCTAATAGCAGAATTGAAATTTAATTGTAAAGGGGGCAGTACATTGGACAGTGAAGAAAAGGATTATTTATTAGAAAAAATAATGATTGATTACGGGACTGAGCTGATACGGCTTGCATTTTCCTATGTGAGAGATAAAGAAATTGCGAAGGACCTTGTTCAAAACACATTCATTAAATGCTATAACAATTTGGATTCATATCGATTTGAAGCGCAAATCAAAACATGGCTCTATCGAATAACAATTAATGAATGCAAAGATTATTTGAAAAGTTGGCATTACAAAATGGTACAGGTTAAAAGTTTTATTAATGAAACAACCAAGGCTGTACTACCATCAATTGAAAAAACAGTAATTGATAAATATAAAGATGAAGAAATAAAAGATATCATTTTATCTCTTCCAAAAATATATCGGGAAGTTGTTTATCTTTACTACTATAATTCATTAAACTCCGAAGAAATAGCCGGTGTTTTGGATATCTCTGTGAATACTGTGAAGACGCGATTAAGAAGAGCGAAACATCGGTTAGAACCGATGATAAAGGAGGCGGAACTTAATGGAAGATAAACAATTCAGAGGGAAATTTAATGATATTTCAGATCAGGAATTGAATTTTACGAAAGAGGACCGTACTGAAGTATTCGAAAAAATCCACAGCTTACAGAAAAGTAAAATCCAAAAAAAATCTTTGATTGTACCAAGCAAAATGATCCCAGTTACAACTACTTTATTAATTTTAGGTCTATGTTTATTCTTATTCCTTCCATCAATGCTTCCAGAAAATCTTAATAAAGAATTAAGCAGCATTAGTTTAAATAAAGAAACGAATCCAACCGTTGCAAGCACTGCAGGCACTGCAGGCACTGCAGGAACAGAAGAGGCAAAAGTGTTAACAACTTTAATAACGGTTAAGTCTGAAGAAATGGATGATCGAATTTACCTCAACCTTTTACTTTCATACAGTACAGACAAAAATATGGTGAAAGTAGTATCGATTCCTTATGATACATATGTACCTGTCGCTGAACAAGATGAAGGGACCGCTTTAAACGACAAATTGTTATTTGCGTATAATCATGGTGGCGCTAAAAATGTGAGAACCATTGTCTCCAATCTTTTTGATCTACCGATTGATTATCATGCAGTGATTGAACTGAGGAGTTTTTCTTCGCTCATTGATTCGATTGGTGGGGTAGCGTATCATTTGCAGGATGATATGACAGTAAGAGGGATAACTCAAGGAACAATGGAATTGAAAAAAGGCGTTAATCATTTAAACGGAGAAGGAATCGTAGCATTATTGATGGCTGCTACAGAACCGAACAACCTTGATGAAGGGAACCTTTTAAAGCTGATGGAAGCAGTAATAGATAAAGCGGAAAATGAAACTTCATCAAATAAGTTAAAAGAATCATTAGCAAATTCACTAAGCGATATACAGTTGTTGGAGAAGGATATTAAAGCTTTCAAACAAATATCCTTAAGCGGCGGAATGATCGATGATGCAATCACAATTAGTAATACAGAAGGCAAACATATTTACAGGTTTGATGAGGAGTTTTTAAAAGAAGTTTCAAAAGAGTTAACTACCTTCAAATAATAATTAGAGGCTCGATTTTCCCGATTGGAATCGAGTCTTTTTTTGGAATTGAATGTTGTAATCGTCCTGAATTCTTCACTTATTTAAATTCATGCTATTACGAATAAAATGATCGTCGTACTGAGAATTTTAATATGAGTACTGATTTTTTGATCTTTTTTGAATATTTATATATTATTAAAACAAAAAAATATTGTTATTGATTCTATTGACGATTTAAATTTAACTTGATATTATTCTACTATTGTTTTTAGAAAATATAATATACCTTGTATAAATTCAAGAAGATGGCTTGAAAGTTTCTACCAGCTACCGATAATAGCTGACTACAAGGAATGGGAATTAAATTCTGTTTTTATTCCATTTTGTAGAGAAGCTTTGGCCTATTATTGGTCAAAGCTTTTTTTATTCTAGAATAATAAATTAATTGCTAACATTATAGCAACTAGGAGAGTACAACATGAAAAACTTTTTCAAATTTGCAGAACGGGGTACTTCGTATAAAACGGAAACACTTGCTGGGATTACGACCTTCTTATCAATTGCATATATTTTGATTGTCAATCCCATTATCCTAAGTCAGTCTGGCATGGATCACGGAGCTGTATTCACTGCAACGGCCCTTACTGCAATTATCGGTACGTTGCTAATGGGTATACTTGCGAACTTCCCGATCGCGATTGCACCGAGTATGGGATTAAACTCATTCTTTACTTTTACAGTTTGTATCGGAATGGGAATTGATTGGCAAGTTACTTTAACAGGTGTTTTTGTTGCCGGCATTATCTTCTTGATTTTAAGTTTATTTAAAATTCGCGAAAAAATTATTAACATTATTCCAAGTGATTTAAAGTTCGCGATTGCTTCAGGGATTGGATTTTTCATCACGTTTGTCGGATTAAAAAACGGTGGCATTATTGTTGGTAATCCAGATACATTTGTGGCAATTGGCGATTTAACTTCACCGATGACGTTATTAGCAATTCTAGGTATTTTCCTTACAATCATTATGTTAGTAAAAGGCATTAACGGCGGTATTTTCTACGCTATGGTCATTACAACAATTGTGGGGATGCTGTTCGGTAAAATTGAAGTACCATCTTCAATCGTTGGTAGTATCCCAAGCCTTGAACCGACATTTGGTGTTGTGTTTGGTCATTTAGATGAAATTTTTACAGCAGAAATCCTGACAGTTATTTTCACTTTCCTAATTGTAGCTTTCTTTGACACAGCAGGTGCATTAATTGGACTGACAAGCCAAGCAGGCATGATGAAAGACAATAAAATTCCGAATATCGGAAAAGGGTTACTTGCCGATTCAGCTGCCGGTGTAATTGGAGCGGTATTAGGTACATCAACACCTGCAACAAGCGTTGAATCTTCTGCGGGTATTGCAGTTGGAGGTAAAACCGGCTTTACGTCAGTAGTTATTGCAGCATGTTTCGTCGTTGCATTATTCTTCTCACCACTTGTTAGTGTTATTTCTGTGGAAGTAACATCTGCCGCATTAATTATTGTCGGTGCACTGATGGCTATGGAAATCCGTCGAATCAACTGGACAAAGTTAGAAATCGTTATTCCGGCATTTTTAACAATTATTATGATGCCACTAACTTCTAGTGTAGTTATCGGGATTGGGTTAGGCTTTGTGCTGTATCCGATTTGTCTTATCGCACAAAAGCGTGCTAAAGAGATCCACCCGATTATGTATGTGCTTTGTCTGTTATTCCTTTTATACTTTGCATTTATCGTATAAATGGACTTCAAAATAAACGAAATAAAAGACATAGGTTAGTAAATCAAATATAGGGTAAATAGTAAAATAAAACCAGTCCTTACATTTAGAGGATTTGTGTTTGATTATATATAATTAAACTTTATAATCAAACTTTTATTGTGTACTTTTTATTGTGGTTTTTTAATAAAACCTGTATGGAATGCAGTTTTCTTATTCCACAATATGGCCCGATTATTAAATAACATGTTTATCAATAAATTTAGAATAATAAAGCCATAATGAAGAAGACCGTTGTCACAACAATGGTCTTTTATATATGTCTTTTATGGGTGGTGGGACACCACCGCCACTGTGACGTTTTATACCTTCATTTATCATCCATCCCTACCTACATATAATTATCTTTAATAGCATATGTTGTACTAGGGATTTTAGTGGAGGAATTTTAATGAAAAATAAAAATATAAGTCAAGATAATCAAAACCAATTATCAATTCAGGCTGCTGAGCTAGCAGTCGTTGGTGCAGCCATAACTACTTTAGGCGATACTATTGCAACTATTGCAGCAGTACTTGCATTAGAAGCAGAAAGACTAGAACAAAACAATCAAAATGATATAAGTAATAACGGTAATAAAAATATGCAGAAACAGATTGATTATCTAACCATCGAAATAGAGAAACTTAAAAAGCAAGTAAATGGACAGAAATTCCGTAGGCTCAAGTAAGCCATAATACTTGTATAATACAGTTTATTATCTAATTTAACTTTAATGGCATATTATGCAAAAGAGCAATTCTTTTTATTCCATAAACTGTCTTGCCCTATTGTTGAATAACGTGTTTATCAATAAATGAAGAATAAAAGAATTATGCAATAAAAAGAAGACCATTGCCTCAACAATGGTCTTATATATCTCTTGAAGTAACCACGTATTAACGGAAAAGAGAGGGAGTCAAAGATTAACTCTCTCTTTTTTTGCTTTGTTGCAGAAGTTTCGATACCCCTGTTCTTTCCCATTCTTCCACAAGTTCATATGCTTTTTCAGGAGCATATCCTTGCCCTACGAGAACCCCCATTAGTATAAATTCTTGTAGAATGTGTGTTGTGTTTATTCCTCTTTTAACATCTTCTAACCCTTCGTTGACTAAAAACTCCGTGTGTCGTACCCAATCATCTGGTGTTTTACCACCAATGATTGGACTTCCATTATGATGGGCATTCACTCTGTTGCCAGACATTGCTTCTGCTTTTGTTGATTGAACCGTTCCAAATGGATGGTT
Source organism: Solibacillus isronensis (assembly GCF_900168685.1). NCBI lineage: Bacteria > Bacillati > Bacillota > Bacilli > Caryophanales > Caryophanaceae > Solibacillus > Solibacillus isronensis. The sequence continues at coordinate 1,666,190 of NZ_FVZN01000014.1, read as the reverse complement.
AGGTGGTGCATAGATGGAATATAGCTTTAACGGTATATTCCCGGTATTTGTTAAGTTGTGCCATGTTCCAGCAGGTATAAAAATTGCCGATTCATCTTTAACACTTCTTATAAAATCTAGTTGACTTTGATTTTTTCCCATTTGTGTAATACCATGCCCTTGTTCAATACGTAAAAACTGATCAACGTCAGGATGCATTTCTAAACCGATATCTTCTCCTGGATTTAGGCTCATTAATGTAGTCTGTAGATGATTTCCTGTCCACAAAGCAGTGCGATAAGTATCGTTTTGTTTAGTTACCTCATTAATATTTATAACAAAAGGACTTCTTCCGTAGTCACTGATCGGCACACTATTATTTTTAGATGAATTAGTCTGATTTACAAGAACAGGACCTTGAGGATTCCACTGATTTGTGTTCACAGCATAATGATACATCGGAGCAATACTGTAATATGGTTGTTGATATGGATACCCGTATGGGGAATAATACATTTTTTCAACCCTTTCGCAAATAATATACTATTGTATGCTACCTTTTAATAATGTGTTTTCTAGCTATAGATTCGGATAGGCAAAAAGAAAATGCCGAATACATAGTACGGCTTATTAAATGTTAGTTCTGCATGTCAGACATTAATTGGTTTGGCAATTTCTGAACGTCTTCTTCTGAAGGGGGCCTAACTGTATAAAGTTCGTTGACGCGATTCATATACAAATAATCCATTTTTTAATTTTGCGAAGTTTAATTAAAACCCATTCTTTCGTATTCATAATAAAGTTACAGTGAAAATGGATAAATGAATTTTAATTTGGCAATGCTTTTAGTGATAATTAAGAGCTTTATAAAATTATCGAAGCCACTTGTAAAGGAGAGCGTATATGAAATTATTTAGAGGAGTTCTTACTCTACCATTACTATTAGGATTGTTGTACGCCTGTAGCAATGACGATACACAGGTAGATAAGGATGTTACAGGTAATAAAAATACGGTTGATGAAACAACGAATAATAAAAATAATAACAATAATGAAGACGTACGGGAACGGACTGGAATTAAAGTAACAGATGTAAATTATGTATTTACTCACTTTGATTTAGATGTAGAATATACGGATCATAAGTCATATGAAGTTGAATTTGAGAACGATGGCAACAATATTTATGCTGAACTAGACGATGATCTTAAAGGTGCTGAGTATAAAGGAGATCAAGCTTATGACAAATTTGTCGATGCATTAAAACAGCTTACATTTGATGAAACTACAAGCGATGAGGATGTTCGAAAAGCAGTTCTAAAAGCATTTTCTTTAGATGAGAATTATCAGTCCTTTGAGCTTGAAGTGAGATTCCCAAGCGGTGAAGAAAAACATTATCATCATAATAAATAATCAAAAAGTCTCTCTTAATGGAACTTTTCAATATTAAGCAAAAAAAAGAAGTTGCATAAGCAATTTCTTTTTTTGTGAATTAAGTGTTCCAGTAGGCCAATGGAGTAATGACAGTATTCACTGCCTCTCCGGCATTGATTAGTATTCTTTCTCTAGTTTTGATAAATACTTCTAACAACATTATGGTTTTCCACATGTTTCAACTTCTATCTTCGACATTCATCTTATCTATCGCTAACGCAGTAATTACAGCTCCTACTGCTTCTATCCAAGCTCCTACTGCTCCTATTACTTTACCTTCACTTGTCTCTGAGACAACTAAAACCCCAATTGCGATACCTATTACTTGGATAATAACTCCCGTATTTGCAATCGTCTCTATGAGTGTTAGATTACCTTGTGTCTCAACTGTGATTCCTACGCCTACAAGCTGAAGTAATTCTCCTTGCTTTTCTAACCGTTGATTTAATTGTTCATTTTTAGATAGTATTCCTGCTATAGAAGCTAAATTACCTACAGCTGCAATTTGGCCCCCAACCTCATTTATTAATGTATCTTCAGTTTCTGCAACTATTGCGCTTCCAACAGCTTGTAATGTGTTGCCAATTAGGTTGAAATCTTCTAATGTTTGTTCTGTAAAAACAGTTGAAGGTGTACTACTTATTGCAGAAATAATCGTTCCAACAGCCCCAATCCAATTCCCTACAACAGCTTTAGTATTTGAGTTATTCCCCTTGTTTCGAATACTCGCGTTACTCTGTTTATTACGTGTACTATTTGTATTTGATAACATTGAGTTATTTCGATTATTAGAAAGAAATTTTTTTTCCCTGGAAGGATAGTTCTCACTTTTTTTATGAAAGTCCCTCATTTTTTACACCCACTTATAATTAGATAGGGCATCATGCTCCAAATTCACTTAATGATGGCCTCTAATATTCGATAGGACAGCTATGCCTTGATTCGAATAAAAATATACATACCTCAATATATGAATATTTAAGTGGGGTAAATGGACCTTTGTAAGGTTTACACATTAAAGAAGCTTATTCTACAATTTGGCCCTATAATTGAATAAAGCACTTTTCTTATTCAAGAAAAGCGCCCGATTGTGGAATTAGGGATCATCACATTCATGTGGCTTCCTATCTTACATACAAAGAAGTTATCAAATACGATTTTGGGTACGTAAATAGACTATAATTATGTTACCAAACGTCGGTTTGGGAAGGTTATACTTCATTTAACGCAGCAGGTTTGTTGAAAATAGGTAATTGCCTTTACTTGAGAGGACTGGGGGGAACTAGTGGAGTTTAGTATTTTGATGTATATAATGGTCATTTTAAGTCATTTAATATTTGTCAGCTTAATATTGGCTGTTTTTACTTCTGTCTTTGTGAAAAGTAGAAAGAATGGATATGTATTTTTAATAATCTATATATTACTAAGTATGTATTCGCTAACCACTGTATTTAAGAACTCAACATTAATGGGAAGTTATATGTTGATTACATACATTTGCTTGGGTGTAGTAACTTACTTTGTTATTAAAAAGAAACTTTCAAAAGGAACCAAAATTTAGAAATGGATGCTTAGTGCAACAAACACTACAAAATGTGACCAAACATCGCTTTGGGTGCATTTTTTCTTCAGCTAACGAGCAGTTTAATAACCGTATTATGTGGTTTTAGAACTCTTATACAGGCATATACTCAATTTAAGGAAGGAGTGTACTAACTGAAAAAGAGTAAAGTCATTTTAATTGGGACCATTCTAATTTTATTTGTTATAACCTTTCTTTTTATCAATAACTTCTCATCAAAAGGAGATATATCCGAAACTCTACCTACGATAAGTGCACAGCAACAAGCAGAAAATGAAAAAAAATCTAGGGAGATTGAAAATTTCATCTATGGAGATAGCGGTATTATTAAACAAGTAAATGATGAATTAGTGAAAAAAGGTTATAGATTTCAAACGTTGGTTATGGCAAATTCTATGAATGATGTTCAGGTGAAATATATCTTAAACAATAAAGACGCTACTGAATCTGAACAAGAAGTGGTAAAATCAATTTTCTTTCAGATAGTTAAAAAGAATAATTTAGATTCAAATGCATTTATTCTTAAAGTGGCTGATAGTGATGATGGACCAGATTGGTAATTAAGTGTTTTTTTACTAACGGGTGCTTTAGTGTAATTTATAGCGTATACAAAACAAACGTAAATAACGTTCCCCAATGATACTTTGGGAGCAAACACCCCTTATTCAATTGAATAGGGGTTTTTTTAGCTTCTTATGGAAAGTAAGTCCCCAAACTACGCTTTGGCAATGTTTATCTTTCATTTCACCATTATCCCAAAAAATGTTAAAATGTATTTACATAAAAAGAGAGGGTGTTTTTTAAAAAATAAACTAGGAGGAATAAAAATGGAATTATTTAATGAACTTTATTACATGAATTCTTTTGATTTTAAATTTGCTAGAATTATTTTAGAGGTTTTATTAGTGACTTCTTGTATCTCAACAATTATTTTTATTTTAACTAAAAATCAATATATTTCGTACCTTTCATCAGCACCACTTTACTATATTTTTTCATGGATTGGTCATGGTTTTACACATTTAATCCTTCTTGTTTTATCGATGACTATTCAAGCTGGGATAATTCTTTTAATAAATCGTCAAAGTAAAAAGCCATTATTACTAAATGAACCAAAAGATAACATACAATAAGTAGCTTCTTAGACTAATGGAATGCTTTAGTTTAAATTATACAAACACAATACAAAATAACGTTCCCAAATGAAACTTGAACTGCACCCCATTTGTTAGACACATCTAACAAGGAGGTGCCGTTTTTTTATGGCTAAAATGAGTGCAGAAGAAAAATTAGCAGCGGTTCAAAGATATGTAAATGGAAAAGAAAGTTCAAGGAAAGTAGCGGCTGATATAGGGGTATCCCATCGTTACCTATTAACTTGGGTGAAACAATATGAACATAACGGTGTAGAGGCCTTTGTAAAACGATATACAAATTACACGAAGCAGTTTAAACTAGACGTACTTAACTACATGACTGAACACGGTACGTCCTTATACGAAACCGCTGCTATTTTTAAAATAGCGGCTGCTTCAACGATACGAAATTGGAAAAAACAATTCGAAGCACAAGGAAAGGATGCCCTTCAGCCAAAGAAAAAGGGGCGTCTATCCATGAAAAAAGAAACGGCTAAACAATCTAAGAAAACACCAGTAGAAGGCTCTACTCAAGCACTCCAAGCTCGCATTAAACAGCTTGAAATGGAAAACGAGTATTTAAAAAAGTTGAATGCCTTAGTTCAAGCCAAAGAAAAATCACCACGAAAGACAAAGTAAAAGTCATTTGTGAATTAAGGCATAAATATTCGGTGAAAGCACTTGTGGCATTCGCAGAAATTAAACGCAGTACGTACTACGATATAGTGAAGAAGATGAATCGACCCGATCTGAACGCTGATTTAAAGGTCGAAATTCAAGCGATTTACGATGAACATGAAGGTCGTTATGGTTATCGTCGTATTCGTGATGAGTTAGCGAATCGTGGGCAAAAAGTGAATCATAAGAAGGTTCAACGCATCATGAAAGAGCTAGGTTTAAAGTGCTTAGTACGTATGAAAAAATATAAATCGTATAAAGGCACAGTCGGTAAAATTGCGCCAAATATTTTAAATCGTAATTTTACGGCAGAGGCTCCAAATGAAAAATGGGTAACCGATATTACAGAGTTTAAATTATTCGGAGAAAAGCTTTATTTATCACCTGTTTTAGATCTATTTAATGGTGAAATTATTACCTATACAATTGGTTCAAGGCCGACCTTTTCCCTTGTTTCAGACATGTTAGAAAAGGCGTTAGAATGCTTACCAGAAGACCACCAGCTATTAATGCATTCCGATCAAGGCTGGCATTATCAAATGAAACAATATCGACACAGTCTTGAAACAAGAGGCATTGTGCAAAGTATGTCTCGTAAAGGTAACTGTTACGATAACTCCGTGATGGAGAATTTCTTTGGCATCATGAAATCTGAATTTCTCTATTTAAAGGAATTTGAAAATATCGAGCAATTCAAAAGAGAACTAGAAAAATATATCAACTACTACAATACCAAACGGATTAAGGCAAAATTAAAAGGTATGAGCCCGATACAATATCGAACTCATGCCCAAATGGCTGCCTGAAATTACCGTGTCTAACTTTTAGGGGTCACTTCAACTTTGGGGATGTTCGAACCAGCAGCTAAGACCATTACAATGTGTTCAGCTGCTTGTTTTTTCATGTAAAGAATGAGTTCTTTGGAATGATAAGGTATTATTAAGTAGGGTTAATACCTATTTGGAGGGAGAATTAAAAGATGTTTTCAATTGAAAATTATATTGCTTCAATACAGACTAATTTAGAAAAATCTACATCTAATTTAATTAAAGAACTGCAAAAAATTGTTTCTTACAAATTTGATGATGCCGTTGATTTAGTAGATTTTTCTGCGTTTACAGACCCCACAAGATTTGAACTATCTATTATGATGTTTTCAATGGATACAGATGCAAATGAAGTATTTGGCGAAGATATTACACCTAACAGCTTTGCAGGAAGTGTTGAGGTTCTTGCAAGCACTTCATATTATCATTTGCTGGATAATCAGCATGAGAGTTTTTGGGATTTCTATGAACAAAACGACGAAGAATTAGCTAGCAAAGAACAACAAATTTTTACGGAATGGTTTGCTGATTGCTGGATTAAAGCAGGAGGAAAACAGTTTGTTTTACCTGTTTATTTTGTTTTCCATGATGAAGCATCTTCATATGACTTGCAAAACGCAAAATTTGTAGAAGATGAGGAAAAATGGGTTTAGGAATTACTATACATCTACATACAAAATAACGTTCCTAAATCAAAGTTTGTGAATGAACATAAAAGGCAGAAACGTTGATTTATAAGCGTTTCTGCCTTTTATAGTGGAACATTGTTTATACGTGATTTTATGCAAGTGCTCTCACGCTTGAAACAAAGGCTTTTAGGCTTGCTGGCATGAACTTTAATTTGCATAGAAACTCATTTATAATGATGGAGCAAGCTAAACCTAAACTGGGGAAAATATTTGATGATTATGAGTATTTGGCTGAACTTTTTAATATAGATAAAAGCCAAATAGGATGTGCAGGTTTTAACTTGGTTCCTCAAGCTGCAAGCACAGGGCTTTGGGATATTATACTGCCTATAAAAACAAATGAAGCTTTAAATGCTCTAAAACCTGATTTTAAAGCTCTTGCTGAATATACAAGGGTCAATAAAGTAGGCGGTGTCCATGCATTTACGCTTGATACGAATGAAGGTGTAGCAATAAGTAGAAACTTTTGCCCGCTCTATGGGATTGACGAAGAAGCCGCAACAGGGACATCAAATGGAGCTTTAACTTATTACCTTTTTCATCACAATGTGTTAAATGAATTTAATGAAGAATACACTTTTCTTCAAGGCTACTGTATGGATAGACCTTCTCACATTATTACGAAATTGGTAAATAAAAATAACCCATTAGTTATGGTAGGCGGGAATTCTACTATACTTACAAAAGGGGAAATTTACTAAGGACTTTAGAAAATATCAATATCTAATTTTCGAGCATGAACCTGCTACAAGGATCATGCTCATTTTTTATAATGAAGTAAATTGGTTAATTATGTTAATATTTATAAAGAGTGGCAATAGGTAATTTAAAAGCCTAGATTTGGACATGAATTTATGGAGGTAATTATGGATAAATGGAAAACTTTAAAATCTGAGTATATACATAAAAGTCCTTTCGGCAATATTCGAAAAGACGAATGCAAGCTTCCTAACGGTTTGGTGATTGATGACTATTATGTAAACGAATATTCTGATTGGGTAAACGCTGTTGTGTTAACAAAGGAAAACAAGATGGTCCTTGTTGAACAGTACCGTTATGCGGGCAATGAATTTTACCTTGAAGTCCCTGCTGGGAAAATCGAAGCAAATGAAACATACGAGGAAGCGATAATCCGAGAAGTAAAGGAAGAGACCGGTTATATTTCAGAAAGCAAGCCTATTTTACTTGGAGAATTCATGGTTAACCCCGCTACACAAAATAACAAAGTAATTACTTTTCTCTTGCTTGATGCTTCTAAGGAATTTGAACAAGATTTAGATGATACTGAAGAGCTTACAATTAAATTAATTGATTTTAATGAAATGGATACTTTGATTAAGTTGAAGCAGATCAATACACAACTGTTTACAGCACATGCATACACAATGGCGAAAATGTACTATATGGAGAAACAACTGAGTGTCTAATTATATCGAAGAAAAGAGGCGGGAAAATGTCACATGTAAGAATACGATGTACAGGATTGATCATCGAAAATAATTCGGTGCTTTTAGTAGAGTATGATGATAATGGAATCCATTATAATTTACCAGGTGGGAGGATGGAACCCGGGGAGACAATAATTGAAGGTGTCGCTAGAGAAGTGTTTGAAGAAACTACGGCAGAAGTTGAAGTTGGACCGTTAGCATTAATTTATGAGTTTCCACCACATAAGCAATCCGGTGATTATGATGAGAATGCCCAACATGGACTTCATCTTATTTTTGAATGTACTTTAAAGAATCACTCGGTCCCGAAATTACCAAAATATCCAGATCCTAATCAAACGGCGGTGAAATGGATTCCTATAGAAGAATTGGATTCAATCTTACTGCTGCCCAATATAACACAGCAAATAAAGAACTATATTAATAATAGAAGGAATATTGAATTGATTGAGGATTACAGGCTCGAGAAACTCTATTTGAAGTGAAAGTAAGTCTTAAAAATGCTCTTTAGAACCCAATAAAATCAGCTTATAAGGGCATAAAATTGAGGTGTTCAAGATGGAAGATTATTGTACAGAAACTAGGGCATACTTTACTTTATTTGGAGAGGACTTTCCTTTGGAGGAATTCACTAGAGAAATAGGAATCATTCCAACAGAAGCTTACAGAAAAGGTGAGGCATTTATTCGAGGTAAAACAAAACATGTAAGATTTGAAACTGCATGGGAGTACGGGGTAGATTACCAAATGACAGACTATCCAGAGGAACAAATTCACAACATTGTAAATACACTATATAACTCAATAGAGATTATTAAAAAATATGTAGATGACTACAATCTGAGATGTAAATTAGTTACGGTTGTTTGTTTTAATTGTCAGCAAACACGAGGGCTTGTTATGAATAATAAGGCAATTGAATTTGCCAATCAAGTAAATGGGGAATTTGAATTCGATATATATAATAACAACGATTAGGAAAGACGTTTTAAGGATAGCGTTGATTCCATTTATCGAACTCCTAATTACTGAAACTTTTTTCCACTCGATTCCGTATAAAAGTATAACAAATCGTAAAGTGGGAGAGGGGACTATATATGTCTGAAAAAGGCTGTATAAAATGTGGAAGTAAGGATGCGAGCAAGAAAGAAGTGGCGATGACTGGTACAGGGTTATCTAAAATGTTTGATGTTCAGCACAATCAGTTTATAGTCGTTTACTGCAATAACTGTGGATATTCAGAGTTCTATAATAAAAAATCGTCTTCAGCCTCAAATATTTTTGACCTGTTTTTTGGTTAAAAGATTAAATGTAAAGTTAATTTTGACTTACCGGATTTGATCAATCAGAACTAATAATGTAAATGTCTTGCATTTTTCCTTCTGTGGCGTTAAGATAAGGTCAAGTTAATAGACCGGTTTGAGTTAAAGAGAGACCTTAAAGAACGCACAAAGCGATATTTGTGTGGTGCTTTAAGGTCTCTCTTTTTTTGTCTACATTTAAGGAGGAATTAATATGTCAACAGCTTCATCATTACAACGTTCAGTCATCATGAATGATTTACAGAGCAAAGAATATGACGTTTTAGTTATCGGAGGCGGTATTACAGGTGTGGGGATTGCACTTGATGCCATTACGCGCGGATTATCAGTCGCATTAGTTGAAATGCAGGATTTTGCGGCAGGTACGTCAAGCCGCTCAACAAAATTAGTGCACGGCGGTTTACGTTATTTAAAACAATTTGAAATTAAAGAAGTAGCCGAGTTAGGAAAAGAGCGTGCGATCGTGTATGAAAATGGTCCTCACGTTACAACGCCCGTATGGATGTTATTACCGTTCCATAAAGGTGGTACATTCGGTAAATTCTCTACATCTGTTGGTTTACGTGTGTACGATTTCTTAGCGGGGGTAAAAAAATCAGAGCGCCGCTACATGTTAAATAGTGCGCAAACATTAGAAAAAGAACCGCTAGTAAAGCAAGCTGATTTATTAGGCGGCGGTGTTTATGTTGAATATCGTACTGATGATGCACGCTTAACAATCGAAGTTGCAAAAGTCGCGATTGAAAAAGGTGCCGTTTTAGCAAACTATACGAAAGCTTCAGGCTTTTTATATAATGATGCGAAAAAGATTATCGGCATTGAAGCGACAGATTTACTCTCTAATGAAACAATTCAAATACATGCGAAAAAAGTCGTGAACGCGGCGGGTCCATGGGTAGATGATGTTCGTAGCATTGAAGGAAAAACAAGCGGTAAACATTTAATTTTGTCAAAAGGTGTGCACATCGTATTTGATGAGTCGAAGTTCCCGTTAAAACAGGCGGTTTATTTTGATACACCGGATGGCCGTATGGTATTTGCGATTCCGCGTAACGGTAAAACGTATGTTGGTACGACTGATACGTTTTATGAAGGGGATCCACGCAATATGGATATCGAACAATCGGATCGCGATTACATTATGAACGCCATCCACTACATGTTCCCGAATGTAAAAGTGACGGATGCGGATATTGAATCAAGCTGGGCGGGTGTACGTCCGTTAATTCATGAAGAAGGAAAAGGACCATCAGAAATTTCCCGTCATGATGAAGTATGGGAATCTGATTCAGGCTTAGTTACAATTGCGGGCGGTAAATTAACAGGCTATCGTAAAATGGCGGAAGCAGTTGTAAATAAAATTTCAGCGAGCCTAAAAGCGGAATTTGGTGTAGAGAGCAAACCTTGTATTACTAAAAACATCCCGATTTCTGGTGGTGAAGTAGGCGGCTCAAAACATATCCAAACGTTTATTTCGAAAAAGACAGAGTTAGGTGTGAAAGCGGGCTTAACGAAAGAAGAAGCGGCGTATTTAGCACAGCATTATGGCTCGAATGTTGAAAAAGTATTTAGCTATGTGGCGAAAGCAAACGACACGATGCCGAAAGCTTTATTTGCGCAGCTGCAATACGGTATCGAGCATGAGCTTGTGACGACACCTGTCGATTTCTTCGTGCGCCGTACGGGTAATATGTTCTTTAATATTGCTTCGGTATTGGCACATAAGGATGCGGTCATTGCACATATGGCACAGCAGTTACATTGGACAGATGCCCAATTATCGGAGTTTACAGAACTGTTGAACATTGAAATTAAGCGTGCAACAACCGCAAAATAATGTAAAATAATATTGTGATATAATTTTGGCTCATCGATTGCGTGGGAGATTTGAATTAACGCAGCCGATGAGCCATATTAATATAAACAGATTTCTAAATATAGGAGGATGTTATGCCGTTTAATGATCAGAAAATTATTCCTGCTGCCCGAACAATTAAACAGTTTGATAAAGTAGTAAAAAGTGAATTCGAATATATCGTATTGCTAGAAGTGCATTTAAGCCAATTACGCTCGCTAAAACAAGAGGCCGATCGTCATGGAAAAAAATTAATTATTCATGCGGATTTAATACACGGTCTGAAGACGGATAATTTTGCCGCGGATTATTTATGTAACGATATTCGCCCGGCAGGCATTATTTCTACACGCTCCAATATGATTTTAAAAGCGAAATCCCGCGGTATATTGGCGATTCAACGTGTCTTTTTAATCGATACAATTGCGCTGGAAAAAAGCTATTCGCTCCTTGAACAAACGGCTCCGGACTTTATTGAATTACTTCCAGGTGTGATCCCGGAAATGATTGAGGAAGTATCTACGCAAACAGGTATTCCTGTTATTACAGGTGGCCTAATTCGGACAGATGAGCAAATTAAGCAGGCATTTGATGCAGGGGCAATTGCCATTACTACCTCCAATAAAGAATTGTGGAAACGTTTTCAAAAAGTTGTTGACTAATGAATAATTTCAAACTATTATGATTACTAAGTCAATAAATACGTGGTTGAGTAAAGGAGTCCGCATGTACAATTGTTTACGTGAATTCGTAAAACAATTGTTACTTGCGGACTTTTTTTTCTTCTAAGTATTTTATTAACGGAATATACATGAGCTAAGGAGGTTATGAAATGTCAACATTTACAGCCGAGTTAGTCGGCACTATGCTGCTAATATTATTCGGTGGCGGCGTAGTAGCAGGTGTTTCATTGCACAAATCAAAAGGTCAAGGTGGCGGTTGGGTCGTAATCACTTTTGCATGGGGCTTTGCCGTAGCGATGGCAGCATATGCAGTAGGGGGCATTAGCGGGGCACACTTAAACCCGGCATTAACAATTGCTCTTGCAACAATTGGCAACTTTGCATGGGCGGATGTGCCATTGTTTATCGTTGCACAACTACTGGGAGCGTTTTTAGGTGCTGTGTTAGTGTACTTTGTTTATTTACCGCATTGGAAAGGCACAAAAGACAAAGGTGCAAAACTTGGCGTATTCTCAACAACTCCAGCAGTAAAACATATACCTTCAAACATGATTGCTGAGATGGTCGGCACATTCGCATTAGTATTAGGGATTTTAGCTTTAGGCACAAACGAAATTACTTCAGGATTAAATCCATTTTTAGTTGGTATTTTAATTGTTGTAATTGGTATGGCATTGGGTGGTCCAACTGGTTATGCGATTAACCCTGCCCGTGACCTAGGTCCACGTATTGCACATGCGCTTTTACCGATTCCAGGTAAAGGAGATTCAGCTTGGTGGTATGCATGGGTACCTGTAGTTGCCCCGATTATCGGCGGTGTTTACGGAGCAGTATTTTTCAGCTTTATTTGGAATGGAGCAGATGCAACATTATTCTGGATTTTCAGTGTAGTAGTAGCGGCGATTTTCGTAGCTGCACAAATGACAGTATCGAAAGTAGAAGAGTAGAAGAGTAGGAGGATTTGAAGATGACAGAAAAATTTATGATGGCGCTAGACCAAGGTACAACTAGTTCACGTGCAATTTTATTTGATAAAAATGGTACGGTATTTCATACAGCACAGCAGGAGTTCCCGCAATATTTCCCGGAATCAGGTTGGGTAGAGCATAACCCGGAACAAATTTGGTCTTCCGTGCTTTCATGTATCGCTGCAGTGTTATCTGAGAAAAATGTACTCGCAAGTCAAATCGCAGGTATTGGTATTACAAACCAGCGTGAAACGACAGTCGTATGGGATAAAAATACGGGTAAACCAATTTACAATGCAATCGTTTGGCAATCACGACAAACAGCAGAAATTTGTGAAGATTTAAAAGCGCGTGGCTTAAATGATACGTTCCGCGATAAAACAGGATTACTCATTGATGCATACTTCTCAGGGACAAAAGTGAAATGGATTTTGGACAATGTAGAAGGAGCTCGTGAAAAAGCGGAAAATGGGGATCTCTTATTCGGTACGATTGATACATGGATCATTTGGAAATTAACGAACGGTTCTGTGCACGTAACTGATTATTCAAACGCATCCCGAACATTAATGTTCAATATTTATGATTTGAAATGGGATGAAGAACTACTTGATATTTTAACAGTTCCAGCTTCGATGCTTCCAGAAGTGCGATCTTCTTCTGAAGTATACGGTCATACAGATGCAGATAAATTTTTCGGTCAAGAAATTCCAATCGCAGGTATTGCGGGCGACCAACAAGCAGCATTATTCGGGCAAGCTTGCTTCGAGCAAGGAATGGTGAAAAATACATATGGCACTGGTTGCTTTATGTTAATGAACACAGGTGAAAAAGCGGTAAAATCTGATCATGGTTTATTAACGACAATCGCATGGGGCTTAGACGGCAAAGTAACGTATGCGCTAGAAGGAAGTATTTTCGTAGCGGGCTCTGCTATCCAGTGGCTGCGCGACGGGTTACGTATGTTCCGTAAAGCGGAGGAAAGTGAAGCATATGCAGCACGTGTAACATCTTCTGAAGGCGTGTATGTTGTACCGGCATTCGTTGGGCTAGGAACGCCTTACTGGGATTCGGATGTACGCGGTGCAGTATTCGGCTTAACACGAGGTACAGAAAAAGAGCATTTCGTACGTGCTACACTTGAGTCGCTTGCTTATCAAACGCGTGACGTATTAGGTGCAATGGAAGCGGATTCAGGAATTCCGTTAAGCACATTACGTGTAGACGGCGGCGCAGTGAAAAACAACTTCTTAATGCAATTCCAGTCAGACCTATTAAATGTGCCGGTAGATCGTCCGGTTGTAAATGAAACAACGGCTTTAGGCGCAGCATACTTGGCTGGTTTAGCAGTAGGCTATTGGGAAACATTAGATGACATCTCAAACTACTGGAATTTAGATCATAAATTTGAGCCTGAGATGGGCGAAGAAGAGCGCGAAGCTTTATACACAGGCTGGGGCAAAGCGGTTAAGGCAGCTCAGGCTTTTAAATAGTCGGGTGGATAGGATAGGTATTCGTTAGGATATTGCATGCTCTTGCAACATGGGTTCTTAAAATGAATAGTCAGCATAAAACTGTATGGGTAGCGAATTAGCTGCTCATACAGTTTTTTGTTGTTAACCAAATTTTAAATTTGGGCATGGTGGAACACTTTGAACGAAACGCCTGTCTACGTCTAGGCTAAAGCGCCAACTTCTCTCATCTTCAGGTCTCTTTCGAGTAAAAGTGGTGAAGCCTTTATTTTTGCGTCCGGCACTCCAATGACTGTCGGTGTTGAACGGGCACTTTGGCGCTTTTGTTTGTAGGCATTTATCCTTTATTTTGATGAAAATAATGATGCTATGCGGTATATCAAATTAAGCGAGCGCGGTTTTTGTAAAAGGAATCGGCGCATTTTTCCATACAATCTCATAGGATATGATTCTTTCCTACAATTTAATAGTAAAAAAAATGAAACTAATTTCCATTTTCCCCGTCAGTACAGCACATTACTGATTGGGGGAAGACTGAAATTGCTCGCTGCCAAAATTATGAAGTAAACAGTCAAGTTACCATAAGAAGCGAGTGAAACCCGATAAATCAGGGAAATGGATAATAAAATTTTCAAAACGAAAGGAAGCGAGAGGATGAAGAAACGATTAACGACCATATTCACGGTACTATTTATAACGTGTAACCTCGTTTTAGCCAGCACATTTGCTGCATCAACTAAGCAATTTTCAGATGTACCGTCATCAAAATATTACGCCGGAGCTGTTTATGAATTGGCAGAACGAAACATTATTGGAGGGTATCCGGATGGTACGTTTAAACCCGGCAACACGATTACAAGAGGACAGGCAGCCGCTATCATTACGAAGATGATCAACTTGGACACTTCCAACGTAAAAAATCCGGGTTTTGAAGATGTCACAACTTCAAACGGTTACTATAAGTCGATTGCAGCAATGGCTGAACATGGGATAATCAGCGGCTACGGGGATGGACGATATGGGCCGAACGATCCTATCAAACGGGGACAGATGGCTTCAATACTTGTCAAAGCGTTCGATCTTCCACGCTATAATATATCGGGGCATGATATGGTCAACCCATTCAAAGATGTTATACCGTATTACTACTTACGATCGCATGCCGATAATATTTTAATCCTTTATAAATTCGGCATTGTTGGAGGGACGGCCCCTGACAAATTCAGTCCAAATGCTTTTATCACAAGAGGACAAGCTGCAAAAATGCTGAAAGCTACAGAAGATTTGAAACCGCCAATGGTGACAATAGGGCCAGCTGAAATCGATTTGGAAGAGATAGAATGGATAGAAGATGAAAAAATTGATTCTAGCGTATTTCACGGGATACTGGTGAAAGGTCAAGAACTAATTTCGGGCAAAACTGAAGATAAAATTCAGATAGTACCATTGAAAGAAGGTACGGGTACGCTAATTGTCCGTGGACTAAAGGCAAACAAAACTGTCAATAAAAAATATTATGTTCATATAAAAAAAGAGAACGGCGAATTGATACCGACGTTGGAGGAAAAAGATACCTCCCATGCTACTCCAGTAGAGTTATCAGTTTTTGATGAATCACGAAATCGGTCAAGTCAAGATGTCGAGAAAATAACTCTTTATACAATGGATGATAAACATGTGTCTTCAAGTTTAACTTTCGAAGATTGCCAATATAGCTATTCGGTTTGTTTTGATATTAAACAGCAAGGTCAGTTTATTGCAACCGTTTATTTTAAAGATGGAGAAGAAGTGAGGTATGGGATCGAAGCTAAACCGAATCAGACCAGCTTCAATTATGATATCAAAGTTGTTAAAGAACAACTTTCTGATTTAATTGATATGGGGGGCAAATACAGTATAGGCAAACATACAATCAGAACAAAAAATGCTGATCAAATGGTAACAGTTACTAGAGATCCAGGAACTAATCTGTTCCGAGCCACTGCGTCCGGACAGAAGGAAGGGATCGTCGATATTGATTTCGAGCATAAAATAACGGAAAAATCTTGTGATGGTACAGACTGTTATAAAATCGTCTGGCTAGGTTTTTATATTTAACAGAGGTTGAATACAGAGGGATTGTCACACTTGTAATGTTTGTTATGGAATTGCAAAAGAAGCGCCATTCATTCCCTAGTGAAATCACCACATTTCTCTAGTAAGCTTGTAACAGACAACGAGAAAGGAATGATTTAAGAATGTTGAAAAAAAGTATCGTGTTGTTCTTTAGTATGATGCTATTTGCGCTACCAGCTACTGCATCTGCAGCTACTTATACAGTAAAAAGTGGGGACACGCTTTGGAAGATTGCCTCTAAAAATCAAATCGGACTAAGCGAATTAATTGCTTTAAACCCTACATTAAAAAATCCGGATATGATCTATGTTGGAGATAAAATTACTATTTCAGAAAATGAACAACAAGCAGTAGAAGAGCAAGTTGTAAGCCTAGTAAACAAGGAACGCGCACAGCAAGGGTTAGCACCACTTAAAATTGATTGGGAGCTAGCACGTGTTGCGAAATATAAATCTCAAGATATGCACGATAAAAATTACTTCAGCCATACAAGCCCTACATACGGCTCACCATTTGATATGATGAAAAAATTCGGTATCAGCTATACAGCAGCAGGTGAAAATATTGCAAAAGGACAAAAATCAGCTGTACAAGTAATGGAAGCATGGATGAATAGTTCAGGCCACCGAGCAAACATTCTGGATGCGAAATTTACGCATATTGGTGTAGGCTATGTTGAAGATGGTAACTACTGGACACAAATGTTTATTAAGAAATAAAACTATTAAAAAACCATAGAAATATTGATTACCTTCTATTTAAAAGTAATCCAAAAATGAGCGCGACTTCTGTAAAAAGAGTCAGCGCTCGTTTTCATTTTATTGCGAGATTATATTAGCTTCAATCGGGAGCGCCTTCGAAATATATTACAGGAGATATAAGTTATAAATTTATTTCGGGAGAATATATTATTCCAAAGAAAGTATTAGGAGGATGAGTATTTGGATTTAATAAAACCGATTTTATCGCACGCAAGTAGAATGCCAAATCAAAAAGCATTAGTATTTGGGGATTACACGTACACGTATAAAGAATTAAACGATGAGATTAATCGATATAGTAATGGGTTCATTAACAAAGGTTTAAAAAAAGGCGATAAAGTCAGTCTGTTTTTAAAAAATTCCCATTGGTTTGTCATTTGCGCGTATGCCGTTATGAAAGCAGGAGGTGTCATTGTTCCTATTAACTTCCGTCTAACGGCTAAAGAACTTAATTATATTGTGGAGCAATCTGATTCAATCGCTATTATTACAGACGCCGATCAAACAGAAATAGCTAAAAACGCCACTGCTGATATTACGGCTAAGCCGGTCATATACAGTGTTGGGGATACTGAAGAAGGAATTGTCTCCATAAAAGAAATTTATACTTCACAAACCGAAAACCCTGATGTACCGATTACTGCTGCAGATGCTGCACAAATTTTGTATACATCAGGTACAACAGGCAAGCCAAAAGGGGCACTCCTTACACATGGTAATGTAACAAATTTGAATAGTGCGCAAACGGTCATGATGAAATTAAATCATGATGACATTTATTTACTCGTAGCGCCAGCATTCCACTCGGCAGGTTTAAATATGGTTCTCACATCTTGCTTCTTTGCCGGTGCAACGGTTGTCATGATGCGTGACTTTCATCCAGTAGAATCTTTAAAGGCGATAGAACAGCATAAAGTTACGCTATTCTTTGGTGTACCTGCTATGTACAACGCGTTTTTCATGGTACCAAAAGGTTCGTATGATTTATCAACTGTTCGTGGCTATGTGTACGGAGCGGCACCGATGTCACCAAGTATGATTGAAAGGGCTGTAGAGTATTTAGGTTCTGACCAGTTCTATAATGCCTGTGGTTTAACGGAAGGTGGACCAGGAGGGGTTTATTTAACGCCGGAAGAACATAAGACAAAGCTTGGTGCGAGTGGAAAAGCGATGACTTTTCTGGACGTTCGTGTAGTAAATGATTATATGGAAGATGTATTGCCTGGTGAAGTTGGGGAATTCATAATGCGCGGTGAATCTGTTATGAAAGAATACTATAAAAAACCGGAAGAAACAGCGCAA
Organism: Solibacillus isronensis; assembly: GCF_900168685.1. NCBI lineage: Bacteria > Bacillati > Bacillota > Bacilli > Caryophanales > Caryophanaceae > Solibacillus > Solibacillus isronensis. The sequence goes on along the minus strand of NZ_FVZN01000014.1, from coordinate 1,647,939 downwards.
ACATTCCGAGATGATTGGCTTTTAACGGGTGATTTAGCGACGATAGATGACGAAGGTTATATTACACTTGTAGACCGTAAAAAGGATATGATTATCTCAGGCGGAGAAAATGTTTATTCGGTTGAAGTTGAACAAATCTTAAATGGTTACCCTGGCATTGTAGAATGTGCAATAATCGGTTTACCAGATCCGCAATGGGGCGAGGTCGTAACAGCTGTGATCGTTAAAAAGGAAGATATAGAGATCGATGAAGAAGATATGAAAGCCTATTGCCGCGGTCATTTAGCGGGTTATAAACTGCCGCGTCAGTTTATATATGTAGAATCTTTACCACGAAATGTATCAGGGAAAATATTAAAATATCAATTACGAGAAAACTGGAAAGAAAAAATAATCAATTAACAGTGCCATAATATAGAGTACATGTGAATTGTATCCCAATTGTTAGGAACATTTGACAATTGGGGTACAGTTTTTTTTTAATAATTATGTCTAACGTAATAAATTACTAAATTGTTTAATGCATTAATAGGTTAAATTAAGTAAAATAATAAAGAATAATATATTAAATTAGAAATATTGCGAAACAATAGGTGATTATATGAGCGTCAATACAAATGAAATATCAAATATTAGAGAGGAAATTAGCGATTTTTTTCTTTCCTCTTTTGATTCTAAAAAAATCATTGAATCTAACATAGTTCACAAAATGCTGGACGATATTTTAAATGCTATGAATGAATCAACAAATATAACGATTACAGATTATGACGGCACAATACTTTATGTGAATTATAATTTTTGCCGACTATCAAAATATGAAAAGGAAGAAATCATAGGGCAAAACCATCGAATAGTCAATTCTGGATTTCATTCGAAAGAGTTTTTCATACAACTATGGGAAACGATTAGGAGCGGTAATACTTGGCGTGGTGAAATTCAAAATAGAGCCAAGGATGGCACTGTTTTCTGGGTATTTGAAATCATCGTGCCAATCCTTGATGAAGAAGGACAGCCGTATTATTTCATTAGTTTCCAAACTGATATTACAGAAAATAAGCAGATGGAAACTCAGTTTAAAATGAATTTTATTCGAACATTTCAAAACCTGCAAAATGGAATTTTCAAAGTTCGAAAAGATCAAGATGGTACTTTGAAATATATCATGTCAGAAGGCAAGCTAATGGATGAAATTGGCGCGAGTGCGGAAATGATTTTATCCAAATCGCCTTTTGATGTATTTGAACAAGACATTGCAAAAATGAAAGAAAAAATGTATACAAAAGCGCTCAAAGGTAAAAAAGTACAATATGAGATAGAGTTAGGCGGCAAACTTATTTTCGTTGATATCGAGCCTATCCGGCATAACGGGGAAGTAATTGAAATTGTTGGAACCGTTCACGATTTTTCGCAATTTAGAGAGGTTCAAAAGCAATTAAAAGTAAATGAAGAACGATACCAGTCTTTAATGAACTACAGTCATGAGTATATTACTATGCTGGATAAAGAAGGTACCATTTTACATATGAATGAGAAAACATTGAAACTAATCGCAATTGATGAAACTGTGTTTGGAAAAATGAGTATTATCGATGTTACTGTTGAAGAAGAACGCCCAGTTATTGCAGCCTACTTTGAGAAGGTATTACACGGAGAGGTTCAATTTTTTGAGTTTGAAGTAAAGAATAACGGGCAACGAAGATTTTTAAATGTAACATTAGTTCCAATGTTTATAGATAAAGAAATAGACGTAATCTATTCAATTGGAAAAGATATTACTGAAGAAAAACTTGTGCAAGAACGCAATGCCTTTTTAGCCCATCATGATGAATTAACTGGTTTACCAAATCGTCGGTGGATGGAACAAAAAATTCAGGAGTCACTAAAACTGGCAGAAGAAAATCAAAAGATGATGGCGATATTATCTTTAGATTTGGACCGCTTTAAATCGATAAATGATACGTTAGGGCATGCTGTAGGCGATGGATTATTACAGCAAATCGCAGTAAGACTGAACACCAATCCTTATAAAGATAAGTTCCATGTAGCCCGAATGGGTGGCGATGAATTAATGCTTCTCTGCCCGAACTTTGAAACGAGAGATGAAGTAATTGAAATCGCCCAAAACATATTAGAAAGCTTAAAAAATCCTTTTTATGTGCAAGGTTCAGAATTACTTTTAACTGCGAGTATTGGAATTGACTTTTATCTATCCAATGATGCCAATGTAACTGAATTGATGAAAAGGGTGGATGTTGCACTTTACAAGGCAAAAGAGTTCGGTCGAAATATGTATCAAATTTATGATTCTTCGATGAACCAGGCGAATTACCAGTCATTCGTGATAGAGCGAGATTTAAGGAAAGCAATTATGAATGAAGAATTTGTTGCCTATCTCCAACCGAGAGTAGATGTATTAACAGGCAAAATAGTGAGTGCAGAAGCGCTTGTACGATGGAATCATCCGGAACATGGTTTAATTTCGCCAGGACTATTCATTCCGATTGCTGAAGAAACAGGTTTAATAATAGCCATCGGAAAATGGATGAAGAAAAGAGTCTGTGAACAGTTAGTTGCATGGAGAAATGCCGGGCTGCCGCTTGTTCCGATAAGTGTAAATATTAGTTCTAAGCGATTTTTACAGCAAGGGTTTGCTGAAGAAATCAGTGAATTATTAGAACGATACGAGCTAGAAGGCAAATGGTTAGAAATCGAAATTACCGAAAATTCGATTATGCTCAATGAAGAAAATGTTCAGAAAACACTGTTGGATTTAAAAGAAATGGGCGTTAAAATTTATATCGATGACTTTGGAACGGGTTATTCATTATTCAACTATTTGAAGATATTTAAAATAGATGGGGTAAAGATAGATCAATCGTTTATCCGGGATATTTCCCACAAACCTGAAAACGCCACAATTACATCGGCCATGATAAAAATGGCGCAACTTCTAAAATTAGAAGTGATCGCTGAAGGTGTTGAAACAAAAGAAGAATTGGATTTCCTACTAGGAGAAAATTGCCGATATATTCAAGGGTATTACTTTGGCAAACCATGTCCGATTGAGGAGTTTGAGGATTCGTTTTTATAAAATTATAAAGAAAATAGGGGCTTACCCTAATAGTGAAAATCCACCGTTCATCAAAACGGTGGATTTTTTATTTTAAAGAAAAACAAAATTTACAAATATAAACAGCTTAACCTTTAAATTTAATTTATAATAAGCTTTTATTTAAAAAATTTCCCTTGTTTTGCAACTTTTTTAATGTTTAATCCGTGGATAGGGTGAAAGGTGGGAAGTAATGGAACTCAAGCAGGTATATGCACTATACTCCAATGATTTATATCGCTATTTATTTTCTCTATCAAAAAACCATGCCGACGCAGAGGACTTACTTCAGGAAACCTTTGCTAAGGCATACATTGTCCTGCTCACTGATGAAATTGAGGAAATAAAACCTTGGTTATTTAAAGTAGGCTATTACACATACATTGATCATCTTAGAAAAGGAAAGCGCACTATTTTGACGAATGAATTTTCACAAGTAGATTTAAATACTCCGGAGAATATTATAGTAGAAAATGATGCCTACATAGAGTTATTGCGTTATTTAGAGGAGATAAAGCCGATAGAAAAACAAGCGATCTTATTATGTGATGTACATGATTGTACGTATGAGCAAGCTGCAACGATTTTAGATATAAAGTTAAATACCTTAAAGAGTCATTTAGTTCGTGGGAGGAAGAAGATACGGGAGATGTTATCCAAGGAGGGTTCATAATGGATTCATATGATAAATTATTAGAAAAAGCAAAGAAGGAAGGAATTAAACAAACAAACATAGGCAAGAAACAGGTGAATAGGGCTATTAGTTCTTCTAAATGGAAGTTAATTCTCTCAACTATAACTGTTGTGCTTTTAATTGTACCTATCTGCTATATGTTGACCTTTGGCTATTATGCGTTTGGAACAAAATCAACAACTTTAATGGACGTCGCTAGTAAGACACTTTATATCACTGAACCCAATACAACTTTAGAGGAGATGGAGTTTGATATGGATTTTTCACTCTTCTCAATGGATTTGTCATTTGAACAATATAAACAAATTGGTGATGAATTTTATCCAGCAAAAAACTATGATTTACATTTTGTACTTGATGACTTAGTGAGTAAAGAGACAGATTCTAAATTAGAAAAATTATATCCTAAAAATCCAACAGATACTAATCAATGGATTGCTCACCCAAGTCAGTTTCTCGTAGATTTCAATATTTATAACGAGTCGAAAGTCTTATCTGGATTGCCGGAGGAAACGGTTGTTGAAGCGTATATTTCGTTAAATGACCTATATGAAGTAAAAGAAGTTGAAAATGTAATGGAAAATGTACATGTAACATGGGCAGCTATTTATACCGGGACGGAAGATAAAATGCTAAGTTCTAATGGGGACCTTATTTCACCAATCGGATATCCTGTTCAACCAGATCAATCCTATTGGTCGCCTTTTCGAGATTCCCCTTCACATGCGGAAACATTTTTAAAAATGATGAAGGACTTACTGCCTTTTGAAGATTTAGCTGTAAAGTTATCACCTCATAAAAGTCTTGAATTAGAAGAACGTATTCAATACATTGAGAACAATGGGTTTAAAACCTATGGAGTTGTTGTTACCGGACCAAAAAACGAAATCGAATCACTCGGAAAATTGGATATGGTTCGCTTTCTTAAAGTAGGAGAGGTGAAATTATGGAATTGGGTGCATTAAAAAACACACTTATACAAGGCATGGGGTGGTTGAGTGTTGTTATAGGTCTCGTTTCCTTGGCAATTCTAAATATCTCTTTGCTGTCAGGATACAATTTACAAATAGAAAATAAATTCAGTTCATGGGTATTCATTTCTTCGATATTAGGAGTTATTTCTTTAATAAACAAAAAAAGCAGATCATTAGGATTGTGGGGATTGGGGATTAGTATCTTTATTGGAGTATTTGTAATGACAATCTTCGTACTGGGTTGGACAATCGTTCCCTTCCCTTAATTTGCTTCTGTAACTGTAAATACTAATTAAAAAGCGATTAACATTATCTGCTAGTATTTTTTGCTATTTATTGCCTATGCTAGAGTAAAAGGAGCAATCGAATGGCAAAGAAAAATCGAAATAAAATTCTTGTACCCGAAGCTAAACAAGAGCTGGATCTATTAAAAGCGAAAGTAACCGGTTCTAGCAACCCTGAAGTGACAGCGCTAGAGGTAGCTAAGGAATTAGGTATCCCTCTAAAAGAAGGATATAACGGCCAACTTACTTCTTTTGAAGCTGGAAAAGTAGGCGGGAAAATTGGTGGTAGCATGGTTAAGGAGCTTATTAAAATGGCACAAGAAAGTTTAAAGAAAGATCAATAAATTAAAAAGTGCTGCAAATTCCTTAGTATTAAGGGTTTGCAGCACTTTTCTTTTTTAGAAGACATACTACAACATTGAAATCCAGGTTATGTGCATAACAAAAATCCCAGTATATAAGAACATGACGAAAGTAAGAACTACTCGCCAAACATTCGTTAATCTTGTAGGGAAATTTGATTTCCACAATAACAAAATGGCACCAGATAAAGTGACTTTTATTCCAAGGATTGTTAAGGGTGAAAACGAACTCATCAGTGGGTTCGCTTCTTCAATCCATTCATTACTGAGTCCCCAAGCCGTACAAATGCCATCAATTAGATTTAATAATAAAATAACCAACAACAAACGTTTGATATTGAACAAATTTTTCATTAATGTCGCTCATCGCTTGAATAGCAAGCTCTCCTTGTCTATGTTCTTCTTATTCTCTCCAACTTTAGATAAGCTTTTACCAAAGTGATTATATTTATACTGTTGAATAACTGAAATGAAATGGGTGGTCTATGGGAGGGGATTATGTTCTGCCAAACACCGGTATATATTGTTTCTTTCGAATTAAAATATTACATAAAATTTGGTAATATAAATTCCATGAGTAGTATATATAACCTAACTGATTGGTGGATGAGTTGAAAAACATACATAAGTGAGAAAATACACACAGAAATTACTGGGACAAAAGTTGTGTTAGTAGACTATAATTTAAAAGTAGGAATATTAAGAAAATGATAGTAATCGAGAGGAACTAACGTCACATGAATGATAACAGTGTAGAAGCACACACAATCAAAGCATTGATAGTAGAAGAGAAAAATAATCACAAAGTAGAAGTACCCATGTCCGATCAAAAAGTAGTGGAAGCAAAAGAATTAGCAATGAGTTCAGAAGTATTTAATTATGTTAATAATACTCTTTCAGTAGAAGGGCATTTACAAAAATGGCGAGGTACTGCTCGATAATACATAAATTTAAATTACATAACCGGGCTTCAAAATAACGACATACCAGGCACAATTCTTGAAAAAAGAATTGTGCTTTTTTGTATGAAGTTATTGATCATATGTTTTTGATAAAGCTACCAAACGAGTGTTTATCTACATTGATTGCTATTACCGATGAACAGTTAAGAAGGAGTTAGACCTTTCTATATTGAAATAAAAGAGATGAAAGTATGAATGGGGGTACTTGATGAAATTGAAGAAAAGTTTATTATTTTCTATTATTGCATTTGCACTGACAGTAGTCGTAATTACTTGTAGTTTAGTTATTCAAAATGTAGGTTCCGTCAATCAAATATTTTTTCCAATGGTTACAGCTATTGTGGATTCGTCAGATGGAATGGAGGAGTGGGAACGCATAAGTTTTAACGCCCAAAAAGACATGACCTATGATAGCATTTTTTGGAGAAAGGAAATTACGAATGACGCAAACAGTGCAGGTAATATACTCATGAGGGTAAAAGATATAAATGGAGAAATAGTAGTAAATGAATTTCAGATAACACCTGGAAAAAGTGCGAAATTAGAAGGGCTTAAGAATGGTGAAAAATATTTCTTTGAGATTAAAGCTGCAAAAGGAAGATTTTTCATTAATGCTACATGAGAAATAGACTCTCAAGTAGTAGCTTGATACCCAGAATCAGATTTCCGCAATCATGCGCTTTCAATTATAGAGCTATATAGTGGAATAACATTCGTTAATATACTCAGGGGGAGTTCAAACATGTTTAAAGCTGTATTATTTGATTTAGATGGAACGTTACTGAATCGCGATAAGTCAGTAGATTTTTTTATAAACCACCAATATGAAAGACTGAATAAGATACTTTCTCATATTCCAAAAGAGCAATATGTTTCACGATTTATTGAACTAGATAATCATGGATATGTTTGGAAAGATAAAGTGTACCAACAACTAATTGAAGAATTTAATATATGTTCAGTAACTTGGGAAGAACTTCTCGAAGATTATTTGGCCAATTTCAAACACCATTGTGTAGGATTTCCTCATATTCATGAAATGCTTGAGGAATTAAAAAATAATAAAATTGCTTTAGGTATGATTACAAATGGATATGGTCAGTTCCAAATGGACAACATTAAAGCTTTGAATATTGAAAGTTATTTTGACGTAATTTTAGTATCCGAATGGGAAGGGGTCAAGAAAACTGATCCCCTCATCTTTTTAAACGCATTAGAAAAATTAAATGTAGAGCCTTCAGAAAGTCTATTTATTGGAGACCATCCTGATAATGATGTGAGAGCTGCTCAAAATGTAGGAATGGCAAGTGTTTGGAAAAAAGATAATCAATGGACTGATGTAAAGGCTGATGCAATAATTGATGATTATTTAGAACTTTCTCAGCTATTAAAGAATTTAAGCAGTAACAAAAATTGCAATACATATAGCTTGCTCAAATAAGGGTTTGTACAAAGTAAATCAATAATACTAACAGAGCGTGAATACTATAGTAATTAGGCACATTTTATAAAAAGAAATGTGCCTTCTACTAGTGAAAACGGTAAATATGAACGATCGAGTTAAGGTGCCTTATAGAAGATATATTCTCATATAGTTTATAAATCTTAGAATATCCTGGTTTTGAAAATGTTTAAATGAAAAAAATATCGGGCAACTAAGGTATAAGTTAACAAATTCAAACAAAAAGGAGCATTCATTATGGCACAAACTTCGTATAATAATTTATCAACGACAACTGAAAATGATAATAATGGTAAGCTTTTAAGAGGAATGGTAATTGGGGCAGTAATTGGTGGTGCGCTTTCAATGCTTGACTCTACTACTAGAAATAAAGTAACGGAGACAACTAAAAATATGAAAGATTCGACAATGGATATGTACAGTCAAGTAAAAAACAATCCTTCAGAAGTAAAAGATGACTTGCAGGAGCGTCTAAAATCGGCTTCTTCCGTACTGAAAGAAGCAATAAGCGATGCTCAAAACCTTTACGAAAAAGTAAACAACAACATTATTCAACCAGTTACTATGGTAACGGAAGAATCAAGTGAAATTCTTTCACATGCAAAAGATGCCACAACGGATTTAAAAGATATTGGCGGGAAAGTGAAAGAAGCAGGCGAAGAAGTGAAGGGTAGCAGTAATGGGTAAAGCGAAGGTGCTTAGCTTCTGTGAAATTTTAAATGGTTAACGTAAAATTAATTTAGATTTTGAATTCATTTAGTATAAAATCGAAAGTATACTCAAAACAAAAATCTCGCATTTTTAGGAATTATAAAAATGCGAGATTTTATAGTTAGCAAAAGTCTGAATCCCTTATTTCTCTGTTAAAAATACCGGATTTGTAAAAGCTTTATGCTTAAAAATTTGATAAATATAAATGAAAGAAACTAGGACTGTAAAGCTTAAACCAATGACGACACCTGTTTCATAAGCAAGCGCAAATCCTTCTGGCGCTACCATTAAGTATACAAATACTACAGAGGTCATGAATAGGGCTGGTAAACCTGCAATCCAGTGGAACTTGCCTGATTTCAATAAATACGATGTTGCAACCCAAAGCATAACTGTTGCAACCATTTGATTCGTCATCCCTACATAACGCCATAAGAATTGATAATCAATAGTTGATAGGAAAAATGCGGGTGCTGCAACTGCAACTGTTGCTAAAATTGGTGTTGTACTATTTTTTGAAAAACGAGAGCCTAAAAAGTCTAACACAATCATGCGTGCTGAACGTAATGAAGTATCACCTGTTGTAATTGGTAAAATTACAATCCCTAATATTGCTAAAATACTACCAAATGTACCAAGTAATGCAATTGAAATTTCGTCTACTACACCACCTGCACCAATTTCGGAGATTTTTGGTAATAATCCTTCTGTACCGCCATAGAAACTCATACCAGCCGCACACCAAATTAATGCAATGACACCTTCACCAATCATGGCACCGTAGAAGACTTTACGACCTTCCGATTCTTTCTTGATTGTTCTTGAAATTATCGGGCTTTGTGTAGAGTGGAAGCCAGAGATTGCGCCACAAGAAATCGTAATCATTAATAATGGCCAAACCGGTAAATCATTCGGATGCATATTAGTTAAAGATACTTCAGGAATTGCAATACCTGAAGTGACTAGTGATACTAATACCGCACCGGCCATAATGATTAATACTGCACCAAATAGTGGATAAATACGACCGATAATTTGATTGATCGGTAAAATTGCTGCTAATAAGAAGTAGATGAAAATCGCAATAAGTGCTGTCATAAATGTAATTCCTAATTTTGACGAAAGAACAGCAGCAGGTCCTGCAGTAAAGGCAGCTGCTACTAAAACCATTAATACTACTGAAACGATATCAGTGAAGACACGCATTACTTTACCTAAATAACGTTGAACAAGTGCTGGGAATTGTGCGCCTCCATGACGTAATGATAACATCCCTGCAAAATAGTCATGAACGGCACCGGCAAAAATACAACCAAATACGATCCAAATCATTGCAACGGGTCCATACAGTGCACCTGCAATGGCACCGTAAATAGGTCCAAGCCCTGCGATATTTAATAATTGAATCATCCAGCCCTTCCAGGCAGGCATGGGCATATAATCTAAATTATCAGCTTTTGTATAAGCTGGGGTCGGCGTTGCATCATTAACAATAAACACCTTTTCAATAAACTTTCCATAGACGATATATCCTACAATTAATAGAGTGATCGAACCAAGAAGTGTGTACATATATCTTCCTCCAATATTTCTGATAACTCAAATTATAGTAATGGAAGACTACGTTTGTAAACAAAGTTTTTAGAAAATTCAGTATAAATATCGATTGAAAGTGTAAATATGCAAATAAAATATAGATAAACAAACATTATGTAGTGAAAACTGTTATATAAAAATATAATAAAAAACAAATAATTTTGGATAGAGATTTATAGATATTTGTAATAAATTGATAAAAATGGAAGTTGGCAAATACCTCTCTGAAAATGGCTGTGCATGCTTATCACAACCTCATACATCACCATTAATAGAATCAACCCCATATTAGATACTGAAAGCATTGTTAAGTATACAAACAAAAATAAGAGCATTAACCTGATGGAGGTTAATGCTCTTTTCTCTAGCTTTTATTCAGGAATATAAGGTAATTCTAAGTCATTTGGCAGGTTGATGACATGAGTTTCTGTATAAGATTTGATGCCATCTAATCCGTATTCGCGACCTACACCTGATTGTTTAACTCCGCCAAATGGGAAACGAACATCTAACCCTTGGATTGCGGCAGTGTTAATCATCGTTGTACCTGCTTCAATACGACGAGCCACTTTTATAGCATGCTCTTCTTCACCCCACACGGAACTTGTTAAACCGTAAATGCTTTCATTGTGTAATTGAATAACTTGTTCTTCATCATCATATGGAAGGATTGGTACAGTAGGGCCAAATTGTTCTTCCACTACTACACGGTCATGAACATCTGCACCTAACACGAGTGTTGGTTGTAAGAAGTAACCGTTATCCATTAATTCAGGGTTTAGAATTGTTCCTAATGGAATAATTTTTGCCCCTTTATTTTTGGCATCTTCCACTAAACTTTTTACATATTCTACTTGGTTTTTGTTATTTACTGGACCGACTGTAACATCCGGATGGAATGGGTCGCCAACTTTAATCCATTTGTTTGCGGCTTCAATATATTTTTCAACAAACGCATCGTAAATTGAACGGTGCACATAGACACGTTTTGCAATCATACAAATTTGACCAGCTGTCAGAAAGTTGGCAATAACCATTCTTCGTAATGCCCGTTCATCGTTAACATCAAAGTCATTTAATACGATTGCTGCATCATTACCGCCAAGTTCCAGGGTCATTTTTTTAATCGTTTCAGATGCTGCTTTCATAATATGTTTAGCAGTATTTGTACCACCTGTGAAAGCGATTTTCGCAATTTTCGGGTTGGATGTAAGTTCAATTCCAACTTCTGCATCTCCGTTAACTAAGTTCAGTACCCCTGCAGGGAATTCGTCAGCAATGATTTCGGCTACACGACTTACCGCTAAAGGAGCAAATGGACTTGGTTTTAGTACCATTGTATTACCTGTTAACAAAGCTGGAGCGATTTTGATTGTTGAAAGGGAAATCGGATAGTTCCAAGGCGTGATCGCTGATACAACACCGATCGGATCATGTGTAATGATTGTTCGACCAGTTTCATGTTTGCTGTCCTCTGGAGCTGTCACTTTTTTTACATTGTCAACGGCAAATTCCATCCACATAAGAGAAACAGCAATTTCTCCTTGGGCATCATATAGCGCTTTCCCATGTTCGCGTGATAGTAACTCAGCGATTTCAGGCGTTGCATCTTTTATCTTCTGAATGGCACGCTGCATTCTTGCGATACGATCTTCCACATCACTCCAAGCCCAAGTTTTAAAGGCTTCATATGCCGCGTCGATTGCCTGGATTGTTTCTTCTCTTGTATTATTTGGAGCGTAACCAACAATTTGCTCAGGGTGTGTTGGATTTTCACGCGTAATTTTTTTATCTGTTTGTATTTTTTCGCCATTAATAATAGCGTTAACTGTAATTGGTGCTTTATTCATATTAAACCCCTCCGAATAGTGAGATTAGCTTTCAATAAGTATAATATTCCTATTTTAGTTATTCTTCAAGATAGATGCTCATACTAGAAATTACCTTATTTAATATCAACTCCAGTTATCTGTATCAAAAATTTACAAGAAAGTAATAAATGAATTTATTTTCTCCACGATCACATTTTTTATACAAGTATAGGGTTTTAGGAATGACCAACTTATTCCCTTATTAGAAGTGCTTTCATCATCTCAACAGCACATAAAACCATTTTTTTGTGGAAGGCTATTTTCATGTGGAGGTGTAAAAATGGGGAATAAAGCGTCGGGTGCAAACGACGAAAAAGCAAATCTTACTTGGTGGCAATTATCCCTTATTGGAGTAGGTTGCACGATTGGTACAGGGTTTTTCCTTGCGTCAGGTATAGCAATTAAAATGACAGGTCCTTCTGTAATCTTGGCCTTTATAATGGCTGCCACTGCAACGTATATCGTATTTGAGGCACTTGCTAAAATGATTGCAATGGATCCACAGAAAGGATCTTTTCGTACCTATGCCAAAAAAGCATATGGACGTTGGGCGGGTTTTAGCAGTGGGTGGGTTTACTGGTCTTCGGAAATATTAATTATAGGCAGTCAACTTACCGCAATTTCATTATTAACTAAGTTTTGGTTTCCTAATATTAAATTGTGGATATTCGCAGCAATTTATGCGGTTCTCGGTCTCATTGTTCTATTTATAGGAGCGAAAGCATTTGGGAAATTGGAAAGCGTATTTGCTGTGATGAAAATTGCAGCTATTTTTATGTTTATTATCATTGCAATTTTAGCGCTGACAGGAGTAATTGGCGGAAAATCAACTCCTGACATCCCGCAATCCGTGAATGAATTTTTCCCGAAAGGCTTCATCGGATTTTGGAGCGCTCTTATATTTGCATTTTATGCCCATGGTGGGATCGAAGTAATGAGCATAATGGCGATCCATCTAAAGAATAAAGAGGATGCACCTAAATCGGGTAAAGTGATGCTTGGGCTGCTTGGTGTCATTTATGTGACTGCACTTTCTTTAGCCCTATTACTTAAGCCGTTTGATAAGTTCAAGGAGAGCAAGAGCCCGTTTGTTGAGGCTTTATCAGGTGCCCATAATATTGATTTTTTCCCGCATGTATTTATTGCAGCTATTATTATTGCTGGGTTTTCAACAATGTCTGCCTCTTTGTTTTCGGTTACGACAATACTCGTGACAATTTCTGAGGATGGAGACGCACCTAAAATCTTCAGTAAACAGAAGAAAAAGAAGCTTAAAATGCCATTACCTGCAATTGCTTTAACAACTTCGGGGCTTGTACTTTCTATTATTACGTCTTTATTATTGCCGGATAAAGTATACGAATATATAACGACTGCTGCGGCATTAATGCTGCTTTACAACTGGCTATTTATTTTAGTCATGTATCCGAGGTTAGTTGAGACGACTACTTTCGATAAAGTGAAAAGAATAATTGGAATATTATTAATCAGTTCAGCGGTTAGCGGAACACTATTCCATCAGACAAGTCGTCCAGGCTTTTTTATCAGTTTAGTATTCCTCGCAGTAATCGGGAGTATAGTCTTTTTTATGCGAAAACGATGGAAGAAGGAAGAAGCTCAAAATAATGCGTGATAAGCCTGAATCCCAAAGTAAATACCGAACCCGATCATTGCAAGCGATGAGATGATGGAAATAATATTTATGAAGCCGGTAGATAATAATTTACGGGCACCACTGGAGATAGCAGCCATTATCGTATCCCACAACATTATTCCAAGGATGACGGCAAGGCTATTAATAATTATTTGATTGCCCGTACTGACTTTGTGTGTTTCTGCCAGAACTGAACCATAGATACCGAGCCAAAAAAGGATAGTAAGCGGATTTAACAGTGACATGAGAAAACCTGTTATTAAAGAATGTCTAAGGCGAGTAGTTTTTTTGTTGGATTTTAATGCTAGTTCAATTTTATGCAGAGAAAGTAAATTCTCGATCCCGGTATATGTAAGAACAAAACAGCCAAATGACCAAAGGAATACTTTTACTGGAGAGTATTCAATAACTTGGCCAATCCCGAAGTAAACCATTATCATGTACAAAATATCAGCTGTTAAAGCGCCAACGCCAAAAATAAGCGCATGAAAAAAACCGTTTTTTATTCCTGTATCTAGCTGCGCTGCGTTGACGGGACCGATAGGCGCAGCTAAAGATACACCTAAAAAAATGTAAGCAGCTATTGAGTTCAAAAATAGCCCTCCTAAAAATGATGTCTGTGCATCTTATTCAAAGAGAGTGACTCGTACAACTATAAAAATGAAATTTTATTTCAATAACGAAGTAGCCCTTTACCAGTGGGGAGGTAAAGGGCTACTTCGTTTATACATAAATGTCGAGTGTCAGAAACCTGACCATTAAAGATGTTCGTGCAAATGAAAAAATACAATCCCCCCTAAGGGAGACTGTATTAGTAATATTACTTATTATTGTTGTTATTTTTGTTTTTCTTATTTAAGTTATTATTATTATTATTATTGTTGCGGTTATTTTGATTTTGATCATTTAAATTGTCGAAGTTAAAATCTTCACCGAATTCAAATTCATTATTATTATTGTTATTGTTGTTATTTCGCTGACGTTTAATATTTAGTTTATTATTTTCCACAGCGGTTCACCTCCTTAACAAAAGTTAGAATGGCTTAAACAGCTATGAAAAATACCCAATAATTCGATTGAAAGTTTTTCCTTCAGATGGATCAGCCAATTTCCATTTGCAATCACGTATACAAACAAGTGTTCCTGTATAGAATAGATAATAGCGATATATCCATCAATCAGTAAAGCGAGTGATCTATATGCATAAAGAATTCATGAAGCTTAGCGATGACATTCACCGGTACATTGTACTGGAATTATTTTTAAAAACACTCGAGCGTGATAGAGACTGTATTTCCGAATTAAAAATGAGGGACGTGCTGGAAGAGTGGTACGATTCCAAAATTAATGAAACCTTTCATGAATTTAAAAAGCTAAGGGACTTTTTATATAAGAAAGGATGTAAAATTGAAAAACAGAAATCTGATGATTATATGACCTACTATTTTATTTTGTTTAGGGGATACGATGAAACGAGAAGCTATGGAAACATTGCTTTACGTAACTGGGTGAGCGAAGAGATGAAACGTATATTGGGAATGAAGTACCTGACACCGGCAGATAGAAAATAAAGTCCTCAAGCCGTGAGAGCGGGAATAAACCGATATTTATAAGCCATTAAACAACTGCGCCTCAATTATTAGTATCTAATAATTGGGGCGCGATTATTTAAAGGTTGTCGCCAAGTATACTATAATTAGTACATAAGGGGGCGAAAAAATGGATTATACTAATATCTATAACATGGAATTTATTGCCTTAGTAAAAGAGAAAGTGCAGTCATTAGGTGATGTTAAAGCGGTGAAGTTTGTGAGAGAACAAACAGGAATGTCTTTAATACAGGCTAAAAAATTTGTAGATTTTTGCAAAGAATAGGTTAAATAAGGGGTGATCTTTTGGTCAGTAAAATAATTTTAGATGACAGAGTAATTCTATTAAATAGCTATGAAGAAGAAAAAGTAAATGGGAATTATAAAGTGTCAGTCATTTTTGATGTGACAAGTGAAGATTATCATGACATTGCAACGTTACTTTACAACGGGACATTTGATGTTAAGATTCCTGAAGAAGATATAATGTTTAGAGGAACGATTTATAATTACTCCACTTCTATTACAAATTTGTATGAAAAAGATCAGGTAGGACAATATAAATTGACGTTAGTGGAAGAAAAGGGCTGAAATTTAATGAGATTAAGTATATTGGATCAATCACCGATCTCTTCAAATCAAACGCCTCAAGATGCATTAAATTGGTCAATGAAATTAGCGCAGGCAGGGGAGAAATTCGGATATACAAGATACTGGATTGCCGAACATCATGATTTATCTGGACTGGCATGTCCTGCACCTGAAGTGATGTTAAGTTACATTGGAGCTAACACGAATCGAATTCGTATAGGGTCTGGCGCAGTGTTATTGCCTCATTACCGTCCTTTTAAAGTTGCTGAAATCTTTAATACGTTAGCGACAGTATTTCCGAATCGTATTGATTTAGGAATTGGACGAGCACCAGGTGGATCCTCTGAAGCGATGACTGCTTTGTCTGGTAACTTTATAAAAAATGTTGGGAACTTTCCTTCGTTACTGAAAGACCTACTTCATTTTCTGGATGATGATTTTCCAACGGATATCGAATATTCAAAGTTATCGGCTTCTCCCATACCTGAAAATCCGCCAATACCTTGGCTCCTTGGGACTGGTAAAAAAAGTGCTTTACTCGCAGCGGAAAATGGGGTGCCGTATACTTTCGGTTATTTTATGAGCGATGAAGACGGAGCTGCTATTATCAGTGAATATATTGATAGCTTTAAACCAAGAAAAGAAGGGCAAACACCCCAAGTCATCGTTACTGTTAACGTTATTTGTGCAGAGACAACGGAAAAAGCCGAAGAAGTTGCATCAAGCTTTCTCATCTGGTCTATAAAAATGGATAAAGGGGAAAGTAAACAAGGAGTTCCTTCTATAAGTGAAGTTAAGCATTATAAACTAACTGATAAAGATCAAGAAACATTGGAAAAAGTTAGACAAAAAATAATTATTGGTAATCCTCAAGAAGTAAAACATAAATTATTTGAGTTAAGAACAAAATACCAAGCAGATGAAATGATGATCAATACAATCACACACTTACCGGAAGATCGAATCCGATCCTATGAACTAATTGCAAAAGCGGTATATTCAGAGGAAAACAGGCATGAGAATAAATAGAATTAAAAACACTCGAAATGTATTATTCATTGATTACAAGGATCAGCTTTTTCGAAGTCAGATGATTGGCAAATGAAACCTCCTAGATATTTTACATATATAATGAACCATCACACATTCTATATATAGGAGGTGGGAATATGGGGAATAACGTTTCGAAGGCGAGTCATGGTAAAACTGGAGCTGAACTAATAAGTGAAGCATTTGGCATGTCGCAAAACGATAGCGAAGCATTAGGTAAAACTGGTGCTGAACTAATAAGTGAAGCATTTGGTATGTCGCAAAATGATAGCGAAGCATTATTAGCACAGGCGTCAGAAGTTCAAACTACGGATATCCCTTTAGGAAAAGAAGATGTATATGCAAGGGATAGTACAACGACAACTTTGAACAACCTACATGAAGATAACACATCTGCCATTTTAGATCGAAATGGGCCAAGGTAATTATTGAAAGTGAATTAATAGTGACTTAAGGCAATTCTTCCTTTAGAGTAACAAAACTTTACGATTCCTTAAATTAAGAGCTTATGTTCTTAATTTAAGGATTTTTTTATTTTCTCATTAGCCTTTTTTCTAAGAGTTTTAAAGTGCCACTGGATAATTTTCAATTCTTTGAATATATACTGAGAAAATCGGGTATAAAGCATAGTGTTGTAATATCTTTATTATCAGTGTTGTTAAGTGAAGTATTTATTTAGGAGGTTTTATTATGGCAGAGAACAAAGACAAACATGTTGCAAAAAAAGAGGATGGGGAACGTGAAGTTCTAACTACTCGTCAAGGGCATCCTGTAAGAGACAACCAGAATATCCGTACAGTGGGTAACCGTGGACCAGCGACTTTGGAAAATTATCATTTCATTGAAAAAATTTCACACTTCGACCGTGAAGAGGTTCCTGAACGTGTGGTACATGCACGTGGTTCAGGTGCTTTTGGCTATTTTGAAACTTACGGTAAAGTTGGATATGAGCCAGTTGAAAAATATACCCGTGCAAAAGTCTTTTCTGGTGCCGGTAAACAAACGCCGCTTATGGTGCGTTTTTCTACCGTGGCAGGTGCAAAGGATTCACCTGAGACTGCTCGAGACCCACGCGGCTTTGCAGTTAAAATGTATACGGAAGATGGTAACTGGGATCTTGTAGGTAACAACTTAAAGATTTTCTTTATTCGTGATGCGATGAAGTTCCCTGATATGATTCATGCTTTTAAAGCAGATCCGGCTTCCAACGTACCGAATCCACAGCGTATGTTTGACTTTGTTTCACGTTCACCAGAAGCGACGCATATGATTACATTCCTGTTTTCGCCATGGGGAATTCCAGCGACATACCGCCATATGCAGGGTTCAGGGGTTAACACATATAAATGGGTGAATGAAGAAGGAAAAGCTGTGCTTGTGAAGTATCACTGGGAACCAAAACAGGGCATCCGCAATTTGACACAAGAAGAGGCAAACTCTATTCAGGCTACAAACGTTGGACATGCTACACAGGACTTGTATGAAGCAATCGAACGTGGTGAGTATCCGGAGTGGGAGCTGTTCGTTCAGATTATGGAGGACGATTATCATCCGGAACTGGATTTTGATCCACTTGATGATACAAAACTTTGGCCGGAAGATAAGTTCCCTTGGCTGCCTGTAGGTCGTATGGTACTTAATCGTAATCCGGAAGATTTTCATGCAGAAATCGAGCAGGCTGCATTCGGTACTGGTGTTCTAGTAGACGGTATGGACTTTTCGGATGATAAAATGCTGCAAGGACGTACATTCTCTTACTCAGATACACAGCGTTACCGTGTAGGCTCAAACTATCTGAAATTGCCGGTTAACGCACCAAAGGTACCGGTTCGTACAAATCAGCAGCGTGGTCAGATGGATACTCGTGATCCGAAAGAATCCGGTGAAAACCCGCATATCAATTATGAGCCGTCAATGATTGGTGGCTACCGTGATGCAGGGGATAAAGCATATCCACCACATCAGCCGTCTTATAATGCGGCATTGATGAGTGAGCCTATTGATCGCCCGAATAACTATGGTCAAGCGGGTGAAACATACCGCAGTTTTGAAGACTGGGAACGTGATGAGCTCATTAATAACTTATCGGATGCTTTGGCAATCTGTGACAAGCGCATTCAGGAAGCGATGTTTAATCACTTTACACAGGCTGATGAAGATTACGGCCGCCGTGTGAAGGAAGCGACTGAAATGAAAATGAAAGAAATCGAAAAGATGGCTCAGGAAGGTAAATTACCTGGCCGAGAGTCAGGCATTTCTAAATATGGTCAAGGTACGATCGCTGCGAATGAGGCTACAAAAGATGCTGTGAAGAAAAGCCATGAGGCAGACCCTTATTAATGATTAAATAGAACACAGACTTAAGTTTGGTATTCCACCAGGCTTAAGTCTTTTTTATTTTACTGCATTTCCGAGGTGTAGTTGGAGGAATCATGCTGTATTTATTTTAATCTTAAACTCATCCGTACTTTCGCTAATGTAAGTCGTATACTCCATCATTTTCTTTTTGTAGTATATTATTTCAAAATAGAATAGACCCCAGTTCCTCTAATAAAATCCTGAGCTATTTATTAAGTTTTCCTTGGACAAATAGTTCTACTCTACTTCAGTCGCTTTGATCCCTTCTGGAGGGGGCTTATAAATCCTCTCCACTGGGGCTCAAAAAAGTCCCCACAAAAAGATTTAATAATTTATTAAATAATTTAAAAGATATATATAGTTGCGTTAAAACGCAACCGGATGGTTTTCTTCTTTGTGGCCTTTAATAATTTGATCTCCGTAAAAATTATTTTTGTATTACTTGTCCCTTTTTCTGATTTTCCAAGATATATAAAAAGTAAGACGAAAAATGGAGGATGGAAACATGAAATTATTAGTTAACGAAAGGCATTTATTTATATCACCGAATTTGGCAGCACGCATCGGAGTGGAGGAAGCGTTATTCCTTCAGCAACTTTACTACCGGATCGAAACGCAAGGTGTGAAGAAAGAGGGAAATATATGGTATCGCCAAACGTATCAAGGATGGTCAAAGCAATGTTTCTATTGGAATACAACAAAGGTTAAAAGACTCATCACAAAATTGGAACGTTATAAAATAATCATTTCATCAGACCAATTTAATCGTTTTAATACAGACCGTTCGAAATGGTACCGAATTGATTATGAAAAAATTAATCAGCTACTTTATACGGAAATTTATACACAGGAGGAGCTGTTTCCTGAAGAGAATAACTCACCGGAGAAGAAGATGAAATCAAATTCTGACCACAGTAATGAGATTGCAAACATCATTCACTACTTAAATGAAAAAGCAAAAAAGAACTTTAACAACCATTCAAAAACAAATAACAGACTGATCAAAGCGATTTTAAAGGAAGGCTACACAGTGGAAGATTGCTACTTAGTCATTGATGAGCAAGTGAGAAACTGGAAAAATGATCCGCAAATGAACAAATATTTGAGGCCAATCACATTATTCCGACCAGGAAATTTCGAAAGCTATTTAAACGATGCGCTTACAAGACAGCAAGAAAATGATTTCAATTTTGAGCCAGTCGTACTCGATTTTGATGAAGGTGAATGTTATTAATTAAAAAGGAATTTTAGCAGGTATTTTAGCAACGATGCTTGAGGAAAACTATTTGATTATGGATAGTTAGTTTAATCCTTTATTTTTCAGAATAACTAAGGAACCTTTAATGAGCGGCTTACATAAAAGTATGTACGATTTTACGGTAATTTTCGATAAAGTAAGAACAGGAATAAAATGAATTTTGATAAAGTGAGCGTCGAGATATATTCAATACACAACGATAATCATCATTTGTGGAGTGTAAAGAGAATAAACTATCACCAGGGCAAAATAAAAACCATTAAAGAAATTGTGGTATATCATAACGAAAATAAACGTCATCTGCATTTTCGCGAATTGGTATTGCTGAATCCTTATCATGAAGCAAATGTAATATTGATGGAGGCAAGGCTAATAACATATATAACCCAACTGAAAGAAAAGCTATAGATGATCGGTGCCAGCATTTAATGGGTGCTATGAATGGGGAGATGTTGCAGATGAATTGTCCATGTCGTGTAAAAAGATTTACGTAAGCGCAATATGTTGATTTATAAGACATCAGAAAGGATGGGTGGTTTGAAGATTGAAATTGGTGGTGTAAGTTTTGGTATGGTGCTCGCTATAATTATTTCGTGGAGCGTTAATAAATCCATACTGTGGGCAATCATCCATGGAATGTTCGGTTGGCTCTATGTAATTTATTATGTACTGACAATTTGAACTTCTAAACTCTAGTGAAGTTCAAAGACAGTGTAAATTGAAAACATCAAACATGCCAGATTTTTGAACAAATTTTTTAGAGAAAGTACCAAACCCAAAGACTTTTTAAGCGCTCACTAATCAATCCTACTTACTTCGATTGAAGAGTATTATTTATACAAATTTATTATTCAAGTGGAGCAGTTTATCCGGCGGCATTAATGTGATGTCGGCTTAAAAACCCGACATCATATTAATGAAAAGCGATCCTTTACTGCATGAATCTTGCTAAAGGATCAAATAAATAGCGAAGAAGAGCTATAGGTCCGGGCATGTTTTCGAGATTAAGAAAGGACAGGATAAATGACAAAATCAGGAGTACGGAAATTGTAATTTTATCAGTCTTCGGCGCTTTCTTTAGCTGTTTCCAATCATATAAGACAATGGACCAAATACAAACTTGAAGGATAAATACCGTCATCCAATCTAATTGCATTATTCTTTTACCTCGTTTCTTGGAAGTGCAGCAGGCGGCCCAATATAACCCGGTCCTTTTATTTTTGCATTAACATGGATGTTTACCTCGACCTCAGGGAATTTTTCATCCCAATTGTCTTTAACTTTACTCCATTCTTTTGGGTATTTTTGATGAAATCGTCTCCCGAAATCGGCAACATCTGCATCAAACTCTTGTTGGAGCTTCTCGACTGTCTCTGTTACTCGTTCCTTTAAAGCTGTTTCATATTCTTTTTCGACGATTTTCAGGACATCTTTATTCATAAGATTTAAATGAGTTTCGTTTTGAACAATGTCTCCGCTAATCTTAAAATTGAGATTCATTATCCAGTTACCATCAATTTTGGGGCTGAATTCAATCTTACCTGCTGTTGGTGTCATAGAAATTTCCCCGTCTTGTCCTTCAATCTGAACAGAAATTGTACTTCTCTTTACCGCGTCGTTTAACCACAGTAAGCCGCGCGTTTCCTCTTTATTTAACGTTCCTACCATTTTATCTTTTTTAAAAATGGCGGCCCCGTCAATAACAGGTATTGTTTCATTGGGTTTTTTTGTTTGTTCTGTTGATTCAAGCTTTTTTATATAGGGCATTGAAACACTTTCACTAGTTCCCATTAAAGCCATATCGACATCTCTTAACGTTGTTTTGAGACCGGATTCTTCCTCTGCCGATTTTCTAAGTGCCTCTCCAGAGTATCTTTCTAAAGGTGGAACCAATGTCAACATTTCCATTGCTTCGCCTTTACTTACAAATAGAAAAGCATTTCCGCGAGGGCCTGGATGACGAGCCATAAAGTCTATTTCATTTCGGATACCGTTCAAGGCAAGTTCCTCTCCGAAAATATAGATTTTACATTGCCCCCAGAAGAGTCTTCTCGGGACATTTTCTTGCAGGTTGGATATCGCATGGGCAAGATTATCACCTGTTCCTTCCCGAACAAAAGTAGAACCTGCACTTGGATCCTCACCGCCTTGACCAGATGTGATTGTACGAGGGATAAATATTTGGACTGACACTCTAGTTTTTCCATCATCTAAGCGGTCTATTGCAGTGGCGTTAATAATTCCCAGGTCCTGCAATTCCACTCTCCCCCAACAACCGGAAAGGAGTGGGGGGATAAATAAAAGCATTAAAATAAAATGGTGTTTCTTCAACCGCTTTCACTTCTTTTCCTGCGTGCATAAGCAATCAGCAGTAAGATCAGCGGCAGAATAGTCTGAACAAGCACAAAATAAAAAGGCATAATAGAGGTCATATAATCTACCAACACTACTAAATTCGGAATGTCCCAATAACTGAAGAAAATTATAAACACGCTTAGAGGAAACACAACCAGCCGATAATCTGAAAGGCGAAATAGCTGTGCAAGCCCCAAGCTTGATACATATAAAAATATGGCTATTTTTACAAAGCTCCCCAATACCCAGGAAGCCATGATAATTACTTCAAAGTTCTCGAAAAATCCTAATACGTTTATGGCACGGACGGCTGAGTATACTGGATAAAATTGATTGGCAGATGATACTCCTAATAGAGTGAGAACAAAAAAGTTAACGTATAACAGCATTAGCATAACGTAGAAGGAAGCCCTCATTCCGGATTTCAAACCTTCTTTTGAGTTCTTAATGAAAGGGAAAATAAAGGCTAAAATAAAAAACTCACTAAACCATGCTTGATGTATAAAGCCGCCCTTCATGACAGGGAGTAATCCATTTTCTAAAATCGGAAGCATATAAGAGACGTCAATATCCTTAATCAGAAAAAGTAGGGATACCGCTGTGCTTAGATAAAGTGTCGTGCAAATAACAGCAGCCCTTGCAATCACTTCAATTCCACCACGTACGGCCATTGCACTGACTAAAATAATCGTGACGGAAATTAAGAGGGTAGGCGTTTCCAACAGAACGTTTTTAGTGATGAAGTCGGAATACTGTCTGACTATTATCCCCGTATTATGAATATAAAAGGAGATTAGAACAAAGCCGAATATCTTTCCTAACAGCTTTCCCAAAATCTCTTCACTATATTGAACAGGGGTCATCTTCGGAAATAGTTGATGCAGCTTCCAAGCAATAAACACCGTTAGAAAACCTAAGAAAGAACCTGCGATTGGTGTCATCCACATATCATGCTGGGCAAATTTGGCGGCTGCGGATGGAATTGATAATATACCGGTCGCGATTATAGTCGGAACTATTAAAAGTTCCATTTGAAGGGCTGAGATTTTTCCTTTTTCCAACAAAATATTTCACCACCATCTCATCGTTCTTTAATTATGGACCGGGCTTTAAATTCTTTCCTTGTCTCGTTTCATTAAACTCTCCGGTTAAGTGCGGACGCTTGTTCATTTTCCATAAAGGAGAACGTAGAATTGTATCTCTCAACGGATGTTTTTGCAGTGTATTGACCGGGCTTAAATACGGAATTCCAAATGATCTTAATGTGGATAAATGTATAATGAGCATAATAAATGCAAGCATCACTCCAACTAATCCTAATACGCCGGCTAGAAGTATAATAGGGAACCTTAACAGACGAATGGCAAGACCAACCGAATAACGAGGGACCATAAAAGAGGCAATACCAGTGATACTGACCACAATAATCATAGGGGCAGAAACAATCCCTGCCTGAACGGCTGCCTGTCCAATCACAAGTGCACCGACAATACTAACAGCCGAACCAACCTGTTTAGGGAGACGTATTCCAGCTTCACGCAATGCTTCAAAGGCGATCTCCATGATAATTACTTCCACAAGGGCAGGAAAAGGCACGCTTTCTCTGGAAGATGCGATACTTAGAAGTAAGTCAGTTGGAACCATTTCCTGATGAAACGTCGTAATAGCAACATAAACAGAAGGGAGAAACAAGGCGATTATCAAAAAAAGAAAACGGAGAGTTCTGATAAATGACCCAATCCAAAATCGTTCATAATAGTCTTCCTGAGATTGAAAAAGACTAAAGAAACTCACAGGTACAATCAATGCAAAAGGTGTCCCCTCAATCAATAACACGGCTCGGCCTTCCAGTAAATTAGCACAAACTACATCTGGCCGTTCCGTATACAATACTTGCGGAAAAGGCGAATAGGTACTTTCTTCAATGAATTGTTCGATGTACCCGCTTTCCAGCACCCCATCAATATCAATGCGGTTAAGCCGATTCTCTATTTCTTCAAGTAAGGTTTTATCTGCTAACCCCTCAATATAAGCAACTGCGACCTTTGTCTTCGTATATTTGCCGACAGTGACACTTCTCATTTTAAGCGCCGGGTCTTTAATGATACGTCGTACTAAAGAGGTATTGGTACCAAGTGATTCTGTGAAACCTTCTCTTGACCCTCGAATAGCAGTTTCGGCTTGGGGTTCCTCAATCGAACGTTTTTCAAATTTTACTAGCCCCAAGGATAAAGCTACCTCTGATTCATTCAATAGCAGAATGGGGTTTCCGCCGGAAATTGCATCGACACAGGCTGCGTACGTAGAAACCATATTTATATTTGCAATTGGCAATCGTTTTTTAATAGAAAGAAGCAAGTTTGTTTCATCAAAATCATTTTCATTTAATAATGTTTCAAGTATTTGATCTTCAAGCTTTTGAGTATCTGTTAGTCCTTCTATATAAATAATAACAACATCGTTCTTGCCGGCAGTAAAAGAACGAAAAATCACATCAGGACTTTCCTGATATAAAGAGGAGAAAAAATTTATATTTTCTTCAAGTTTCTTTGATAATGGGATGTCCTGGGTTAATTTTTGTTGGGGTACATCATACTCTTTTTCTTTTTTCTTTAATGAACGCGATCTAATACTAATCACCTCAAATTCCGTCAAAAACATTACTATAAATCTAACCTGGATATATCATAAATATACAAACGGGAGACAATGAAGAGAAATCAAAATTGGTTATATGAGAAGGTTAAATAAGAGTTAGCTAATGATTTTAAACATTCGGGCGCGGTTGGTGGTGACTCCATAATGTTAGTGTTTAAGAATATTCGCTATAGGGGAGGCCTCCGATATCTCTATAAAACATGCAGGTTGCGAAAATATCATTCGCTTAAGTGGTTAGAAGAATCAAAGAAGGGGTGCAGTTATTAAGCCTGTTTTAAAAATGAAGTAAGAAACTGTAATGCACCTTTCAAGCAATTGTTGTTTGAAAGGTGCTATCATTTTTTTTAATGGTTCTTAAACATCTTGAATTAGTTTTATTTCTCAAATGGAATACTCAACAAATCGGGAACTGTGACAAATTCATAGCCTTGCTCTTGCAGTTGTGGAATAATTTGTTGAAGTGATAAGGTTGTATTCGTTCGGTCCCCGGTCGATTCTGCACCATCGTGCATGAGAATAATCGCGCCTGGATGAATGTTGTCTACTACTCTCGAAGCAATAACTTCTGGCGGGTCTTCTTGCCAATCCAACGAATCAACATCCCAGGCAATCACGTAATAGTTCATTTTCCCAAGCTTCTCGACTAATTCATTGTATAGGAAGCCATAAGGTGGTCTAAATAATTTTGTCCGGTAACCAATAATTTCGTTAAGAGCATCTTCCGTTCTAGTTACTTCCCTCTCAAGCGTTCCGAGGTCAGCTTCTTCGACAAGGTTAGGGTGGGCGTAGGTATGATTTCCGATTACATGACCCTCGTTTTGCATTCGCTTGACAATTTCAGGATTGGCAACGGCTTTTGAACCTAAAACGAAGAATGTTGCTGGAACATTGTACTGTTTTAAAACATCCAATACATCATTTGAGAACCGTGGATCAGGACCATCATCAAACGTTAAAGCAATTCGTTTTTGATCAGTAGGTCCTTGGGTGAAAAATATTTCTGGATACCGTTGTTGTAAAATTCTTAGGTCAACAGGCTGCTCAGGATCTCGCTCGGAATTCCCATTTTCTACTCTAAAGTCAGATAAATCTCGTTCCGCAATATCCTGTAATGCATGAACACTCATAATGTCTGTTATCGGAAAACAAAATACAAACCCCATAACTAACAACCACTTGACTATTCGTTCCTTCATCCAGTCATCTCCTTTCTTTTTTATATTGATTCCCATTTTAGAGATGGCTATTCGAACTTAAATCCCGTGAGCAGTGCCAGTTATTGTCACTTTAAATAAAAAGATGAACCATCAATAATTTCAACATCTTCACGAAGTTTTATTTCCTCCATCAAATGAAATAACGCTTCATCTTTCTTTTTTGCCTCAATCATACAATGGATTTCCGGTACTGTTCCTTTGATTTCATTTAAAAATCTGAAAAACATGTCTACGTCCACATAATCGGAATGATGGCGGAATTCTCTGTCGCTTTTAGGACTTGAAATATGCATTTTTATTGGCAACGATGAATCCTTCCAAGTAGCGACAATTCGGTCCCACTTATTATCCCATTTTTCATCATAATGATGAGCAAGATGGTGATGATAATCAAATACAAGAGGTATTTCTAATTTTTCACACAAATACAGCGTATCATCAACTGTAAAAGAAGTATCGTCATTTTCAAGGATAATCATTTTTTGAATTGCTCTAGGAATATCCATCCAATTGTCAACGAATTGTTCCAGAGAATTTTCGGTTTCTTTATAGTTGCCACCAACATGAAGAACACATCGGTGTGTCGAATCTATTTTCATTGCCTTTAACAATAAATAATGCATTTTTAACGTTTTTAAAGAGTTTTTGACTACCACTGTTTTAGGTGAATTCAGAACAACAAAATGATCAGGATGAAAATCAATTCGAATATTATGTTTTGTTGCGTACTCACCAATTTCAGTTAACTTCTCTAATAAGGGTTTTATATAATTCCATTCAGGCAGCTCTTCATGGTTAGCGAGAGGAATCAATCGAGAGGTTAACCGATAAAAATGAATTTCATTAAAGACATTATGTTTTAAAAGCCTAAATGTATTTTCTAAATTTTTCAGTGCA
Organism: Solibacillus isronensis; assembly: GCF_900168685.1. Taxonomy (NCBI): domain Bacteria; kingdom Bacillati; phylum Bacillota; class Bacilli; order Caryophanales; family Caryophanaceae; genus Solibacillus; species Solibacillus isronensis. The sequence continues at coordinate 1,620,284 of NZ_FVZN01000014.1, read as the reverse complement.
ATCCGCTCTAATTTACGTATGGCCGCTTCACGATCCTTAATTTTTTGAAATTGTGTAAACGTCATCGTTTGAGACGGAGAAGCATTTTTTAGCTCCATACTCATCGCAACATATCCTAATCGTACAATCGTCATTATTCCACCTCAACTGTAGTATGTAAGTAATTAGACAAATTTATTATCCAATACTGCATTCCGAATAAAATTAAGCGCATTAGATGTTATAGACTGAAGCAATCAAGACTTGACTGGGGGAAATGGGTAAAAATATAAATGTATTTTTAATGATGAAATGTTTTAAGAGCATTCCTAAAAGAGGGGAAGACTAGCGGGTATAATTATAGGTTCAAGATAAGAAGTCTTTCAAAAAGTAAAAGGCCCGCAAACGTTGATATAACAACGTTTGCAAGCCTGCTAAATTAATGGTCTCGACAAGTCTCGAACTTTCTACCCCGACTTTGTAGAGAGGATAAATTAATTCAGTTAAATAAAATTAGCGCAAAAAATAATTCTGCGGATTAATGAAAGTGGTAATCCAATGACATTAAACAATGTATACGCTATTCTTGAGCTTAAAAAAGTTGGTAAGACTTTTGCGAGATTTCATAATGGTGGAACTGGTAAGGATACTGTTACAGGATCAAAGGGTAATTTTTCAGGATTATAATTGTGGAAATCATAGGGGTAGTTGGTACGACTGCTATTGCGTCATTTTTCCTTATCGAAAATTCTAACTTGGCCGTTTTCCATTGGATAGCAAATTTAGTTTTTCTATTATATTTTCAACGCCTTTGCAGATAATTCTTGGTTGTACACCTCCAATAAGTATTTCTCTGTTGTTAAATACAGCAATCCGTTACCTTCGAGTTTTGGCGAGTTTCCTAAAGGAATGGTTCTCTTTATTAATTGTGCATACAGTTCAGCCTCTGTCAGATTTCGCTCAAATTTTCTGTTGGCATCCTCTTTTATGAGTGCAAGTGCTCCGGATACATGCGGAGTTGCCATCGAAGTTCCGCTTAGTTTTGCATAAGTTCCGTTTAAATACGTTGAAAGGATTCCTTCACCAGGGGCTACTAAGTCGACTTCATTATTCGAATTTGAAAATTCCGAAGAACTGCGTTGCAGGTTAATGGATCCGACGCTGATGACTTCATTGTAGCAGGCAGGATAGGCAAATTCATTTGAAAAACTCTGTCCATCTCCCTCATTACCAGCGGCACAAACTACTAGAATTTGATTAGCGATTGCGTTTTGAATAGCATGGTGTAACTCAGGTACATCGACAGAACCTCCGAGGCTCATGGAGATGATATCCACCTTTTGCTCAACTGCATAGTTAATACCATTTATGATCCAATCGTATTGCCCAGATCCATTTTTATCAAGCACTTTTAAAATCAATAAACTTGCTTCAGGTGCAACACCAACTACTCCTGTGCCGTTATAAATTGCAGCAATTGTGCCAGCCACATGGGTTCCATGGCCGCTATAATCGATGAATACATCAGGTTGTCCATTATCATCACGAGTAAAATTCCGTCCGCCGATAATACGCTCACTTAAATCAGGGTGAGTGACGTCGCAACCTGTGTCCAATATCGCAACCGTAATTCCCTCCCCTTTAGAATTCTCCCAAATTTCTGGTGCTGCAATAAGTTCAATACCTTTTGGTAACACTTCGACCATTTCGACCACTTCATCCACTTGGAATGGAAGTAAATGTAATTTTCGCTCCATTGTATCCCTCCTGAAAGAATTAGATTTTAAGTGTATTCTTGGTAGTTAATAACAGTCTAACAATTCTGAATAATTATAAAAAGTTACAATAGATGTATTTTTATCAAACTACCGAAATTTTAAAAGTGAGAATAGTATTGGTATATATTAAATGTTACAGTCATTAATTACCAACGATGCAAAAAGAAGCAACAACAGTGTTTGATAACTAAATTATGCTACACAAAATTAGGATGTGTGCCAGTGTGCGATTCTTCAATAAGAAGATTGCGTTTTACTGTTATAGGGCCAGCCGGTTGAGTAGGGGTATTTAATTGAATAACAAATTTCATCTTTTCTACAGGGGATTTTTGCATAAATTCCTGCATATTTCTACGCAAAAGTGGGGAATTATGACGAAGGATTTAGCTTTTTTATTCTGAATAAAAGTGTTTTAATAGATCTTAAGGTGGGAATATATAATTGGGACTTAAGGAGGGGAATAAATGAATTTAAGATTACAAAAGCGGGAAATTGAAGATTTAATAAATGGATTCATTGAAGGTGAAATCGATAGTCATACAGCACCTATATTAAAAGGTGAATTAGAATTAATTGTTTTGTCAGACGGCTTGATAATAGAGTTAGATCTTTCCAAAGTAACTTATATGGATAGTAGTGGTCTTGGTGTACTTGTGGCTTTCTATAAGAAAGTAATTAAAGAAAATACTTCCCTGAAATTGTTAAATCCCTCTGAAAGAATAATGAGAATGTTTAATATCACGGGCCTTAGTCAGTTTATGGATATTGAAATTAGAAAAGTCACAAGTGTTGGGGTGTAATTTCTAGAAGAGCAATAACGCTACTGACTATGCTGACATTCTCCCAGACCCAACGTCCCACCCTTTTATACAACAATCGGGCGGGATTGTTCAATAAGAAAATCGCGCTTTTCACTAAAAGGGTCATATTGTTGAATAACGTTTTATGAAATACTAAACGAGGGTCTAGGAGCATTGCAACATATGAATAGATTTATTTCAGCCTTCTAACTATCCAATAATTAAACGAAATTTCGATTAGGGAGATAGTCTAAAAAACGTTTAGCAGCTAATGACAGTGATTTTTGTTCCCGCATACCAATGCCAATCTTACGGTGAGCAGGTACATCTAGTTCTTTTAAAATAATTTCATATGGTATCCGTTTTAAAATGAGTTCCGGTAATATGCTGATTCCTAGTCCCTTTTCAACCATCGACATAATAGCGTAATCATCCCATGTTGTAAATGCAATATGAGGAGTAATTCCATGTTTAACAAATAGCTCAGTAATCTCAGCTTTAGCACCTTTTTCTAGTAGCATAAACGGATACTTCACTAGCTCCTGAACTGGAAACTGCTTATTGCTTGCCAATGGGTGATGTTTAGGCAAAATGGCTACTAATCGATCTTGTTCCACAAAAATGGTTTCCATTTGCTTTTGTGTCGGTAATCGTAAAAAACCGAAATCTACACGCCCATCAACTATCCAGCTTTCAATTTCTGTATAATCCCCGAGTAGCAATTCAAATTCAATTGCAGGAAAGTCTTCTTTAAACTGCTGAATCATGTTCGGTAACCAGTGTGTTGCTACACTTGAAAAGACACCTATTCGTATAATCCCTGTTTGTACCTCGTGTAAGTTTTCAATTTTAGCTGTTAGCATCTCATATTCATTACAAATGCGCTGAAAATGTGGGTACAGCTTTAGCCCTTCAGATGTTAATGTAATGCCAGTTCTTCCTCGCTCACAAAGGGTCATTCCACATTCTTTTTCTAAATCGTTAATCATACGGCTGACACCAGACTGGGCATAATTTAATGCCTCTGCAGCCTTTGTGATACTTCCATATTCAATAGCCTTGACGAATGCCATATACTTTTGGATATTCATGTCATCACTCCATGCTAATTTGTTCTACTTAACATATGAAATATTCATTTTTGTAATATTTACTTCTATGCTAATCTAATTTTACGTAATACGCAAAAAGAAAGGACATTACAAAATGAAATCCATCATCCAATTTATCCTCTCTATGGCTATTTTCGGTACCATTGGGTTAGTTGTACGCTATATTGATTTGGCAGCGAGCGAGCGTGCTTTACTTAGTAGCTCTATTGGCTGTTTATTTTTACTGTTCATCTTTAAGCTTATGAAAAAACGAATGACTTGGACTGTCATTAAGAAAAATGCTATCATCCTCATCTTTTCAAGTGTGGCGCTCGCAGGAAACTGGGTATTCTTATATGGATCGTATGATTACACCACGATCGCTAATGCGACATTAGGTTATTATTTTGCACCAATATTTGTGATGATTCTTGCACCGTACATCTTAAAAGAATTACTTGTGAAAAAGAAAATCATCTGTATCATTATTGCTATTTTTGGTCTTATCCTCATTGTTGGTGAAGGGGTACAAGCTTCAAATACTAATGATTTACTGGGCATTTGCTTTGGTTTAACCGCTGCCTTATTTTATGCGGCCCTTCTTTTACTGAATAAATTCATCAAGAATCTTGATAAGCTCGAATGTACCATACTTCAATTAGGTTTAGCCGCATTTCTACTCATGCCGTATGTCTTTATAACTGAAGGTTTTGATGTACTTTCTGTTTCGAGAAATTCAGTGCCATATATCCTTATACTAGGCATCGTCAACACAGGGATTGGCTTTTGGCTGTTCTTTACTGGTATGAAAAACTTAAATGGTCAAAGTATAGCGATGCTAAGCTATGTCGATCCGTTTGTGGCGATTTTCATTTCAGCTATTCTATTACATGAGCAAATGACTGCCATTCAAATACTTGGTGGAGCTTTACTGCTTGGATCGACCCTAATGAGTGAACTAAAGATAGAGTGTCTATTTAAACAACGAGTAAAAACAACTATGTAAATGAAAAGAAGCAATTGCCTTATGTGATCAATTGCTTCTTATTCTATATCCATATTTATTCAACAATTGGGTGTGATTCTTCACATCGACGCTTTGGAAGGTTTAAAGGGATTTATTGTACTCTGCCCGAAATACTAGTATAACAACTTGAAATGTTTTTTAATGTCTAGAATAGAAACACCAGAACAAATAATAATCGTACTAAAAATTTTATTATACTCATTTAAAATTAAGGGGATATTGAAAACTAATTTCAACAAATGGCGCGCTATTCTAAAGTAGAATGGCGTTTTTTTATACTAACCAGATTAGGGAGTAATGTGTAATAACCCTTTTACCAATTAACCAATGATTAAAAATAATTGTAACCTTTTACCAAGTTCAATCGAATAATAAGTGAATAAAGAATGAGGAGGAAAAGCTTGATTGACTTAAATAACTTAGAGTCCAGTATAGTTGACGTCTACAATGATTATTATTTAGAGGTTTTTAGATTCCTTATTTATTTTACAGGTAATCAAAATGATGCAGAAGATTTGACACAAGAGGTATTTATTCGAGTATTAAAAAACCTCCATCGTTTTAAAAGCGACTACAATCTAAAAACATGGATATTTTCTATCGCCAAACATGTAGCAGTTGACCATTATCGAAAAAAGAGGTTGATTTCCGTATTTAAGGAAGGATTCTTCACACAGTTGGAATCAAACGGTAAGAAGCCTGACGAAGAAGTGGAAATTAACGAAATGGAGAAATTTGTACATGAAACTGTTTCTAAATTGAAACCAAATTTTAGGGCGGTTGTTATACTGCGTGGCATTAATGAATTTTCCGTAAAGGAGACTGCCGACATTTTACAATGTAGCGAATCGAAAGTAAAAGTGGATTACCATAGAGCCTTGAAAGACCTTAAAAGAAAAATGAATATTGGTATCGAGGAGGTTTTGCCTAATGCAAAATGATAAAGAACTATTTAACATGATTAAAAAAGCATATCCTCAAAATCCAAGTAAAGAATTTATTGCAAAAACTGAAAATAAACTTAGGAGGAAGGCTAGAAGCATGAAAAGTAGAAGAACAGTGAGAAAAGCATCTGCAATATATAGCGGTGTATTACTTTTCACCTTAGCATTCTCATGGTTATTTTTATTCAGCGGCAAAGAAGTAATTACAAATATCTTAAGTAATCATGGAGAAGAATCTTTATCGTCTGCTGCTGCCGATAAGAACAATCCACTAGTGTTTATTTATCAATCGCATAATCAAGAGGCTTATAACGTAAAGAGTTCCAACGAGGCGTATCATGAGACGGATAATGTTACGAAGGTCGGGAAGCAATTAAGTAAAGCATTGAAAGGAAAAAATATATTCGCTATCCATGATGATACCGACATTTTTGTAGTCCTAGAAGAACGAAACCTAACATTTAACGATTCTTATAATATATCGCGGGAAAAATTACAGGAAACGTTAAAGAAACATACGAGTATAGAAATGGTTTTAGATATTCATAGAGACAGCCAGGAAAGAAAGTTTACCACAGTAAACATTAATGGAAAAGACTATGCAAAAATTGGACTTGTTGTATCAAAAAGTAGTGGTCATTATGAAGAAAATAGAGAATTTGCTAACAATCTTCATCAAAAATTGGAAAAGCTGTACCCAGGAATATCAAGAGGGGTAATCGTGAAAGGTGAAAATCCAAGGAACACATATAACCAAGAAATTCAAAAGCAGTCTGTATTATTAGACATTGGTGGTATTGAAAATACATTGGAAGAAGCATTTAGAGCTACGGATGCTTTAGCTGAAGCTATAAAAGAAATTGTAAAGGAGCCATAAAATAATTACTAGGTGTTTGATGAAAAGGCGCGATTCTTCAATAAGGAGATCGCGTTTTTCTGTTTAAGGACCAGATTGTTGTAGATTTCTATTTATAAAAGGTTATTGCCAACCATGTTTGAGGACAGAAATAAGGGAAAGCCAGGGGATTTTTCCTTGACTTTAGCTATTGTTAAATTAAATAGACTTTGAGGAAAAATAAATAATTACATTCTTTGATAATATAAAAGTTCTTTGGACAAAAGGATTTAGAACGTTTATACTGTTTTTTGTTCCTTTATATCTAATTAATAGTAATAATTATAGATTTTATAACAGCTTACTAATTGAAAGGTAAGGACTTAATTGTATTAAAGCATTTTTCAATAGTACAAAGAATAATAAAATAAATGGAATAGCCCTTATTTCATCAGTCGGGTGGGATGGCTATTTCAAGTATAGGAAAATAATTATTTGTTTAATTTACAGCAAAATATGTATTTAATAGTAAGGAAGAGTGTTTTAATATGAAACGTTTTAAATTAAAGCTAATAATAGTGTTATCTATAGTATTAGTCATATTCTTTATTGGAATAAGTATGTATACTTCCTATATAAAGATTGAAGATACAGTGGAAGAGGCGATTGCTAACCAAAATCTTGAAGCCGCCAAATCCATTGCAAAGGCGATTGACCTGGAAACGTATGAGCGATTTTTAAAAGAACGGAATCGTGATGAAGATTATTGGACAATACGACATTATTTGAATGATGCCCGAGAAAAACTAGGTGTATTATACGTCTATACTATGGAAATAGACAATCCTACTACATCGAAAGCTTTAATTGTAGGTGAACCTGAAAACAAGGATAATCCAAATGATTTTCCAATAGGTGAAGCATGTACAGTACCGGAAGCCCAAGTGAAATTAGCGTATGAAGAAGGAAAGCAATTTGTAACAGGGATCCTGGAAGATACGAAATATGGTCATCATTATATAACGGTTGGGACTCCTATTATGAATGGAAATGGGGAAATCATTAGCTACCTTGGCATTGATATTAGTACGGAGACACTTGACGGGATTAAAGAAACCGTTATTAATAGTAATATTTTTCTATTAATACTCAGCGGACTTTTTGTTATTATTGTTATTATTTCTTTCTTACTTTTACAAAAGTGGTATCAAAAAGAAGTTGGAACTACGGAGGATACGTATCAAAAGGAAATTAAAACGTTAATTGCTTCTGTCTCATCATTTAGGCACGATTATATTAATCATATCCAGGTTTTACATGGCTTTCTGCATATAGGTGAGGTAGATCAAGCGACAAAGTATGTAGATTCTTTGTCTAAAGACATACAGACAATTGAATCCATTAAATTGAATCTTGATCACCCAGGATTAGCGATATTACTGCAAACAAAAAAATTAACATGTCAAAATCAACAAATTGATATACAGATAACCGTTGATGACAATCCATTTGATAACATAAAAACGATTGACTTAATCAATATATTATCGAACATAATTGATAATGCGATAGAAGCGACAATGGAGTTGCCAGAGGAACTACGTAAAATTACAGTTAGCTGTAAAGCAGACGAGTTATATTATACGTTCTCGATTACAAACACTGGACAAAAGCTACCAGACAAAAATCAAATTTTTAAACAAGGCTACTCAACGAAAAAAGTAGAGAAAGGAAGAGTTAGAGGACAAGGTTTGTTTATTGTTAAAGAAACAATTAATAAATACAATGGAACGATTACATTTGATAGAATAAATGAAAAAGAGACAATAGCGGTTGTAAAAATCCCTATTAAGTAAATAGTAAAAGGTTATGGTACAAATTCAAAAAACGTGCCATAGCCTTTTTTAGTGGAAAAGAAGTTTTTGCAAAAGATTACGAACTTGATTCTTTCACAAAGCTAAGAGTGTTAGAAGATAAAGTGATTTTATAGGTACTCCATTATAGCGCGCGATTCTTCAATAAGAAGATCGCGTTATTCCGTTTAAGGGCCATATTGTAGAACAACTTTTTGTTATTCTGTTAATAAAAGGAATTGTATATTAAAATTAATATAGGTAATAGAACAACTGGGAGGATCCGTACATTTGAAATTTCTGATGTACAGTAGATTTCTCTAACTATTAGTACTGTTAAAAAGGAGAAAATAATTATGAAGAAATGGCTAATTGCATATGTTTTACTTTTTTGCATTTCAGGATGTAAAAACATAGAAACATTAGAAATACCATATGATAGACAAGAATTAAAAATTGCAATTATAGGTGATACTCCAGATATTCAAAATAAAAATATTACATTTGAACACATTTCTTTAGAGGAGTTAAATAATAAAGTTGACATTCTATCTAGTGAATTTAATGCTATTATGATCACTCCAAGTATGTTTGTGGATGCTTCAAATGATCAATTTTCAGAGGCGTATCATAATGTAGAAATACCGATTGTATTTTGGAATTCTAGTAAAGCACACTATCCCTTTGTAAATAACAAAATAAACTATTTAAATGAAAAAGAAGTTTCTCTAAATAATATTCCACATTCTATGGATAGCATTGAAAAGACACATTCAACTATATTTTTATATGATATTGAGACAGAAAAGGAAAGTGTTTGGTTTTTTCATTTGAATGAACCGAATGAATTGGAAAAGTTATATTCTGAAATATTCAATAAAATTGAAGAGGTCACTATATAATTATTTTATCCATGTTACACAATTATCAACATAAGAAATCTTCTGAAAAGAAAAAGCTCACAAATGCCGATATAACAACGTTTGTGAGCTTAATAAAATAATGGTCCGACTGGTCTCGAATCAGCGCCCCCCACCTTGTACAGGGCAAGTAGTAACTGTGGAGGCAGATCATGCTCCTCCAACCGAGATGGTGAATATTGAACAAGGTCAAGTTATTATAGTTAATCTAACCGACACTGTAAATTTAGAATTTGAAAAAGAACCAACTCAATACGAAATAAGAGTCTGGGACAATAATAATGTGATTGCAACGTATAATACATTTGAAGAAATAAAAGAAAAAGGGAAATATATAGTTGAAATAGTAGGAACATGGGAAGGTAGTACCGCTACTTATGTAACTGCATTAGATATTCAATAAGAAATAGATAATGCTCCACTCCTACCTCAGAATTAACCATTAATATAGACTTAGTTACTCAATTAAAGGGCGCGTTTATTTAGGAACGCGCTTTTGGCATTTTAGGAATGTTAACAAATGATTGGCTTGGGACGACAATGTTGACCGTTTCTTTTTTAGCTTACAAATACTTGTTAAAATCAACCCATTTTGATAGAATCAAGCTAATTAAATGCATTTGCAGGGGGACACATTTGTGTTGAGAAGGTAGAACCTGACCCTTAGAACCTGACCGTTAATACGGACGTAGGGAGCAAAGTACATATTAGTTTTTCTGTACTTACTATGGCTCCGCGTAATTTACGTGGAGCTTTTCTTATGCAAATACTTTAATTGCAGGGGGACACATTCGTGTTGAGAAGGTTAAAACCTGACCCTTAGAACCTGACAGTTAATACTGACGTAGGGAGCAATTATAGGTGTACTATACACTTTTTTGGCGTCTCTATATTAATAGAGACGTTTTTTGCACTTACGTCCATCTAAATCCAGCGAGGAGGAAAACGGATGGAGTTTTGTGAAAAGCTTGAAAATGGCAGATGGCTTTGCTGTTTTCCCATCATTTAATAAAGTCTGGATATTCAAACAATTAAAAAAATTAAGTAGGGGGAAATGATGATGAAATTACATGAACAAACCGTTTTAGTTACAGGCGCAAGTAGAGGCGTTGGAGAAGAACTCGTAAAAGCGTTTGTCAAAGAGGGAGCTAATGTCGTACTGAATTATTATAAGAGTGAGGAAAAAGCGCAAAATTTAGCACAAAGTTTGGGTTCTCAAGTTATCGCTTTACAAGCAGATATCCGCAATCAACAAGAAGTGCAGCAAATGGTTGAAAAGGGAAAGCAATATTTTCATACCCCGATTACAACCATAGTCAATAATGCATTGATTGATTTTGAATTTAATCCACTCACACAAAAAAATGTGTTTGAGCTTCAATGGACCGATTACAATAAGCAATTGGAAGGAACGATAAAGGGTGCTTTAAATAGTATTCAAGCATGCATTGAGGATATGAAAGAACTAGAATTTGGTCGTATTATTAATATTGGGACAAACTTATTTCAGCATCCGGTAGTAGCTTATCATGAATACACAACAGCTAAAGCAGCATTGCTCGGATTTACACGTAACATGGCGAAAGAGTTAGGGGAGTATGGCGTTACAGTCAATATGATGTCTGGTGGACTTTTAAAACAAACGGATGCAAGTAAAGTGACAACAGCAGAAGTATTTCAATTGATTGAAACCACAACCCCTTTACAAAGAGTGACAACACCAAAAGAATTAGCGGAAGTGGCATTATTCTTTGCATCTCCTTGGGGAAGTGCCATCACTGGGCAGAATTTAGTCGTTGATGGCGGTCTTGTAATGGATTAAGAGCAAACTTGTATCTCTCTTTAAGATGAATACTACTGATAGGCATACTGGGATGTGGAGAAAAGCATAATTTTGAAAATATTGATTTACAGTAAGAACTATATATACTACAATGTAAATTATTGAAATACCTGAGTTGTTCAGGAGAGGTTCATAGCTGATACCCTCTATAAAAAACTATGGATACATGTATATTACGCCATGTCCATATTGGATGTGGCTTTTTTTATGCCTCCAATAGTTTGATTAGAGATGTTATAGTTCGCCCTCCTTGGAATACTCCGGTATTAACTTAAGGAGGTTTTTTTATGTCTGGTCGTCACCAAACAGAAGGATTAGAGGATTTAACATTATTAGGAAATCAAAATGTAAAGTACACATTTGCTTATGCACCAGAAGTATTAGAGTCTGTAGACAATTTACATGTAGACCGTGATTATTTTGTGAAGTTTAACTGCCCAGAGTTTACAAGTCTTTGTCCGATTACGCAGCAACCGGATTTTGCAACGATGTATATTTCATACATTCCCGATAAAAAAATTGTGGAGAGTAAGTCGCTGAAATTGTATTTATTTAGTTTCCGCAACCACGGTGATTTCCACGAAGATTGTGTAAATATTATTATGAATGATTTAATTAAACTTTTAGATCCCCGCTATATTGAAGTATGGGGCAAGTTTACGCCACGTGGAGGTATTTCAATCGATCCATGGTGCAACTACGGTCGTCCAGGTACGAAATATGAAGAAATAGCAAACTATCGTTTAATGAATCATGATTTATATCCTGAAAAAATTGATAATAGATAATTTTTTCTCAATACTTTGCTTGCAAAGAGCGGTTATTAACAACCCTCTATAAAAAACTAAGATCAACCAGTACTGCCTCTTAGTGCTGTTTTTGGTTTAAGAAAGAGGAGAAAAAGAATGAAACATGAGAAAGCCGTTGTTGTATTTAGTGGCGGGCAAGATAGTACAACGTGTTTGTTTTGGGCTTTAAAAAACTTTAAAGAGGTTGAAGTCGTTACTTTTGATTATGGACAACGGCATGCACTCGAGATTGAGTGTGCGAAACAGATTGCACAGGAGTTGAACGTACGACATCATATTTTAAATATGTCGCTCTTAAATCAGTTAGCACCGAATGCTTTGACGCGTGACGATATCGAAATACAAGAAGGCGTGGCAGGCGAGCTTCCCTCTACGTTTGTACCAGGTCGTAATTTAGTTTTTTTATCTTTCGCAGGAATTTTAGCAAGCCAAATTGGCGCGAAGCATATTGTGACAGGTGTATGTGAAACCGATTTTAGTGGCTATCCAGATTGTCGCGATGCCTTTGTGAAATCCTTAAATGTCACATTAAATTTATCGATGGACACATCATTTGTTATTCATACGCCACTCATGTGGATTAATAAAGCCGAGACATGGGCTTTAGCAGATCAGCTAGGTGCGTTTGACTTTGTACGTTACAAAACATTGACATGCTATAACGGAATAATTGCGGATGGATGCGGGGGGTGCCCAGCATGTAAGCTTCGTCTGCAAGGAATGGAAGCTTATGAACAATCGTTAAAATAGGAGGATTTTATGATAAGAGTTTTACTTTATTTAGTATCAATTGTTACAGCAAATGTCGTAACCGCGAGATTTATGCCTCTTGAATTCGGGATGTTTCTTGTACCGATGGGCTCCTTCTTTATTGGGGCGACATTTATTTTCCGAGACCTTGTTCAAAATAAATATGGCCGCAAAAAGACATACCTCTTTATTTTCCTAGCGTTAGTCTTATCAGCGGTGGTGTCTTATTCATTAGGAGATACATTAGTCATCGTCGCAGCTTCCGCCTTGTCATTTTTAGTAGCTGAAACGACAGATACAGAAATTTATACACGTTTAAAATTACCGATGGCGTGGCGTGTGTTTTATAGTGGAATTGTAGGCGGCTTGTTAGACTCAGTTATTTTTGTCGTTGTCGGCTTAAGTCCAATGGGTGCAGGCTTTATCCCTTGGGTAGCCGTCCCTGCAGCTATAGTGGGTCAAGTGATTGTAAAAATAGTCATGCAAATGATTGGCGCGGCTTTTTTAGCGCAAGGTTTAGTTTATAAAGAAAAGCGTCTCTCTAAAATGTCCGCCTGATTAATGTAATAATATGCTTAAGTATTTTTACCGTACTTACATTAGTTAAGCTGTACCGTCCCATAAGTAAATAAGGTTTTGAAAAAGCTTAAAGAATACGAATTATTCGTGTTTTTTAAGCTCTTTTGTTATATGCTAACGGTAAAACTTAATGGTTGCAATATTGTTTCTGCGACATCTTCTTTTGAGATTTTTTTGGAAGCATATTGCTGCACGTCATTATCACCTACACATACATCATAAGCTGCTTTTTCGAATAAACATTGGTCGTTGCTATCATTTCCAAACGCAATAAACTCATGGATGTTTAATTTTTCAAGACCCACTACTTTATTAACACCTAACCGCAAAAATGGCCAATACTAAATAAGTAATTTCATAGCTAAAGAGATCAATCGTAATAATAACAATAAGAGGGCCAATTAAATTAGAAATGGAAACACTTTTTAATGGAATATCGCTCATAAGAAAATTAAGGATAATTGTGTTAAAATTTAGGAGTAAATTTAAAGAAATATACTTAAGCGGGACAGGTCTTTAATAAGGGAACATATAGTGAAAGAAGATGGTTTTCTAATTTCAGAAGGGGTAGAAAATGAGGATAAATTTATTTGTTTTAGCATTAATTTCGTTACTTTTGTTAGCTGGTTGTTCACAACAAGAAACATTAAAAAAGACAGAAGATTTAGTTATACCAACCTTTGAATATATTCTAGAGAATGGTTATCCAGTAAATGATAAAGGTGAAACTTATGGACCAGATATGGGAAATATGATGATTATTGATGAACCTGATTTAATACTGGCACAAGGTGAGAACAGTATAATAGGATATGTAAAAAAAGTAGAGATGGATGTTCCAAAGCCAAAAACCCCAGAAGAAGCAGTTAAACTAAATAACCCTCCTCCAAGAGAAGTTACATTATATGATATTGATGGAGAGACTATTATTGGTACGTTTTGGATAGGTAAATAGGGGATGCTCTATTATTGAACAACTTATGGTAAAGGGAATTAGTTATTCAATTAACGAAGGCTTTAGTATAATAACGTCTTCCACAGGAGGGCGCGATTCTTCAATCTAAAATGGCAACTAGGTTATATAGTGAATTATAGAGAAATTTTTGAAGGAGAGAAAAAAGTGTTAAGAAGATATTTGAGTGTTATTTCAATGAAATTACAGGTAGAGAATTGTTGTTGAGTATTGTAAAAAGTCACGCTTCAAATTTTAAATTGGGAATAGATGAAACAATACTCAAATGATGTAAGATTTGAATGATAATTAAAACCGCACTTAGGTCCATTATGAAGAAAACCCCTAAATCCTCTTTGTAGTGACATAGCTTCGTTTGTTATACGAGATCAACGTCCCAACCAGCTTCAAACATGTTTCTACCCCGGCTACCGTTATCATATATCGATATAAAAAATGTTCAAGCAGAAATATTTTCTGGCTGATCTAATAATACGATCGGGCGCGATTCTTCAATAAGAAGATCGCGTTTTTCCGTTATAGGGCCATATTGTTGAATAACCCTTATGACGACAAGAAATGCTATTCAAGTTTTTATGCAAATTTATGAACAAGCTCTGCTAATATAAACGCTACTACTTCAACTGTTTATGCCATATGTATAAAAAACTCTATAATTAATCGTTCAAGCAAAAAGGTACAAATGTTAATTTAACAACATTCGTGCCCTTGTGGTGTATGCCCAAACTTTGATTGAACTGCACCCCATTTGTTAGACACATCTAACAAGGAGGTGCCGTTTTTTTATGGCTAAAATGAGTGCAGAAGAAAAATTAGCAGCGGTTCAAAGATATGTAAATGGAAAAGAAAGTTCAAGGAAAGTAGCGGCTGATATAGGGGTATCCCATCGTTACCTATTAACTTGGGTGAAACAATATGAACATAACGGTGTAGAGGCCTTTGTAAAACGATATACAAATTACACGAAGCAGTTTAAACTAGACGTACTTAACTACATGACTGAACACGGTACGTCCTTATACGAAACCGCTGCTATTTTTAAAATAGCGGCTGCTTCAACGATACGAAATTGGAAAAAACAATTCGAAGCACAAGGAAAGGATGCCCTTCAGCCAAAGAAAAAGGGGCGTCTATCCATGAAAAAAGAAACGGCTAAACAATCTAAGAAAACACCAGTAGAAGGCTCTACTCAAGCACTCCAAGCTCGCATTAAACAGCTTGAAATGGAAAACGAGTATTTAAAAAAGTTGAATGCCTTAGTTCAAGCCAAAGAAAAATCACCACGAAAGACAAAGTAAAAGTCATTTGTGAATTAAGGCATAAATATTCGGTGAAAGCACTTGTGGCATTCGCAGAAATTAAACGCAGTACGTACTACGATATAGTGAAGAAGATGAATCGACCCGATCTGAACGCTGATTTAAAGGTCGAAATTCAAGCGATTTACGATGAACATGAAGGTCGTTATGGTTATCGTCGTATTCGTGATGAGTTAGCGAATCGTGGGCAAAAAGTGAATCATAAGAAGGTTCAACGCATCATGAAAGAGCTAGGTTTAAAGTGCTTAGTACGTATGAAAAAATATAAATCGTATAAAGGCACAGTCGGTAAAATTGCGCCAAATATTTTAAATCGTAATTTTACGGCAGAGGCTCCAAATGAAAAATGGGTAACCGATATTACAGAGTTTAAATTATTCGGAGAAAAGCTTTATTTATCACCTGTTTTAGATCTATTTAATGGTGAAATTATTACCTATACAATTGGTTCAAGGCCGACCTTTTCCCTTGTTTCAGACATGTTAGAAAAGGCGTTAGAATGCTTACCAGAAGACCACCAGCTATTAATGCATTCCGATCAAGGCTGGCATTATCAAATGAAACAATATCGACACAGTCTTGAAACAAGAGGCATTGTGCAAAGTATGTCTCGTAAAGGTAACTGTTACGATAACTCCGTGATGGAGAATTTCTTTGGCATCATGAAATCTGAATTTCTCTATTTAAAGGAATTTGAAAATATCGAGCAATTCAAAAGAGAACTAGAAAAATATATCAACTACTACAATACCAAACGGATTAAGGCAAAATTAAAAGGTATGAGCCCGATACAATATCGAACTCATGCCCAAATGGCTGCCTGAAATTACCGTGTCTAACTTTTAGGGGTCACTTCAACTTTGATTTGGGAACGTTTATTAATTTTAGTTATGTATATGTTATAAATCTTTGTTCCATTAAAGCAACCGTTAATTGAAAAGGAATATTTTTTAGATTGTTTCCAAAATCTCTTTTGCAATCTCATCAAGTTCTTCAGCGAGTTCATTACGTGTAGGTGTTTCAGCAACTCTTGTTAAATACTCTCTAAACTGAACTCTTGAATCTACTGGTAATTCAACAACCAAAAAATGTAAAATAAACCATTTCCAATTTTCGTCATCTGAAGATAAAACATCTTGTACATGGGGGACAATTTCTTCTGGAAAAGTTAAAAGTAATTCTAATACGCTTGGTGCTACAGGCCAATTCATATCTTGAATCCATTCAAGGAGGCTAGGCAGTAAAGGTAATATTTTATCTCTATCCATTTTTTTTATCATTTTTACTCTATCATGATCATGCTTATGTCTTGGTAAAAAATCTTCAAAGTTTTCCATATGCATTTCTCCCTTAGATTTTTATACATGGTAATCTATTTATTGTATCAGTCTTTCTTAAGCTAACCTGTCCTAGCTGCTGGTTCAAACATTCCAAAAGTTTCATTTGGGAACGTTATTTCACCATAGCGTTCTATTACGAAATGAAAATTAAAGAATCCTCTAAATTTTTTTTATAAAATAAGGACCACATTCACTTTCGTGCGTCATAATAAACGTCCAGTTAAAATGCCAATCCATTATGTAGATGTCTCCATAATCCATATGAGAGCTATCATATGTGAAATCGTCTAGATTCAGTGTTCCAGCATTTTGCACAAGATACGCTTCATCTATAAATTGATAAAAGATAGTACATTTAATTTTTGAGTGTTCCTTAAAAGCTGCTATTGCTTCATCTTTCTTTAAACAATTAACTTTTTCCCAACTACATAAATGCCACAGGAATCCGTCCATTCCAATTGATTTCTGTTCCTCATTTGAAAGATGATTTGCAAAATTTATACGCCATTGCTCACGTAAAAAGGTTCCCCATTTCGGTATATCGACTATTCTTAACTCTTTATATCTCAATTTATTACCCCTCTAATATATGGAAATTTTTATTTTTAATTATAACATTAGTTCCCAAAGCGATGTTTGGGCACATTTCGAAATGCTTGTTGCACTAAAATACTTGTTATTTAAATTTAACGAGTATCTTAACATTTACAGCTCGACGTGATTGTTCTTTTAAATTTGGATTTTCTTCAAGGTCAAACGATACTACGTCACCTTTAGTAAGTGATTTAAAACCATCAATTTGAATACTACTAAAGTGTACCCATACGTCATCCTCACCTTCAATTGAAATCCATCCCCAACCCTCTTCTTCGTGATAAATTTTACAGACCCCTTTAATGTTATATCTCATTAAAAAACCTCCATTTTCATAAGTTGAAGTCATTATATAACTAACCGTTAGTTGCGAAGTACAAATATTCCCAAACCGACGTTTGGTAACATTTTTTTGCTTAACAATGTAAATGTAAAAACTGATGCCACCCTTATGCAACAATCGGGCGCGATTCTTCAATAAGAAAAGTGGTCTATTCAATTATAGGGCCATATAGTTGAATAACGTAAATATTAGAATTATTAACAATCAATAACCTGGAATTTTGCTATAATAACAAAGGTGTAGAAAATTTATTTAAGGGTTATAGAAGAATAACCGTATATTAGAACAATCTACAAAATCTAACTTGATAATGATGTTTAAGTTAAAAGTACGAGAGGTTGAATATAAAATTGGACAAACTAACAAAATATATTATTGCAATCGCATTGGTCATTTTAGCTATAAATAGTTTCTTTATATCTGCATATTTAAAGAATATTGTAGAATTAATGGCAGGTCTAGTTAATTCACGCTAAAAAAAACTTACTTGGGGGACACAAACTTCCACAATCGGGCTCTTTCCTTGAATAAGGAGAGGGTCCTTTTCGCCTTTTCCTTTAAATGGCCATATTGTGGAATAAAAGATTTCGTTAAATATTACCAAACGACTGATTGGTAAGGTTATACTTTAATTAATAGAAAAAGTATAGCGTTTTTGATATCGGTGTTTGTCAATATAGTTGTCGCATCGAGCTATTTTACTTTTCTACTAAACTCCTATTCGTTCCAATCAAATCCCCAATTCAATCGAAGCTAGCGCGCTGTGCTTGCTGTCCTGTTGAAGTTCAATGGAAAGAAAATCGCTTTCCATTGAACTTCAACAGGGAAAAGGGGGATTTTTTATTCCTGAACGACTTCTTTTATCGGATTCAGTGCGACTTGTTGTTGCGCTGACCAATTGCGTGTCTGCCCAGCCCAACGTTCTGGATGCTTTTGTTTGGCTTCTTCATACACTAATTTTCTTTTCTCTAAAATTCCGATATGTTTACCAGTATGGCACTGCACCGGCGTCACAAATTTCAAGGCGCTATGTAAATGTACTTCGTTGTACCAGCGGACAAATTTTAATGCCCAAGCACGTGCTTCCACTACGGACTTAAACCCTTTTCGCGGGAAATCAGGGCGGTATTTCAACGTCCGAAACATCGCTTCTGAATAGGGATTATCGTTGCTGACACGTGGTCTTGAATACGAGCTTTGAATGCCCATTTTCTCCAGAAACCCTTGAAAAGTGGAGGCTTTCATCGGGCTGCCATTATCCGAATGAAGGACGAGTGGTGCACCTTGAATTTTTTCATTCAGTACCGCTTTTTGCACCAGTTGCTCCGCATAGTTTGCTTCTTCGGTTTCCCAAACCTCCCAGCCGACAACCTTGCGACTAAATAAATCAATGATTAAATAAAGACGATAAAACATACCTTTCACAGGTCCTGCTAACCACGTAATGTCCCATGTCCATACTTGATTCGGTGCCACAGCAAGATGACTTTCCGGTACCCGCTTCGTCGGTTTTTGACTAAAGCCTCGGTGATTTTGCATCTTTTCTTCGCGTAATACACGGTAAAATGTTGATTCTGAAGCGATGTACGTTCCTTGATCGGCTAACTTTGGGACAATTTGTGTTGGTGGTAAATCGGCATATTCATCCTGCTTCACAACGGTTAAAATCTCTGTTCGTTCTTCTTCGGACAGCTTATTTTTCGGTAGGGGACGCTTAGCGATAGGGCGTTGGTCCCACTGGATTTCCCCGTCCTTTACCCAACGTTCATACGTGCGAACACTAATATGCAATTCTTCACATGCTTTTGCCAATCGCGCCCCGTTTCGGTTCGCTTCTTGAATCAATTCTACTGCGAGTTTGCGATTTGACGGGCAGGTCATTCTTCCTCGTCGTCCCCCCAAATCGCTTGGGCCTTTTTTCGAAGGAGTAATAAGGCTGCCGCTTCTGCCAATGCCTTTTCTTTCTTCTGTAAGTCCTTCTCCAACGCCTTTGCCCGCTGCTTTTCTTCCTTTAATTGCCCATTCAACTGCTTTGCCTGATCAAATGCCTGACCATTTGCCTGAAGACAAACTTCTTTCCACGCTTCGATCTGCTCACGATATAAGCCTTTTCGACGACAATATTCCGCTAACTCAGCTTCATTCATCGAGAAGGTTTCCATTACTACTAAAAATTTATCATGGCTGTTCCATTTGTCGCTTGTTTGACCATTGCCAGGTGTTGCACTACCTGCTGCACGTGCTTCCTTGCGCCATTTATATAGGGTGGCTTCTGTAATGCCTGTTTCCTCATTTATTTTCGCTACCGCTTCGTTTTGTGGTGGCATCATGCGTGCAACAACGGCTTTTTTTTGTTCAGCCGTGTAGCGGATACGTTCTCTTTTCATTGTCATTTGTCTCGACCTCCGTGTTTTTACTTTACTATGCCACGTAAGCTCGGTACGACATCTATCCTAACAGAGGGGGATATGGAGGTATTGATATGTATGTTCAAAAATTAACTTTAACTTTATTTTTATTTATTATTCTTTTAACAGGCTGCGGATTAGAAACGAAAAACTTTACAGAATTTTATAAAAATGACCTTGAAGATGTCACAAAAATTCAAGTAACAGATGGGAGTACAGGTTATTCAAAAATAATAAAAGATAAAAAAGTAATTGGTGAATTTTTGAGTGAAATCAAGGATGTACAGTTTATACCTGAAGAAAACCAAGAAGATAGAGCTGGATTTCGTTATGCCATATCCCTTTATGAAGGTGAACAAATGACTTTTATATTTACGGAAAATGAGGTAACTGACTATTACTATTATACAGAGCCTGATATTTACCCAATAGTAGATAGTCTTTATAAAAACACTAAAATTGAAGAAGAATAAGCATTTTCTTATGCACTAACGATAGAAGTAGAAATATTGGCTGATAACAATCGGGCGCGATTCTTCAATATGAAGATCGCGTTTTTCCGTTATAGGTCCATATTGTTGAATAATATTCTTTTATGAAAGGTCACTTAACGACGCTTAGGGAATGTCTATAAGCAAAATCATTCATAAAATGGTAATATATAAAAATATATAAAGATTGTATAAATTTTTAGGAGAATTTACATATGAAAAAATATATTTTTTTAACAGCCATTTGCGCCCTCCTTATCGTTGGAGCATTTATGGGAGGAAGATTGTATGAAAGCAAACAAAATACCGCTCAAGAAAAAAATGAAAACATATACACCATAAAGGATATTTTAACTGAGGCTGATTTCGATATAGAAGGTACAGAACTGTCTTATCGACCAGATACGTTAGAATCTCATGCGATTGTCATAAATCCAGAGGAAAAGCGCAAACAAATTATTAAGGAATTGCTTGATTTAGAATTTATACCATCTGCTATGATTTACAATTTTAAAGAAGGCGCAACAATGAAATTAAATCTTAACCAAAACTACACTATATATGTGTACGAACACGAAAAAAATATGTACTTCCGTAATGATTCTAATGAACTTCACTCTTACAATATTATTAATCCAGATAAGTTCTTCACCAAATTAAATACGCTTACTAAATTATATTCCGAATAGTAAGTTGATTTCCTAACATATTCCACAATCGGGCGCGATTCTTTAAATAGGAGGATCGCGTTTTTCCGTTATAGGGCCATATTATGAGATAACAATCTAAAAGGAAATTGGATATTTATGTTAGTTTTTAAGTGGGATTGTGAAGAAATATACTTAAAGTAATGGGACAGATTATTCGAACAAACCAGTGGAAAAAGGGGTGTTAATAATGAAGTACATACTAAGATTGGCAAACGAAAATGACTTATCAGGTTTATGCAATATAAGAAATAATAAGGATTTATTTAAAAAATATTTAATGCAATTCGAGAAAAAAGAAGTATATTTGGTGATTGCTGAACAAATTGAACTTATATTAGGTTTTGGAGTTCTTAAATTAAAAGGTACTTTACTCCCCAAATTAAGTGACCTTTATGTAAAAGAAGAGTATCGTGGAAATGGTGTAGGTTCAGATTTAATAAAGTATCGAGAAAATATTGCAAGGGACTTAGGTTATTCTGAAATGTTTGTGAGTGTTGATCCAATTGAGAATCCTAAAATGATAAAGTTAATTAAAAAGCATGGTTATGAAGGAATTTCAGACCCATATTTAAAGGAAGCTGTTTTTTATAATGATGATGGTACTACTTATAATAAAACCTATATAAGAATTGATTTGAAAAAGTTGTTGAACTAACGGAGATTTTAGGTGAAGAACGATCTTCAACAATCGGGCGCAATTCTGTAATAAGAATTGGGCTTTCCTCTTTTTTAAGACCCTTTTATGGGTAGTGAAATACCTATTTATCGCTCTATGTATTGGGAATGTATGGTAGAATTTAAATAATTGTTAGTAAAGGAGGCGGTATATATTATGAAATTCACGAACAAATTAAACGGGGTGAATCAATTTTAAGGGATAAGCGTATAAATCCCCTATAAACTACGTGGTTCCTAAAATCCGGAGGTATATAAGTGATTATTAGAAACTATAGAGTTACTGATGAAACTGGTTGGATAAGATGCCGAACACTTGCATTTTTACAGACAGTTTATTTTGATAATGTACTAAATAAGAAAGAACATTATCAAAATCCGGCAATTGAGCTAGTCGCAGAATTAGATGGTCAAATTGTTGGGCTTATTGATGTAGAGTTTGAAAAAGAAGAAAGAACAGTTTGCTCCAGAGGAGAAGGATTAGGTGGAATGATTTGGCACATTGCTGTTCATCCAGATTTTTCTCGACGAGGAATAGGACAACAACTACTCTATGCTGCCGAAACTAAAGCAAAAGAAATGAATATTAATCGTTTTGAGGCGTGGACAAGAGATGATCTTTGGGTTCAAAACTGGTATGAAAAAATGAAATTTAAAATGGTTGATTCCTATTACCACGTTTATTTTGAGGGAAGCGAAATGAAACATAAAATTCAAAGTAACATACCTAATCTCTATTTAGTTAACACTTTCACTCATTACGTTGGAAACGATATTGACCAATTTAAAAGTAATAACCGTGTTCACAAATGTGTTTGTTTTGAAAGATCATTTTAATAAATATTAAGATTCGAAAGAGATATATCTTATACTATTCAACAATCTGGGCGCGATTCTTCAATAAGGAGATCGCGTTTTTCCGTTATAGGGCCATATTATGAAAAACGTATGAGTAATCAGGGGAATTTTACGATATTAACAATTAAAATAACACATTTAAAAAACGACTATATAAAATAATCTAAAATGGTAATATTAGGATAATAAAGTTGATTGTCAAACTAGTTTAGAAGGAAGTGGATTTTAATTGGATAGCATAATTTTTGATCTTGATGGAACTCTCTGGGATCCAATTGACACAGTACTCAATGCTTGGAACAGCGTTATAAGAAACAATAACCAAATAATAAGTCAATTAACTAGGAAAGACTTTGAAGGTACAATGGGATTACAGATGAATGAAATAAGTAGAAAACTCTTTCCCGCTTTAAGTTATACTGAACGGCAACAACTAGTAAAAGTTTGTTGCGAATTAGAACAATCTTTCTTAGAAAAACACGGCGGAGTCCTCTATCCAAATGTAGAAATTGTCCTAAAAGAGCTTTCTCAAAAATATAACCTATATATTGTTAGTAACTGCCAAGATGGCTATATAGAATCATTTTACAAATATCATAAACTTGAAAAGTATTTTTTGGATTTTGAAAGCCATGGAAGAACCACCATGTCAAAAGGTGAAAATATTAAATTAGTGATTGATAGGAACAATTTATTAAATCCAGTTTATATAGGTGATACGGAAGGGGATTTAAATGCAGCCAGATTAGCTAAAATACCTTTTATATTTGCTAAATACGGATTTGGGCAAGTAAGTCATTATGAGAATGAAATTGAAAGTTTTGATGAACTTTTAAGTATTTTCTAGTGGGAATATTAACAATTTTAAGAAGGATGTTTGGTAACCTAATTAAAGTAAAAAGCAACCAAGACTGTGTCTTAGTCTTAGCTGCTTGTTAAGGTTATTTGGTATGTGATTGTATATTTTTAATCTATGTATTAATAATGCTCGATGTACCTAGAGAGATAATCTAACTCAATACATTCTATAAAACATAACTATTAATGCGGTAACACCTAATAAAAATGGAATTGTAAAGCTAAGTTTTTCACCTTTTTTATAAAACTTGTACGCTAAATTCAAAAATGCAATACCAAAGAAAAAACATAACGGGCTTCGAAGTGTTAGCACATAAACCTTAACAGATTATTAGAAAACTTAGAAAGATATCAAGCGTAAGGTAGGAAATCTCCTGAAAAGAAAAAGCTCACAAACGTTTATATAACAACGTTTGTGAGCGTATGAATTAATGGTCTCGACAGGTCTCGAACCTGCGACCCCCACCTTGTCGAGGTGGTGCTCTCCCAGCTGAGCTACAAGACCGCGATAAGAAACACCTATAACAATGTTCTTACCTGTTATTATAGCATCCACAGTGGGAGCGGTATATAGAAAACTGTTATATTTTTACTTTACTTTTAGAGAAACCTGCAATTTCCCCATAGATCAACGTCTTTTCTTTTTATCGTCTTTTAATAGAGCTTGTTTTTTATTTACTTTTTCCAGGACGACATGGACGTGGTATTTACACTCTTCGATTTGAACAACATTTACAACCTTTCCTTGACGACCTTTTATTTTTAAGTCCTCATCTACTTCAGGAATACGTTCTAAACACTGACTTAGGACAGGCGTATTATTTTCCAAATAATGAACAGCAAACAACATGATTAAGCGCTCCTTGTTAATTCAATTTAAAATTGAGTCAGTTTATGGAGATTCCAAGATATATAGAACCTTCAAAAATTGAGATTGACCAACTTAGTAGAAATGATTTCCGCACTTCAATAATAGGATATGGTAACGACTGAATTGAGGTGTAAAAGGAATGACAAAAAAATGGGGTTTAATGGCTGTTTTTGCATTTGGATTGTATATTGTCGCAATGTATTTGTATTTTTACCATGGACAAAATAGTGGGATTCCATCCGCTCTTCAAGGAACAGCAGCTGATCCAAGCACTTTTCTTACAACACAGGAGTTGTTATTAAGTGAAGAGTTATCAAAAGTAAGAAATTTCCTGTTCTTTATCACAACGCCATTGGAATGGCTGCTTTACTTCGTTATTTTAATTACGGGAATTTCACGTTTATTTGAGAAATGGAGTTCTGAACAATTTAAATGGTCGATATTCAGAACTACAATGTATTTGTTCTTCTTATCCTTGCTATTGTTCATCCTTCAATTCCCACTTGAATATTACCGCTATATGCTTAGCAAAAGCTATGGAATCAGTACGCAAATTTATTCTTCATGGATGCGGGAAAATATAATTGATTTTTGGCTGGAGTTTGGGATGTCGGTAATCATGATAGCAATTCTCTATTGGCTTATTAGAAAAAGCCCGAAAAAATGGTGGCTCTATGCATGGGCTTTAACTGTACCGTTTTCAATCTTTCTAATGTTTATTCAACCTGTCGTCATCGATCCGATCTATAATGATTTTTCTCCTTTAACAGACAAGGAGTTGGAGACGAAAATTCTATCTCTCGCTGAGCAGGCGGATATTCCAACTGACCATGTGTTTGAAGTGAATATGTCGGAGAAAACGAATGCTTTAAATGCTTATGTGACAGGAATCGGCGACAATTCCCGGATAGTGTTGTGGGATACGACTTTAAAACGGTTATCACAAGATGAAATCCTCTTTATCATGGCACACGAGATGGGCCATTATTTACTGAAGGATATTTATATTAACATCGCGGTCTATTTAATTATGACGCTCATTGGACTATGGCTGATCGCAAAAATCATGCCTTGGATGATTCGCCGTTACGGACCGATCCTGAAAATTAAAGAAATGGGCAATTTGAATTCATTGCCATTGTTTTTGTTAATCTCATCATTTTTATTATTCTTTTCAAGCCCATTGTCCAATGCGATTTCCCGTTATCAGGAAATCCGAGCAGATGAATTTGCTATTGAGCTTGTGGAAAACCCTGAAGCAGCGGTCTCATCGTTTCAACAGCTGACGAAAGCAGGTCTTAGTGAAGTAAACCCGCCAGCACTTGTTAAATGGTTCCGCTATACTCATCCGCCAATGTTAGAAAGAATCGATAAAGTTGCCGAAGAAGTTGATGAGGATTAAATAAAAACATGTATAATTAGTTTACTATATCTATAAGCGCTTCAATTTTTTGTAATAAATGTTTGAGGTGTTGAAAGGAACAAGGCTATGGACAAAAATGAATGGATTAAACTTTTCCACAAAGAATTGCGACAAGAAGCTGTAACACCAGGGTTTATAAGAGAAAAAACCGACAATGTTGTTCGACACATTTCAAAGTTTAACGAAAATGGATTTATATTAGCTTCTAATGTAAATGAAAGGTCTGCAAGGGAAGTAATTCGAAATGAGTTAACTTATTTCGGTAACCTTAAGCAAAGTTTTGAATGGAAAGTGTACAGCTATGACAAACCTGATAATTTGACTGAAATACTCAAACAAGAGGGATTTACGATGGATGATCCAGAAGCACTCATGGTCGTGAAATTATCTGAAAGTCATCCTTTCCTTACAAAATTCGATCTGAATGCAGTAAAGGAAATAACAGATGAACAAGGCATCCTGGATGTTATTGCTCTGGAAGATGCTATCTGGAATGGATCTCATACAGAGCTTGGGGAAAGACTTTGGAGAGATAAACAAGATAGTCCTGACTCACTATATATTTATGGGGTTTATGAAGGTGGTCAGCTTGTAAGCGCTGCTTGGATGTACTTAGAGAATAATTCCTCCTTTGCCAGCTTATGGGGAGGGTCAACGCTTCCGCAATACCGAGGCAAAGGTTATTATTCAAAACTATTGGCAGTTCGTGCACAAAAAGCTTTTGAGAAGGGATATTCTTTCCTAACGGTTGATGCCAGTCCAATGAGCAAACCGATCCTTGAAAAGTCTGGTTTTAGTTGTCTAGCATACTCCTATGGTTGCCAATCACCTACTATTCCTGTGGCAGATTAGGATAGTACTATTTACAATAATATGAACAGAAAAGGTGACTGGAAAGTGGAGAATAGGTCAGCATTAAAGAGACATTTATTTCAACTCGAAAACAAATTGTTGTTACCAGAAATTCGAACATCAAAAGAGGAGATAATGAACTTACTTTCAGACAATTTTTTTGAATTTGGAAGCTCAGGGAAAGTATTGTACAAAGATGAGGACATTAGTGAAGCAACTCTTGGAATCGTAAAAATGACAATGAGTGATTTTGAAATACATTCATTGTCTGAAGAAATCGTTCTAGCAACGTATCGAATTTATAATGAGCTAAACAACCAGCATTCATTAAGGAGCTCAATATGGAAAGTAGTCGATGGACAGTGGAAAATGCATTTCCATCAAGGAACAAAAATCCCACTATAGTTTTCAGGCGCTATTCTTTTTAAAGGATTAGCGCTTGATTTTTTTAAACAGTAGGTACAATAGCGGGTACTAAATACATAGATGATTAGGGGATGGAAAAATGAATATTTCCAAAGTTGTAGAGAACATAGAGGATTTGCTTAAACAAGCTGAAATAATCGGAATCGGTTCAACGAGAAAAGTTTATCGTTTCGAAGGCATTGTTATAAAAACATTTTTGCATCCTCTCGGGTATGTCCAAAGTAAAAATGAATATGAAATGTACAAATCATTGGAAAGGCAGGGGCTAGACAAACATATTGCGCCAATTCTTTTTTTAAGTGAGAAATATGTCGTTCAGCCTTTTTATGAGCAACTCCCATTACACAATCACTGCTCTTACGATATCGATTTAGAGAACGACCCAAGAATGATGGAGGATTTAAAAACCGCAATCGAAGTCATCGATCTAGAACTAGACGGATTTGATTTTAAAGATAGTGGAAATTACGGGCTGAATGAAGAGGGGCATCTTGTTTTAATTGACTATGGAATGACTAAAAAACTATATGAAGAACAATGGGTCCCATTAGCAGAAGCTGGTACATTGCCTCAAATACGATTAGAAAAATGTCGTGTCTGTAACCTGGAAAAGGAACTTCGGATGTATGGAGAAAATGATACAGATAATCGCTGTGTGACTTGTGGGAAAGATTATTAATTTCACACTGGATATTTATGTTAAAGTGTAAACAAGTGTTGTTTATAGGAGGAATCTATATTGAATAAAGATCAAGAAACTCCAGAAGAAAGAAGAGAAAGATTAAGACAACAAGAGTTAAAGAGAAATCCAGCAGCGATGCATGGTGGCGGCCTTCAAGATTTAATCGGGGATTTAGGGTGGAAAGGTACAGGCATTCTTTTTCTTATAATCATAATCGCTATTGTAATTTATTTAGCATTTTTTAACTAAAGGGGCATTCTTTAAGGGAGTCGTTTTTATAGAATTGCGGGGAGGCAGAGATATTCTTTTAGGCATATAAAAGAGTGTAGAAGAATTGATTTGGTAAAATTACCTTATATAGATAATACGATTTCTAAAAAGGGGGATTTACCATTTCAATTAAATACTCACCTCGTCTAATTTTATTAGTTCTTGCGGGATTAACGATTATCAGTTTGCCTTTTGTCAGACTAATTTTTCCCGTTTTCTATGTCCAAACATTTTTATATGATCCATCAGCAATCGTCCTTTTTCCGCATCGTTTAAATTTCAACCTGGTTCTAGTTGCAAGTTTGTTATTATTTGTCGGATTCATCATCCCGCTAATCAGACAAAACAAATTCACTTATAGCCTATTAGTTGTTTTTATTGCAGGCGGTTTCTTTGTTTTATATTTATCGGTATTAAGCTATACATATATAGGAAAAGAAAAAGTTGTGTCGCATAATTTATTCGATGGGAAATCGTTTCAATGGACTGAAATTAAAGAAGTAGCGCTTGAATACTACAATGATGGCACGAATAGATATGAAGAATACAATTTTAAATCAGATGACGGTAATTCAATTCGGATACCATTAAACGAGTATTTCCTATATGAAGACAAAAGTGAGATTTATAGAATAGCTAGACAAAACAATGTACTGTTTATTGAACAGGAAAAAAATTAGCGCAGCCACAATAAGTCATAATACCCCTACTTTATTTAATGATATAATAAAAGGATCTATCGAGATGGAGTGATGGAAATGTTGTATGATGGCGGTGGTATAGGCGTGTTTGCTTTATTCGGGTTGTTACCAATTCTAATTAACTTAGTTATCATTATTTTTGTAGTTTATTTTATTGTGAAAGCGATAAAATTTATGGAAATGAAACAAAAATTGGATCAAGAAAAAAATGAAAAAATCGATCAGTTAATTCAACTGATTCATCAAAAGAAAAATGATAACATTTAATTTAAAATGAGGAGCATTACCTTGAGACGGGTAATGCTTTTTTAGTGCCAAAAATGTCGTAAATTTAGCTTGGTAATTTATGTTAATATGAATGGGAGTATAAAATACTTAGTGTGATAAATTTAAAATGTATTCGGAGGAGAGTTATTTGAATAATATGCTGAAAATTAAAGCGTTGAAGTTTCCAGATATACCTCATTATGAATGGGAAGGCGAAATACTAGAAACGACACCTGAATACATACTTGTTTTATGCAAATCAGGGAGGAAGTTAGTGCATCATTCTAAAAATAACGTTTACACAATTAATAATACGTCGATTGAATATTTTCCTTTCAATAAATGGTTTACCGCAGCGTTGGAAGTCGAAGAAGGGGCCGTTGTTTCAGCATATTGTAATGTCGCAATGCCGTCAGTTTTAAATCAAAATGAACTTAGTTTTGTAGATTTGGATTTAGATTTTATAAAAAGGAAAAATCACGATTGGGAAGTTGTGGACGAAGATGAATTTGAAGTGAACAGTATAAAATATCTGTATCCTGAAGAGTTAAAACAAGAAGCAATCATGGCATTAGAACGATTGAAAGCAGAAGTTGATGAAGGGAACTTTCCGTTTATAAAAGAATTTACTTCAATTTTAAATCCATAATAGAACAGATTGTAAATTAGTGAGGATGTGTGAAACAGAATGAAAGATTGTATATTTTGTCATCCAGAATTAGAGCCAACTCAAAAAATTGTTTTAAGCAATGAACATTGTTGGTTTTTACAAGTAGAACAATACCAAAAGAAAGGTATCCAACTTGAAGGTTCTGGCGTAATAGTACCTAAATTACATCGAGAAACGGCGTTTGACTTAACAATAGATGAATGGAATGCCACATATACACTTCTTCAAGATGTGAAAGATTACTTGGATAAGACATACCAACCTCAAGGATATAATCTGGGGTGGAATTGTGGAGAGATTGGCGGACAGCATATTTTTCACGCTCATTTTCATGTTTTACCAAGGTATACAGATGAACCGCTTGCAGGTAAAGGCATCCGGTACATGTTTAAAGGTGAGACGAATAGCAGGGGAAAAGATAATATTCAAGTTTAATAAAAGAGGTTTTAACAATGAAAAGATTAGTAATTATGACAGTGGGCAAAACCCATTCCGGTAAAACTACATTTGCTCATGCTTTAGAAAAACAATTAAGCAATTCTTTTGTAATCGACCAGGACAACCACGCTCAATTTCTTAATACTTATTATAAGAAGTTACAACGAGATGAAGGACCAAATATACTTAAACATTCGCTTTCTGAGTTAATGGTCGATTATGCCAAAGAACATACAGATTTTCATTTTATTATTTGCAACTCGAATCGAAGCCTCAAAGGTCGAAAATATTTACTTGAGGAATTATTCCCAGCTGAAGATTTTGTGCGGATATTGGTTCACTTTGATATATCGCATGATGTACTCCATTCCAGAGTAAAACAAAGTCAAAGAAGTACAAATATATTTAGGGGTCCAATTACAAATTTTGAGGAACTGCTTGTTAGGCAGCATGTAGAATCTCTCAAAGAAGACATAGTGGATCCAACAGAAAAGGAAGCCGACCATTTATTTGTTATTAAGGATAACAATGAGATCGATTTAGTAATACAGAGTATAGTACATATTGCACAAACGAGCTTGTAGGACCAAGCTCGTTTTTTTATAGTAAGCATCTTCAAATTCGATTTGAACTCACCAATTCCAGACCTTCGTCAATTTTCATCATTACTCCATTCGTTAATAAAACCTCAACGGGGAAAACTTCAGCATTCTTATTTGAGAAGAACCATGTGCGCCCCTCATTTACGAATAAAAGATAGGATGCATCTTCACGTGCGCCCATAAATGTTAATTCTTCTGCCGTAATTTCTTTATGGTCTCGTTCAAAAATAGATACTTCATGAAACGCTGATACTGATTTTAATTTATCCTTTACGACAATACTCATCTCCGACATCTTTAGCAGAGATGAAACGGTAAACGGTACCGCACTTTGTTTAGAATCTGAAAGGCGGCAAATAAATTCTACTATATTTCCTGCAGGGTCCTCAAAGTAAATCGATTTCGCATCAATCCCTTCAAAATATACTTCATCTTCGCCTTGTTCTTGCGATAATGTTACTTTTCCTTTAGTCCATTCTTTCGCCTCTTCAAAATGATTTGAAGGGATGTCAAAAGCAAAATGATAGAATGGTTTTTCGTTACAAGGGGCCTCAATGAAAGTGACTGCCGTTTCCCCAACATTCATTGTAAAGCGATCCGGTTCTTCTGATAGTAGAGGGAATTGCAGCTTATTTAAATAAAATTGTTTTGCTGCATCAAAGTTTGAAGCGTACATCGTAACATGTTTAATATTCATACATTTTCCTTCTCTCAATCTGTGATAACTTTAAGTTACCATGTATGCTTCAAATAAGAATCGTTAAATAGACTGAATTTTCGCTTCTCTCGCATGAGAAATTTTATGTTAAAATATGGATATATCATTTGAGCAAGAATTATCAAAAAATTTTTCTCTTCATTCGCTATGATGATGGTGAGGTGAGCAAGTTGTATTACAGTGAAGTAACGCAAAGAGTCATTACATTTATTGAAAGTAATCTAACTGAAGAAATTCAACTGGATACTTTCCCATCAGTCAGAGTGACTTGGTTTAATGTATATAAAATAAGGTTTTTTCTATAATTCTGGTTAAGAAAAGATAATAATGTAAAATAATATAGGGTTGAAAAGGTTTTCTAATATAAAGAAATCCAACTATAAAAGAAAGGAAGCTAGTAAATGAAAAAAAGAATTTTGGCAGCATTCGGTGCACTCATATTTGCATGTAGCTTACCTTTAACGGAAGCATCTGCTGCAAGCACGAAGCAATTTTCAGATGTACCACCTTCAAAATATTTTGCCGAAGCAGTCTATGATTTGGCGGAGCGCAATATTCTGGGAGGCTATCCGGATGGTACTTTCTAAATTTTCAAGCAGGCGTATTTTATATGCCTGCTTTTTTGTGCATACAATAAGAATTTTATGTAAACTAATAATGAAATGAAAAATATAGGGGGTACTCTAACATGCAATATGATGCCAAAAATGCTGAACAATATTTAGAAATGCTCGAAGACGACTGGCGCAAAGAGAAGCTTCTTGCAATAAGGCAAATGATATTATCCTATGGAACTGAATTGGAAGAGTCGATTCGCTATAAGATGCTGAATTTCGGTAGGGATGAACATTATATTTTCGCATTGAACGCGCAAAAACATTACGTCAGCCTCTATGTCGGAACAATCGATAAAATTGAAAACGCTGAGACACTCTTAACTGGCTATAACTATGGCAAAGGATGCATCCGGGTTAAGAAGACAATTAACATGGAAGAGACGGGACTGCGAGACTTTATCCATAAAACAATTGATATGTGGCGTGCCGGGGAAGATACGGATTGTTAAATGAGAGGGACTGTTATAGGCGGTCCTTTTTTATTTGTAGGCTACTATGTTAAAATGAAATTGCCAAGTTTTGTTATTCCGAAAATATTATTCGGGAAATAGTAGTTAACCAGTTTTTATCTGAAATCATTCAAAATTTGAAGGGAAGTAAGATGAAAATGAATATGTTAAATGAAAAAGTACTAGCAGTTATGAATGAAGTTGATTTTTCAGGCAATGTTTTAGTAAAACGAAATAATGATTTATTACAGCAACACAGTATCGGTTTTGCGAATCGTACACATAGCATTTTGAATAATGAGCAAACGCGATTCGGGATTGCTTCCGGTTGCAAAATCTTTACAGCAGTAGCAATTTGCCAGCTTGCAGAGAAGGGAGAGCTTTCATTTGATTCAAAGTTATCCGAGATTTTGGACATTCCGTTTCCACGATTCGATGAGGAAATAACTATCCACCATCTGTTAACACATACAGCCGGGATCCCGGATTACTTTGACGAAGAAGTAATGGAGGATTTTGCGGATTTATGGGTGAGTCAGCCGATGTATTTGATGCGAAACGGCCGTGATTTTTTACCGTTGTTCCAGCATGAACCGATGAAGTTAAAAGTAGGCGAGCGCTTCCATTATAATAATGCGGGCTATATACTTCTTGGTCTAGTCGTTGAACAGGTGAGCGGCAAGGGCTTTGATGATTATGTGACGGAAAATATATTCAAGCGTGCAGGAATGGAGCAATCAGGATACTTTGAACTGGATGCACTTCCTCGAAATACGGCACTGGGCTATATTGAAGAGGAAGACGGCTCATGGAAATCGAATATTTACTCTGTTCCCGTAAAAGGCGGGGCGGACGGTGGAGCTTTTATCACTGTGGAAGACATGCATCGCTTCTGGCAAGCATTGATGAAATTTGAACTTTTAGGCGAAGTGATGACGCAGCAATTGTTAACGCCATATATTCATACGGATGATGACTATGACCGCTTTTACGGCTATGGTGTATGGATTGATAAGAAGGAAGACAGTATCTCGAAATACCATGTGATGGGCTACGACCCCGGGGTGAGCTTTCACTCAGCATATTATCCGGCAAGTGGTTTGGTGAGTGTCGTCTGTTCGAATAAAAGTGAAGGCGCTTTTGACGTCTTTAAGGAAATTGAAAACATCTAGAGTGGAGCCAACTAGCTGAGGCTAGTTGGTTTTTATATTGGGGGTGCGGTTTTCTAATATCCAGCTCGGATCTTCTAATATATCGTGAAAAGTTCTAATAAAATGCCGAACTTCTAATATAATTGTTCGATGTTCTAATAACCCATCAAAATGTTCAAATATCCTCTATAGTTCTTCTAATATCACTCTCAGATTTTCTAATAACCTCAGCATTTGTTCTAATAAAAATAAAATACGATAAGATAGCCCTCAATATTGCCGGGTAATTCACTCGAAATCCTACTCCACACCTGAGTTTTCTAATATCTCTCGGAGAAGTTCTAATAACCAGTTCAACTCTTCTAATATCAGTCGTCAATGTTCTAATAAAAACTAAAACACATTCAGCAAACCCTAATATTGCCGGGAAATTCACTCGAAACCGTACACCACACCCGAGTTTTCTAATATCTCACCGAAAAGTTCTAATAACCCACTCAACTCTTCTAATAACCGAAACAATTGTTCTAATAAAACAAAAAAGCCTTCAGCACCCCGAATATTTCCCGGAAACTAACTTAAAAATCACACCCCTCACCACAGTTTTCAAAACCGCTTCCGAATTCTGCGGCAGATTTCGCAAAAAAAGCGCCCGTACAACCTATGCGAGCACCTCCTATATCAAACGTCTACCGCGTCATCCTCAACCTGATCCCGATCCGCCTTCAACGCTATATAAACCATCATCACCAAGATGAGTGAGGTTCCAAGCCATTGAAATACGCCGAACGGTTCTTTCAGCCATAACACTGTTGCCAGCACGGCAGTCAGCGGTTCAATATTACCAAGCAGGCTCGTTTCCTTAGCAGTAAGAGATTGAAGGCTTTCGATGTAAAACCAGAATGCCAGCATCGTGCCGAAAATAATGACTACAATCAGATAAAATACAGTTGCACCTGTCCATACTGAAACATCCACATCCCATGGAGGCTGCACAAAACTCATTGTCATTCCCGCTATAAACATCGCCCAGCCAACAACGACAAGCGAGTCAAAGCGCTTTAATAGTGGAATGACATAGAGCGTATAAAATGCCAGTGTCACACCGGACAATAACCCCCAAATAATTGCAGGGAGCGGTACGGCAAACGCGGAAAGTGAACCGTTTGTTAATAAAAAGAAGCTTCCGCCAAGAGCTAACACAATTGTTACCGCATCTCTTTTCGTGAATTTGGACAGGCCACGAAACGTCACCCAAATAATGATCATTACCGGTGCCAAGTATTGCAATAAGGTTGCGACCGCTGCATTGCCTTCTTTAATCGAAGCCATATATGTATACTGAACCCCAAGCATTCCAATAATCGCGAAAACGAGTAAGCGGAATGCATCCCGTTTCTCCAGCCAAATCTTGAAAATCTGCCCCCGATCTTTAAATATTGCCTGGGCAATTAAAAGAAGTATACCGGCAATGACAAGGCGTGTTGACACAAGCCAGTTCACTTCAATGCCACAAGAAAACAGTTGTTGTGCCATCGTTCCGCCGATACCCCAGAAAAAACTGCCACACACAACTAATAAAAAGCCAATCATTCGTTTGTTTTTCATGCCAAACCCTCACATTATGTATAATTACTTCATTGTAACGAATTATTATTCTAATTGCTATATCGCTATTAGGGAGATTGCCTTTCACCGTGGTAAAAACCTAACTGCTATTTTAATATAATAAAAAACCGCAATGTCCCTTTTTCGGTACACTAGAGGACATATAGATAGAAAAAGGAGGTGAATTACGATGCTAACAATTAGTGCAGGTCATTACGGAAAGGGGACAGGCGCCTCAGGTTACATGAATGAAGGGGAGGAAACTGTTTCGCTTGTGCAGGAGCTCGGGAAAAAATTGCAGCAAAAAGGTGTGAAGGTCAAAGTAATTATTGACAATCAATCTAAAAGCCAGCAGCAAAATTTGACGTATTTAGTGAAGCAGCATAACGCAACTCAGCGCGAACTTGATGTCAGCATTCATTTTAATTCTGCATCCGCACAGCAAAAAGAAGGAATCGGGACAGAAGTGCTGTATGTAAACCCTACTATGGCAGCATTTGCGCAAAAGATGAGTACCGCAATTGCGAATGCAGGAAAGTTTAAAAACCGCGGGGCAAAACAGCGTACGAACTTGGCATTTTTAAATGGAACAACGAAAAAGGCCATTCTTATAGAAGTATGTTTTGTCAATTCAGAGCAAGATGTAAAGCTATATCGGGCAAATAAAGACCAAATAATTGAAGCAATTGCCGAGACATTGAAAAGCTATTTTCCGAATATAAAAGCACCAACACCAACGCAAGCACCAACACCAGCACAACCAATAAAACCGACACCACCAGCACCAGCACCGGACCCGCAAACGATTACGAGCAAGGCATTACAGCAAAAAGTGGAAGCCATTTTCAACGATAAAGAAGCTGTACGTGAACAGCTTAAGCAAGGTGTTCAAATAGGCGCATTTCAGCCAATATGGTTAGAAAACTTCGATCTTGGCAAATTAACGTTATACGATTATATTGCACTCACGACATTGCAATATCAAAAAAATAACTCGAATATGTAACCTTTTTTTCCTTAAATCGACTAATGTAGTGAAATTACCGAAAGGATGGAACTATATGAAAAAAATTGCACCTTTAGCATTATCTGTACTGCTACTCGGAACCGTTACTGCTTACGCTGATCAGCCAACAACAGAAGGGACTGAAGAAGTGGAAAAAGCAGGTACTTTTATCCAGCACAGAGGGAATATCACTGCAGTCGAACAGAGGGAAAACGCCAAATTATTTACAGCAGAACTTAATGACAATGTGTTCAATTTCTATGTAGATGACAAAACACTTGTTTTTGACGAACACGGCAATGAAGTGAAGCTGAAAATTGGTGATACGATTTCACTTTCAATTTACGCGGATCAGCCAATGATCTTAATTTATCCGCCGCAATATGCACCACCTGTAGTTATTGTGGAAAAAGATGATACTGCCAACTCAGTAAAGGTCGCGCAATTTGACGAAAACTTCTTAAGTGACGACGGAAATTTAAAGCTGAATTTAAATGAGGAATCGGTCATTATTAATACAAAAGGCAAAAAGGTGTCTGCAAAGGAATTGAAAAACTACAGCGCAATTGTATTTTACGGACCAACGACAAAGAGTATTCCAGCACAGACAGCACCAGAAAAAATCATCGTTTTCCCAAAACTTGAAGAAGAAGTAGAAAAACCTGAAATTGCACCAGAATTACAGGAACTAATTGGTGAAGATTATAAAGAAGTCGATGGCAAAATCATGGTACCGTTACGCATTGTCGCAGAAGAACTTGGCTTTAAAGTCACTTCGACAGGAGATGGTGCGGTCATCTCAAAAGATGCTTTGTCGTACACAATTACACGAGGCGAGAAAACTTATGGCCATAATCGTGCACTTAAACATTTTGACGTTGCCCCAGCATTACTGGAAGAAAACAAAACATATGTACAGTATGATTTTGTTAAAGAATTACTGAACTAAAATCAAATATTTTGCCGGGCTAAAATTCATACAACCTATGAATTTTAGTCATTTTTTATATTAAAAAGGTGCTTTGAATTAAAATCAAAGCACCTTGTTTTACTGTATAGAGCGCGGCTGTTTCTTTATTAATATTACAAATAAACTTGCCATGACACAGCAGACACCGGCCATAAAAAATGCCCAAGTATAAGTATTGAAATAAGAATATAACATCCCCCCACCATATGCGGCAGTTGCAGCACCTACTTGGTGAGATGCAAAAATCCACCCGTAAATAATCGCGCTTTTATGTACTCCAAATATTTGTCTTGAAAGATTGATCGTCGGCGGTACAGTTGCCACCCAATCCAATCCGTAAAATACAGTGAAAACAAGAATCCAAGTCAGATTGCCTTCCATTAACGCAAAAGGAAGCAAAACTAGAGAAGCCCCTCTGAACAAATAATACCAAAACAGAAGCCAGCGATTATCAATACGATCGGACAGCCAACCGGAAAGTGTTGTTCCTACCATATTGAAAACGCCCATAAATGATAGCAAGGAAGCCGCAGTCACGATAGGTATGCCGAAGCTGATACAGTATGAAATAAAGTGAGTCCCGACAAGCCCGTTCGTTGAAAAGCCGCAAAAAAAGAAACTTCCTGCCAATAACCAAAATTCTTTAGCGCGTATAGCTTCGGCCAACCCTTTAAATGCCAAAACAATGGGATTGCCTTTTGATTGAACATCCGCGACCTCTAAATCCTCTGTCTGACCATATGGAAGGATGCCGATTTCTTTTGGTGTGTTTCTCATAAACAAAAAGATGAGGAAAAATATTACAGAACTAATCGTTATTATTAAACCGATTGCCCATCGCCACGAGTAATTTTCGATGATTGTGGCTAATACAGGGAGGAGTATTAACTGACCCATTGCCGTACTCGCAGTCAGAATCCCTGTTGCAAGTCCTCTTTTTTCTTTAAACCAGTGATTCGCTACATATGGACTTAAAACCGTTAAAAACAGACTGGAGCCAAGTCCGATAATTACTCCCCATATAATAATCAGTTGCCATGATTGATTCATCAGGAAAATTAATAGAAGACCAATCAATAACGTCCCCATTGAAGCAAGCATCATTTTCTTTAATCCGAATTTTTGAAGTAATGCTGCCATGAATGGACCAGCAAATCCGTAGAAAAACAAGCTGATTCCAAAGGCTAGGGAAATCACTTGACGATCCCAGCCGAATTCTTGTTCAAAAGGAGTCAAGAAAACCCCGGATGATGCCATCGCAATCCCGGCGGCAATAATGGAGCAGAATGATATAGCAAGAATAATCCAGCTACAGTGAATTTTTTTCAACTGAACACCGCCTTTTTTTACTCTATTTTAATTTTAAATAGGATTGTATCATATGTAAAATTATATTTTCAGATTGTTTTGAAATTTATTGTGTGGGGTTTGCTATTTAATGATTCTCTATATGTTTTTATAAATATATTTCTAGGATTGACTGCATATGTTAGGTAACAACACTAGCAAGGATGTGGTTACATTTATGGATAAGGCACTCATTATTATCATTGCTTTAAGAATTATGTCCGGAAGTATAGAATTAACGGCTGCTGCATTAATGTTTAAATTCAATGATTTAGAAAAAGCCTTTTATATTAATACGCTACTAGCCCTAGTCGGTCCGGTTGTTTTAATTGTTACAACAGCACTAGCATTGCTTGGCCTGGCAGAAAAGATTTCACTGACACGTATAATATGTCTTTTCTGCGGGATTTCCCTCATACTTTTCAGTTTAAAATCTGCATGAAACATAAAAAGGACCTATACAGCTATTGCTGTTAGGTCCTTATTTCTATGTTATTTCTTTTGGTACAATATCGTCTACTTTGATGAACTTTATAACGAAAAATAAAAGTATTAACCCTAATATACCTGCAGTAATATAGCTAATATTCAGGTGGTCTTTCATGACAAGTGACATGATAGGCGGACCTGCTGCAACACCGATAAATCTCGCAGAACTATAGAATGAAGATACAGTACCACGTAATTCTTTTCTAATATTATCCGTAATAATGGTGTCAAGCGCAGGCAATAGAGCACCGATCGCTATTCCGACTATACTTGTGACAATCAGCAAAAGGATGAGTTTTTTGCTTGTAAACCCGACAAAGATAATGCTGACAGACATTGCAATCAAGGAAACAATAATAATTTTCTTAATTCTGTTTAAATCTCCTTTAATTTTCCGACCGGAAATAAAAGAAGAAATACAGAGAAGTAAAAGCGGGATGGCCAGTACAAAACCTTTCTTAATCCCTTTAATATCATGAACCTTTTCCAGATTTTCTGATAAGAAGAATAACATGCCGAATAATATGAGCATCACAAGGACCCCGTTAAGGAATACCGTATACAGCCATTTTCCTTCGTCTTTGAAAACTTCTTTTGTATTACGTATAAATTCCTTAAACTTCAAAGGTTCATCCTTATCTTTAGGCACTTTAACAAAGAAGAATATAAGTGCAATGGAAATTAAACTGAGTGCTGATATAGAAAAGAACGGAAGGAACCATAATATAGCAGCAAAAACTGAGCCTAAAATAGGACTCAATACTTTTCCGAATGTATTTGAAGTTTCTATTATCCCTAAAGTTGAACTGATTTTCTCATCATCATCTTGATACAGGTCACCTACAAGAGGTAAAACAATGGGCATCGCTCCGGCGGCACCTATACCTTGAATAATCCTGCCGATAATAATCATTGTGTAAGGGTCATCCATTTTCCATGAAGCAAACCCTGCGATTAGTCCGCCGATTAAAGCTAAGATCAGACTCGGTAATATGACGACTTTCCTGCCAAAGCGATCCGATAAATAGCCTGCTACTGGAATAAGAAAAATTGCTGCGACAGAATAGCTTGTAATAATCATACTTGATTGAAATGATGTAATTCCCACTTTGTCTTCTAGTATTGGGAGCACTGGAATAAGCATTGAATTTCCTAAAGTCATGATGAGAGGAATAGAAGTCAGACTTACAATACACCATATACTTACATGTCCCTTATTTTTGTCCATTACCACACCTCGGCTAATTTTATATTTATTTAGGTATGGTTTCCTTTTGGGATTATTTTATACGCAAGCCTTTTTGTCTATGCTTTCATCAATTAAAATAACAAATGAAAAGCCTGATTTCCAAAGTAGATTCCAAATCCAATCATAAAGATCGATGAAATAACAGTTACAGTTTTCAGCAGCTTAATGGATAATAATTTGCGGGCGACACTGGACAAAAATGAATAGAGAAAATCCACTAAAATAATGCCGAGCAATATGGCGCTGCTAATTATTATGATGTCAAATCCACTAGCGATACCCGCTGTTTTTGCAAGGATTGAGCCATAAATTCCTAACCAAAAAAGGATTGTTATCGGGTTTAACAAAGACATCAATAATCCAGCTAATAATGAATGTCTTAGTCTTACGATCCGGCCGGTTTTTGAATTCATTTCAATTTTATGTAGCGTCAGTAAGCTTTCTATCCCTGTATACAAAAGAACGAAACAACCGAATGACCATAGTATTGTTTGTAAAAGTATTGAATCAATGAATTTTCCAACTCCAAAATAAACAACGAACATATAGACAATGTCAGTAGTCAAAGCACCAAGACTGAAAAACCAGGCATGAAAAAACCCGTTCTTTAAACCTGTATTTAAAAGGACGTTCTTAACAGGTCCAAATGTAGCGGCCATCGTTATGCCTAAAAAGATATAGGTAAATATTGAATTCATAAAATGTCCTCCATTAATTACATATTTGTGCATTTTATTCGATGGTGGGGTTTTTTAGGACTAGTAATAGGCTGAGCTGATTATTTATTTTTGAGGAATTTTTTTCATGGCAATTAAGGAGGAGAAGGTTTATATTCAATAAATAGATTATTAATTGGATTTATTGTTATAATTTTAAAGTATGATGATATTCACAAAATTTAAATTATAGGGAGGCAGTCATTATGCAAATAGATAAAAATATGCAGGAAATGTTTTCGAACTTCATTTTACAACGAGTAAAAGAGGACAAGATGGAGGAAGCAAAAGCTTTACTTGCCGAAAATTTTAAAAAGCAGGATGAAGGTACATTTACTAAAGAGGACGTTGAACAGTTTGTTCCAAAAATGATGGAGTATTTAAAACCGGAAAAAATTGAAGAGATTCGTACAATCGCAAAACAATTTTCTATCAATTTCTAATAAATTAATACGAATTCAAAAAAAATTATAGACTCAAAAAGAATCCATTTGTCCGAAATATTACGGACTGGATTCTTTTTTTTGCTTTTAAAAAAACACCGACAATTCGCTCTATTGCAACAATGTTAAATAGACCATTTACCCTTTATTTCCACTTAACAAACCAAGAATATTATTCCATGTAATCTTTTTGTAACTAGACTGTAACAAGATTTTGACATTAAATATGGATTTACCTCTATTTTTTTCCGGTTTTGTACTATACAATGAGGGGGACAGCTTATGAAAGGATAGGGAACAATGAATCAAAAACTGATTACATTGGTTGTTGCAATCTTCCTCGTTTGTACACTAGCTGTTACACCGACATCAGCTAAAGTAGTATTTGCAGATGTTGCGACAACCGATGCCACTTACGACGAGATCCAGTATTTAATTAGCCTTGGGGCGATTAAAGGATATCAGGAAAAGGGCAAAACGTACTACAAACCCAACATGAGTGTGACGCGTGCACAAGCTGCAAAAATGGCAGTCATTGCTGCAGGTAAAAGTCCACTAAAAGTAAGTAAATCCTCGTACACAGATGTTAAAGTCGGGACTGAACAATCGACATACATCGA
This sequence comes from Solibacillus isronensis, assembly GCF_900168685.1. Lineage (NCBI taxonomy): Bacteria > Bacillati > Bacillota > Bacilli > Caryophanales > Caryophanaceae > Solibacillus > Solibacillus isronensis. The sequence continues at coordinate 1,577,922 of NZ_FVZN01000014.1, read as the reverse complement.
ACGTGCACGTCAACTTGGATTATTTACTAAAACATCAGGGAATTTTTCTCCTAATGCCACTTTGTCTCGTGAAGAAATGAGTCACGTTTTATCTAAAGCATTTAATTTAAATGTAAGTGACTATAATGATTTACCGGTGTACTTCCCAGATGTATCGAATTCGAATACATATGCTCCGTATATTAAAGCAATCTACTATAATGGGATTACAAAAGGTAGTGACGGCAAATACATGCCAAAAGGCTCGGTAACACGAGCACAATTCGCATCATTTATCGCAAGAGCAAAAAGCGATGAATTCCGACTAGCCTTACCCGAACACCTTGATTCAGTTGATACGACACAAGTAATTGGTCTTGTATCTGTAACAACAGACGGCTTAAATGTTCGTACAAAGCCAACAACATCAAGTGCAGTGATTGGAAGAGTAAATTCGGGCGGTAAGTTATCGGTGTATGCTGTGGAAGGTAATTGGTTAAAAGTTTCTTATCAAGGCTATTACGGTTATATCAGTAAATCATATGCCAAATTCCTTGAACAAGACGGCAATGCCATTGGACCATCAATTAAAGCTGTCAAGACAAATACAATTATAAATCTGTATTACAAACCGACATCGTCATCTAAAAAAATTAAACAAATTTCTGCCGGTTCAACATTGTCAGTCTACAAAGAAATTGACGGTTATTATTTAACAACAGTAGGTGGGATTCCTGGCTATATTGTAAAAAATAGCACGACGGATGTAGGGGGTTCAAATGTAACTCCGCCACCATCAGAAACGGATTCCGATAATAACAATCCTGTCGTAACATCCGGTACAACAGGTAAAGTAACGGTTGCGAGTTTAAACATGCGCAAATCGGCATCAGGATCATCAGCGACAATTAAAAAGTTATCAAAAGGAACAGTAATTGCGGTACATTCCATTAATGGCTATTGGGCAAAAGTAACAGCGGGCAAAGATACAGGCTATGTGCACAAATCGTACATTAAACTAGTGAACGAAAAAGGCAGTCCTATTAAAGACCGTATTATTATTTTAGACCCAGGGCACGGTGGTAAAGATCCAGGTGCTGTTAACTCTGGTAGTACTGAAAAAGCGATCGTTTTAAAGGTAGGCAATCTTGTCAAACAAAAACTTGAAGCGAACGGCGCAACTGTATATACTACACGTTCAGGAGATACGTATCCATCCCTTCAGGACCGCGTGAAATTTACGAAGGACAAGTTTGGTGAAGTTTATGTAAGTATTCACGTAAACTCGGCGACATCTACAAGTGCAAAAGGTACTGAAACGTACTACAGCATTACAACAGGTGACCAGTATGAAGAGGATAAAAAGCTTGCGACGTATATCAACAATGAGATTGTCAAAAATGCGGATATGAAAAACCGTGGTGTAAAAGAAGCACAGTATTATGTGACTCGCAATATGATCATTCCTTCTGTATTAGTAGAACTTGGGTTCATCTCAAATGCTGAAGACCGTAAAAAATTAATCAATGATAAGTATGTAGAAATCTATGCACAATCAATTTATAACGGGATTGTCGATTACTACAGAAAATAAAATATGCTGTTTAATGGCTTAGTTCTTTTAAAAGGACTAAGCCATTTTTATTTAAGCATGATAGAAAAATATGGTAAAATTTATTAAAATTAACTTTTTCATACTGGGGGTTGAAATGAAGCTGTCAATAAAAATAGTCTTATTAATTGGATTTGTTTTAAGTGTTTATTATGTCTGGAATCAATATGAAATGTACCGGCTTTCTAAAGAGTTCGATGAATGGCATACAGTGGACAGTAAAGAATTAACAAAGGGTCACAGTCGCTAAATATCCATCAAATGATTCATCAGTTTCTTACCATATGGATGAAGTGAATGATCTTTACCTTATGCTGGAGACGATGCCATCCGAAAGGGTACGTAAAGCAAAAGAAACCACATCCTATTATACGATTAAATTCTCGGACCAATCGCTCGGGAAGCCGGTCACCTATACGATTTACGATAATGATAGAGTAAAACGGGAAAAAGAGGGAACAAATGTCTGGACAACCGGCTATCTAAAATTAAAAGAACCCTTTGACCGTAATTTGCTGGAAGAGTGGATTAAAAATAATGAATAGTGCGGTGATTTAATTGACATTTAAAATGATAAAAAAAGAATTCAAGTTGGTTGGCTTAAAGGGCAGTGGGGAGTATGAAAACTTTGGAAGTGAAGTACCATTGCTTGCAAAACGGTTATTAAGCCGTTCGAGTGAAATCGACTTCCCGACTGAAAGTGAAATTGCATTGTATGAGCCTAAAAAGAGTGCCGACCATACGACGGGCAATTTCTATGTAGGACTTATCGTTCGCGAGAGAGTGAACAAAATCCCGACAGGAATGGATTATTTAGAGACAGATAACCATTATATCACGACAAGAGGGAACATAATGGAACTGGATAAACTTCATGAAGGTTTGCTGAATTGGGGAACAGCGCAAGGTTATAAAAGAGATCTTGATTCTTATATTATCGAAACTTACCACCCTGTCAACGGAGGGGAAGAAGTAGAAATCTATTTACCAATCATTGCGTAGAACTTAAAAGGGAGAAGAAAAATGGGCGAAAAATTAGTGAGAGTCGGAACAACTTATATACCGGTAACGGATGTGGATCGATCTGCAGAATGGTATGTGAAGAACTTGGAAGCGGCTTTAAGTTACAAAGACACGGATAAAGCCATATTAAACTTTGCAAATCAAAGTTTCTTTCTAGTGAAATCGAATGAAAATGAAAGTGCCAATTTTAAAGATAAATATGGAAACGAACGTTTTTCAATAACATTTGAAGTTGATGGATTTCATGCTTTAGCAAAATTGCATAAAGAATTTCAGCAAAGCGGTGTCGAAGTCGGTGAGATTGAAGACCGCGGGCATGCAGGAAGAAATTTTGTCTTTTATGATTTGGATAAAAATAAATTCGATGTGTGGAGCGAACTGAGCCCTGCTTTTAAAGAAAAATTTAAATAAATTCTCTACGGACTTAGTATGGATGAATTCCTTACTAAGTTTTTTACGTAATAATGAATCTTTTCATGTTCTGTTCCGTACATAAACATAGTGGCGAATGAAATTATTTAGTATTTTTATAAACATTACTTATTACATAATTTTTTACTTATTTTATATTTGGAATAATTGCTATATAATGGAATTCGCTAGTTCTTATAAACAGGAGGTACGCTCATGGTGTTACAACTGAAAGATGTGACGAAACGCTACCGTGATTTCGTTGCAGTAAACCGATTGAACTTTACAATTGAAAAAGGCGAAATATTTGGCTTAATCGGGCAAAATGGTGCAGGTAAAACGACTACATTCCGAATGATTCTGGATTTACAGGATACAACAGAAGGTACCATTACATGGGATGGGCAGCCGATTAAATCGGTAAGCCGTGATTTTTTAGGTTATTTACCGGAGGAGCGCGGTATTTTCCCGCAAATGAAAGTGGAAGAGCAGCTTTACTTTTTCGGCGAGCTGCATGGAATGGATAAAAGCGAGCTGAAAAAAGATATCGACTTTTGGATCGAGCGCTTTGATCTGGAAGAAAAACGAAATGTGAAAGCTGAGACTTTATCAAAAGGTAATAAGCAAAAGGTTCAATTAATCGCCAGCTTTATTCACAAACCGGCATTCTTAATTCTTGATGAACCGTTTAGCGGACTGGACCCGGTTAACATGGAGTTGCTGAAAAATGCAATTCTGTATTTGCGCGATCAAGGAATGACGATTTTATTCTCGAGTCACCAAATGGATAACGTTGAGGAGCTCTGTGATCACTTATGCTTACTTAAACGCGGTGAATCCCTGTTTTCAGGCTCGCTGCTTGATTTGAAAAAGCAGTACGGTAAAACGAAACTGACAGTACGTACTGACAAATCTTTTGAAGTATTAAGCAACTACCCAGGTGTGAATCATGTCAAAATGGAACGGGATTCACAGGCGGTACTGACACTTGAAGATGAAAAATATGCACCTGAAATTTTTGACCTGCTTTCAAACGGCAATTATATCGAAAAATTCAGTTTAGATTATTTATCGCTGCATGAAATTTTCAAAGAGAAAGTAGGTGCCGGCCTTGTCTAAATTTAAAGTGCTTATTAAAAAATTATATAAACAGAAAATTACATCGAAATCCTTTATTTTAACAACATTGCTTTACTTAGTAGTGCTAAGCGGGTTTATGTTCTGGTCTGAAATCAAAGACCTTATATTCTCGGGGGATGCCGATACGATTGCGGTTGTAAATGAAACTGACTTTGATATCGCGCAAGTGCTGCAGGATACAGATGATGTGGAATATGTATATGTTGAATCGGGGGATATCGCGGATAAATTGAAGGACGGAGACTATTATGCGGCCTTTACCTTATCAGATGCAGATGGCAAACTAGCGGCGAAAATTGAATCCTATGATCCGCTTCCGCTAAATGACCAGCAAGATTTCCAAAGTGCGCTAAGTCAAGCAGGTCAGCTGTATGCAATGAGCCAAATGGAATTATCACCAGAGCAGCAACAGCTACTATTATCGTCAGAACCGGTCATCACATTAAATTCTCTGAATGAAGCTGCGGATGACGGTAAATCTGCCGAAGAAAAAATGGCGGGTGTTTGGGTTTCGTATGCGATTGGAATTATCATTTATATTTTTGTTGCATCGTATTTATCAATGATTACAACAGATGTTGCTTCGGAAAAAGGGTCTCGTGCATTGGAAATGTTATTAGTGAGCGTGAAGCCTGAAGTGCATTTCCGTTCAAAAATTGTCGGTGTATTTTTAGTCGCCCTTACACAATTCGTTATTCTTTTCGGAGGCCTCTTATTATTGCTACGCTTCTCGGATGGCGGAAACAAATGGTCCATTGTAACAGATCTGCTTAATTCTCTATCGATCAGTTACTTCTTGTATATTATCGGGTTCTTATTCTTAACGATTTTCATGTATTTAATTATCGGTGCATTATTCGGATCCCTTGTTTCAAAAGTAGAAGAGGCAGGGCAAGTAATGATGCCGGCAATGATGCTGACACTTGTTGGATTCTACGTAATGCTGACAGGTATGGGTAACCCGGATACAATGCTGATTAAAGTATTCTCGTACATTCCATTTACATCAGGTATGGTTATGCCGATGCGTTTAGGTGCAACGGATATGAATGCCATTGAACCAATCATTAGCTTCGTTCTTTTAGTTGTAACAGTACTGACACTTTACTTCCTAAGTCTGTCATTCTACAAACGAAGTGTACTGACATATTCATCAGGCGGTATTATTGAAAAAATGAAAACGGTATTTAAAGTAACAACTTAACTTTTAAATTATGCTCCCCATTATGTGGACAGAAAATCTGTTCATCTTAATGGGGAGCTTTTTCATGCCTTCCATAAAAAATTTCCTTCCTAATATAAGTCAACCTAAATAAAAACATGGTTGACGTAAAAGAATGATTACTTTATATTTACGTTAACCTTATAAAAATATAGGTTAACAAAATGGTTTTATTTTAAATATTGTTTAAACAATTAAAATCTTACTGATCAATAGGGGGAAGTATTAATGAATTGGGTTCAATTAGCTGAAGAAGTTCTCGAAGGAAAAATACTTACGCATGAAGAAGCGTTAGCCATTGTCCATGCACCGGACGATGAATTGCTACTATTAATGCAAGGGGCCTTCCTTATTCGGAAGCACTATTACGGTAAAAAGGTAAAACTAAATATGATTATGAATGCTAAAAGTGGCTACTGTCCTGAAAACTGCGGCTATTGTTCACAATCATCCATTTCTACTGCACCAATTGAAAAATATCCGTTTATAACAAAAGAAGAAATCATTGCCGGAGCTAAAAAAGCATTTGAAAATCAGATTGGAACGTTTTGTATAGTTGCAAGTGGACGCGGACCGACACGGAAAGATGTAAAGGTTGTAAGTGAAGCGGTTCAGGAAATTAAAGAACAATACGGATTAAAAGTATGTGCTTGTTTAGGGCTGCTGAAAGATGAACAGGCAGAACAATTAAAAACAGCTGGAGTCGACCGCTATAATCATAATTTGAATACATCCGAAAAGCATCACGATTATATTACCACTTCACATACATATAAAGATCGGGTCAATACGGTTGAAATTGCTAAAAAATATGGGATGTCACCTTGTTCGGGGGCCATTATTGGAATGCGTGAAACGAAACAGGATGTTGTTGATATTGCCTATGCACTTCATGCGCTGGATGCAGATTCCATTCCAATCAACTTTTTAAATGCAATTGACGGGACAAAGCTGGAAGGTACTAAGGAGCTGGATCCCCGCTATTGCTTAAAAGTACTTGCCTTATTCCGTTATATTAACCCAACAAAGGAAATACGAATCGCTGGAGGACGTGAAATCAACTTAGGTTCGTTACAGCCACTTGGGTTGTATGCTGCAAATAGTATTTTTGTAGGGGATTATTTAACAACAGAAGGTCAAGAGGAAAATGCGGATTATGCATTAATCAGAGATTTAGGCTTTGAAATTGAAATCAATGAGAAGCAGGCAGCACTTCAAATGTAGGCTGGATATGAGAGTTCATCTACCTAATTAATTATAAAAAAGCAATACTAGCAAGCGTCAACTCAACATGCGAGTAGCTATTCGCAAGCATTCGTAGTAAACTGATATTGTACGGAGAGATTTGTATCTAAAACAAGTCTCTCTTTTTTATGAACGAAAAACAGTAGTAAGGATGAAAGCATGAGAAAAAAAACAGAACTACAAGTAGAAAGTAAAGCGATTAAGGATTTGACGAATGGCAATCCATTAATTTTAAAAGATACAGTTGTAATGCCGGAAGTATCGATTGAAGAAGGCAGCCTTCTTCATTTAGTTGATAAAAGCGGCGGCTATATAGCAACTGGCTATTGCGGTATTCAAAACAAGGGAATCGGCTGGGTGCTGACTCGTAAAGAAAAAGAGCAGATTGATGTGAAGTTCTTTACGAAGAAAATCCGTGAAGCTGCTGAAAAACGTGCAGACTTTTTTGCCTCTGAAGATACAACTGCTTTCCGTGTTTTTAATGGTGAAGGTGACGGCATTGGCGGTTTGACAATTGATTTCTTTAACGGCTTTTACATGGTGAGCTGGTACAGTGAAGGAATTTATTCATTCCGCAATGATATCTATGAAGCATTGAATGCGGCAGTGAATACTCGCGGGATTTATGAAAAACTGCGCTTTGATACAAATGGTCAATATATCGATCAGGATGATTATGTATCCGGTGAAAAAGGCGAATTCCCGCTGATCGTTCAGGAAAACGGCATGAACTTTGCGGTTGATCTGAATGATGGGGCAATGACAGGGATTTTCCTAGATCAGCGTAATGTACGTAAAGCATTACGTGACCGCTATTCAACAGATAAGACGGTACTGAATACATTCTCGTATACAGGTGCGTTTTCGGTTGCCGCAGCTTTAGGCGGAGCATCGGGTACGACTAGTGTCGATTTGGCAAAACGCAGCTTACCGAAAACAATTGAGCAATTCAGTGTGAATGGGATTGACTATGAATCACAAGATATTAAAGTGATGAACGTGTTTGACTACTTCAGCTATGCAGCAAGAAAAGGCCTGAAATTTGATGTCGTTGTACTGGATCCGCCAAGTTTTGCCCGTACGAAAAAAATGACGTTCAGTACGTCAAAAGATTATCCGAAATTGCTCAAGGATGCATTAACGATCACAAACAATGGTGGAGTGATTATCGCATCAACAAACAATGCAAGCTTTAATATGAAAAAGTTCAAAACATTCATCGATAAAGCATTTAAAGACAATGGGGCACGCTATAAAATTTTAGAAGAGCACCAATTGCCGGAAGATTTCACTGTGCCGCATAACTTCCCGGAATTCAATTATTTAAAAGTAGTCATCATACAGGTGATGAACTAATCGGAGTGATAAGATATGAAATACAACAAAACAACGATGCTGAAATTAATCAATGAGCATCGCGAACTGCATGACGAACTGAAAAAACTGAAATCGGAAATGGGACTGGAAAAAAACTTCGCGGTTAAAGCGCTGTACCATTCAGCTGTGGCTGAAGATGGCCCATATATGAAAGATTATCAGGACTTGGAACGTTTACGCTAATACAGGCACCGCAACGATTGAATCCAATTGTTGCGGTGTATTTTTTTGAACGTGACCATTAAATTAACTGTAAATAATCATGATACAATACAGCTATAATATGTAAAATTGAGGGGAAGACTATTGAGTATTAGAGAACAAAGAAAACAACAGCGCAGGGAACAAATTATACAGGCAGCAAAGTCTTTGATGTTGGACAGCGGAATTCAGCAAGTTCAATTACAGGACGTTGCAAATGAAGTAGGGATTGGTATTGCAACATTTTATCGTTATTTTGCGAATAAAGAATTACTCGTTTTAGCAATTAATAATGAAATAACTAATGAAATGAAAAATTCTATCAAACAAATTGCAGATGAACCAATGACTGCTTATGAACAAATTGAACGGATATTAACTTATTATATTGAGTTAATCGATGACCCGCAGCATCAGTTTGTGAAGTTTTTTAAAGCATTCGAAGCATATAAACCGATTTCTGAAGAGACATACGAGTACAAGGAATATGTAGATATTCGAAGAGAAATGGCCAATGTTTTGTATTCTATAGCAGAAAAAGGAATGGAAGACAAATCAATACGAGCAGGCATTGATATTCCGGAGTATGTGTTTACTGTCGTACAAAATATAAGTTACTTTACTGTAGAATCCTATTTGACAGAGCATGACCCTAATCTACCCGTGAAATTAGATCCTAAAAAGCAGTTAAAGCTGATTAAAGAGATGTTTTTACAATTCATAGCCACTAAAAATTGACGTACCGATCAAACATTGTTATTGTTAAATCGAGATAGTGATAGTTAACTATCATATTTTTAGGAGGATGATTTTGATGTCTCGATTAACAGGTAAAGTTGCTATTATTACAGGTGCTGCTCAAGGTATGGGTGCCGCCCACGCTAAGGCATTTGTAGAACAAGGTGCAAAAGTAGTTTTAACAGATTTAAATGAAGAAAAAGGGAAAGCATTTGCTGCAGAATTAGGGGAAAATGCAATCTTCGTAAAACAAAACGTTACTTCCGAGGAAGATTGGACAACTGTTATCGCGAAAGCAGAAGAAGCATTTGGTCCTGTAAACGTATTAGTAAATAATGCAGGAATTTCGATGAACAAAAATATGCTGGAAATGTCTTTAGATGAATACATGAAAATCGTCAATATTAACCAAGTATCAGTATTCTTAGGTATGAAAGCAGTAGCGGCTTCAATGATGAAAGCTGGTGGCGGTTCAATTGTCAACATTTCATCAATCAATGGCTTAGTTGGTGGTGCTGTAGGCTATACAGATACTAAATTTGCTGTTCGTGGTATGACGAAAGCAGCTGCATTAAACTTGGCGCCAATGGGTATTCGTGTAAACTCAGTACACCCAGGTGTTATTGCAACACCGATGATCATGCAGGAAGATGCAAAAGCTGCAATCGAAGAATTTGCAAAGCATATCCCGCTGAAACGTGTATCACAACCAGAAGAAGTATCTCAATTAGTAGTCTTCTTAGCATCGGACGAGTCAAGCTACTCAACAGGAGCGGAGTTTGTTGTTGATGGTGGAATAACAGCGCAATAATTTGAAAAAACTGCACTCTAATTGTGTTAGAGTGCAGTTTTTATTTGCTTTATTTTTTCGTTTTCTTCACTAACCATCTCTTATAGCTGTACATCGTTATCACTGCGAGCACAAGCACAATCAGTGTGATGACAATAACAAGCGTCCAAAATGAGCCTTCGTCATTATCATCGGAATTCGTTTCATCCTTTAATGTATCGACAAGTGAATCTACATCGTCGGCAATTTTTTCAGTTGTATCAGCTGCATTATCTTCTTCCTTCTTTGTCTCCGCAGGCGCATTTACTGCAAATGAAAATGAACCTGATAATGGATGTCCATCCTCGCTAATACTATTCCATTCAACTGTATAAGTGTCATTTGGAAGAGGATCAAGCATAATTCCGGATAGGACTCCATCATTTACAGAAATAGAATGAATCTCCATCTCCTTACCATCACTTGCTATTACCTTAAATATACTGCCTTCTTCAATTTTTCCTTCATACGTTAAATCAATATTTTTAATATTTTCGTCAACAGTCTCACCTTCAGCAGGATTAGTTGATACTAAGTGTGTATGTGCGAATGCTCCCGGTACACATAATAAAAATGTAGCAACAAACGATAATAATAATTGTTTCCTCAATGAAAAAACTTCCTTTCGATATTCATTTAGCAGTTCCCATAGCTGCAGAAAAATTAAAAAAATCTGCTGGAAATGGAGTTTTGAATATAGTATGGACAAAAAGATACAGAAATATTGAAAGCGAAAATATAAATGTAAAAACCATTACAAAATCAACAGAGAAAGTTTAATTGAAAAAATAATTCGGAATCCGAAAAAATATTTGTAAAATATATCGGAAAATTAAAATATTTGGTAAAATGGGGGAACTTGAGTAAAAAAGAGGGTGAAAGAATGAAGGTATTTCTTAAATTAGGTTGGTTTTTTAAAGAGCGAAAATACCAATACACAGTCGGGCTTCTAATGCTTGTATTAGTAGCCATCCTGCAGCTCGTGCCGCCGAAAATTATCGGCTTCACTATCGATGAAATCGGTGCACGTACATTAACGAAAGCAGGCTTGTTTAAATGGCTCGCCATCATCATCGGTGTAGCAATTGCCATGTACATACTGCGATATTACTGGCGTCAAATGATTTTTGGATCGTCCAACCTGTTGGCGCGAACATTACGCGAAAAGCTCCACCGCCATTTTACACAAATGTCACCGTCGTTTTATCAAAAAAATCGTGTCGGTGATTTAATGGCACATGCAACAAATGATATTAGTGCAGTGCAGCAAACAGCTGGCGGCGGGGTTTTAACATTATTTGACTCGCTTACAACAGGGGGATTTGTCATTTTGGCAATGGCAATCACAATTGACTGGCGTCTGACATTAATTGCACTCATTCCGATGCCGCTAGTCGCCTTATCGACGAGCTATTACGGCAAGCTTCTGCATGAGCGTTTCCGTCATGCCCAAGCTGCGTTTTCTGATTTAAACGATAAAACACAGGAAAGTATCAGCGGGATGAAAGTGCTGAAAACTTTTGGTCAGCAACAGGAGGACGTTGCGGATTTTACGAAGCTTTCCGATGAAGTTGTGGAAAAAAATATGCGCGTAGCAAAAGTCGATTCATTATTTGACCCGACAATCAGCTTTGTTGTCGGATTAAGTTTTATGTTAAGCCTTGGATTCGGGACGAAATTTATTTTGGAAGATGCGATGACTGTCGGTGATTTAGTTACTTTCACGACGTATTTAAGTATTCTGATCTGGCCGATGCTGGCAATTGGAATGCTGTTCAATATCGTCGAGCGAGGCAGTGTTTCATATGACCGGATCGAACGCATTTTAAATACCCCGATTGAAATCGATGACAAGATTGACGCAATTGAAGAAAATCCTTCAGGAGATCTTATATTCAACGTCACATCATTTACATTCCCTGGAGATGCGGCACCGACATTACACGATGTGCATTTTGAGCTGAAACGCGGCGAAACACTCGGAATCGTCGGTAAAACAGGTGCGGGGAAGACATCGATTTTAAAGCTGCTGCTTCGTGAGTTTGAAGGATATGAAGGAACGATTCAATTTGGTGAACACAACATAAATGACTATAAGAAAAGTTCTCTCCGTCAGGCAATTGGTTATGTACCGCAAGATCATTTTTTATTTTCGGCAACACTTTATTCCAATATTGCCTTTGCCAATCCCCGTGCAATCATGGAGGAAGTTCGTGCGGCGGCAGCATTAGCAAATATTGATGAAGATATAATGAGCTTTACAGATGGTTACGACACGATTGTCGGAGAACGAGGGGTATCTCTTTCAGGTGGACAGAAACAGCGAATTTCCATCGCTAGGGCATTACTGATGAAACCTGAACTGCTAATATTGGATGATTCTTTATCTGCGGTAGATGCGCGTACAGAAGAAGCGATTTTACATGCATTAAAAGAAGAGCGGAAAAATGCGACAACGATTATTACATCACATCGTCTAAGCGCAATCCAGCAGGCACATGTCATTATCGTTGTTGATGAAGGTACAATTATTGAAAAAGGTACCCATGAACAGTTAATGGCACTGGAAGGAAGCTATTATGAAATGTACCAGTTACAGCAACTTGAGCAGTTAGTGGAACAGGGGGGTGACCAAGATGGCGAATGAGACGATTTCAAGTAAAGAACAGCGCCTCGTATTAAAGCGCCTCTTTACGTATTTAAAGCCACATAAAAAGATATTGGCCATTGCGCTGTTTCTGCTTGTTTTAACCGTTCTCGGAGATATTATTGGTCCGTATTTGATCAAAGTGTATATCGACGACCATCTAATGATCGGCAATTTTGATATGACCCCAATCGTCACACTCGGTGTTGGGTACTTTATTATTCAATTGCTGAACGTTATTATCACATATTATCAAAATATTAAATTCCAGGAGCTAGCACTAAAAGTTATTCAGCAACTGCGAATTGATGTGTTTTCAAAAATTCACAGACTTGGCATGCGCTATTTTGATCAGGTTCCGGCCGGTTCAATCGTGTCCAGGGCAACAAATGATACGGAAGCAATTAAAGATATGTTCGTGTCGGTACTCATCAGCTTTGTACAGGCGGCGTTTTTAATTGTCGGTGTGTATTTTGCGATGTTTTTCCTAAATGCAAAGTTAGCATTTTACATGCTTCTTTTGCTGCCTGTTATTATGTACATCATTTGGCTATACCGCAAAATGAGTTCGGTTGTGTATATGCGCATGCGGGAAAAACTGAGTGAGCTTAATGCGAAACTTTCTGAAACATTATCAGGAATGAGCATCGTGCAGGCATTCCGTCAAGAACCTCGTTTCAATGACGAGTTTGACCGTGTTAATGAAGAGCATTTCCAGTCAATGATGGCCAATACGAAAATGAACAGTCTTCTGCTTCGTCCGATTATTGACTTAGTGTACTTTACAGCAATCGTTATTTTACTGTTTTACTTCGGATGGACATCATTTGAAACAGCGGTGGAAGTCGGGGTTGTTTACGCGTTCATAACTTATATGAACCGTTTCTTTGATCCGATTAATCAAGTAATGGAACGTCTCGCACTGTTCCAGCAAGCGATTGTAGCGGCATCCCGTGTATTTGAGCTGATAGATAATGAAGAGCTCGAGCCAGCACAGCAAAACAAGCCGGTTCAAGTTTCAAAAGGCCATATCGAATTTAAAAATGTTTCGTTTAGCTATGACGGCAAGCAAGATGTGCTGAAAAATATTTCGTTCACGGTCAACCCTGGAGAAACGGTTGCGTTAGTCGGGCATACCGGTAGCGGAAAGAGTTCAATTATCAATCTCCTAATGCGTTTCTATGAATTTAAGCGCGGTGAAATTTTAATTGACGGCCAGTCGATCAAAGAATACGAACAGCGGGAACTACGTGAAAAAATGGGGCTCGTGCTTCAAGATCCATTCCTTTTTTACGGAACGATTGATTCGAACATTCGATTGTATAATGAAAATCTCACATTACAGAAGGTGAAGGAAGCGGCAGAGTTTGTGCAGGCAAATGATTTCATTGAATCGCTTCCGGATGGCTATGGAAGTCGTGTGATAGAGCGTGGTTCGACGTTCTCAAGCGGACAGCGCCAACTCGTGGCTTTTGCGCGGACAATTGCGACAAACCCGAAAATCCTAGTACTTGATGAAGCAACGGCAGCGATTGATACTGAAACAGAAGTCGGCATTCAGCAGTCATTGGAAAAAATGCGCAAAGGCCGTACTACGATAGCGATCGCGCACAGACTGTCGACAATTCAGGATGCTGAGCAAATATTAGTATTGCATAAAGGTGAGATCGTCGAACGCGGTACACACCAGCAGCTCATCGCACAAAAAGGGTTATACCACAAAATGTACTTACTGCAAAATGGTATAGTGGAATAATTTAAAAGTGTGCTATTAAGCTACAATTATTTACTTCTCAAATAGGGACATCTATAATGAGAGTATCAAAAATTAGAAGGTGCACCAATGTCAGAACTAAAGAAGGGCGTCATTTTAGCAATCGGCGCCTATTTAATGTGGGGGATCATTCCTCTGTACTGGAAGCAGCTGCAGCATGTCGGCAGTGTAGAAATTTTAGTAGGACGTGTAATTTGGTCCTTTGTATTCACCGTTCTGTTTGTGTTGCTGATCCGTCAGTACAAACAGATGATAGCAGATATAAAAATGCTATGGAAAAATAAGAAACAGTTTTTTTTACTGTTCATAGCATCGGTTTTTGTTTCGCTCAATTGGGGAATCTTTATTTGGGCCGTAAACAATGGACATTTACTACAGACGAGTTTAGGTTATTATATTAACCCGCTTATATCCGTATTGTTCGGGTTGATCTTTTTTAAAGAGAAAATTTCCCGGGCAACTGCAGTAGCCGTCATCATTGCGGCCATCGGGGTAGGGTATCAGGCGATACTAGGTGGAACGATTCCTTGGGTATCACTTGCGCTGGCTCTAACATTTGCTTTTTACGGTGTTATTAAAAAGCAGATTCCGCTCGATGCGACACGCGGACTCGCAATTGAAACATTGTTTGTTTTACCAATTGCCGTTGGGATCTACATTTATTTAATGAATACGTCGGAAATTGCCTTTATGCAAGTGGACTGGAAAACTAATCTATTGTTAATGGGCGGCGGGATCGTAACGGCCTTGCCACTTGTCCTATTTGCAAAAAGTGCGCAAAAAATTCCGCTTTATTTAATGGGTTTCATTCAATTTTTGGCACCAACGATTAGCTTAATGCTCGGCATCTTTTTATACAAGGAGCCTTTTACACTGACGGAATTCATCACTTTCGTATGTATTTGGCTTGCGGTATTCATCTTTTCGGCATCCAAAGTGCTCGAAGCGAGAAAACATCATGCGACGTATAATAAAGAGAATGAAGTTAAAGTATAATCATGCGATCAAAATAAAGAAAGAACGACCATTTTGCAACTTGCAAATGGTCGTTTTTTTATTTATCCGATTATCATTAGGAACGATATCATATTTCTTCTAATACGGAAGTAATAATATATCCTCCGACATTATCACCAGATACTTTGACATTGTTTGATTCAAGCGTGTTCACAGATGTCTTGTTATCTGTATAATGCACGAAATAAGTTGTATCATCTAATTTCATTTTATAAAATTGCTTCTCTTTAAGATAAGCAATATATTCCTCAAAAACGAAGTCATGTTGCTTCATCACCATGCTATGGGGCAAGCCTATGTAACGGAAATGCCAAGGCTCATACTCAATTCCGGTAATGTCGACCTTATGTTTAGGATAGCGTAGAATGTAGCCAAACTCCGCTGCATGTTCTTCCATCCATTTCCCTTCAGCAACATTTTCCATTTTGCCGACAGTTGAACCAATATCAATCGATAAGCCTGTCTGATGTTCACTATAACCAGCAGGCAGGGCATAATCGGCACCGATTTGATCAAAAAGCTGTTTCTGAAGTTTTCCGCTGCGATAGGCACTATTGATTATGAAATGCTCGATTCCATCCTCCGCTGCCGCTTCGAATAATTGCTTGAGAGGTACTATAGCCTGTTCTTCAAGAAAATACTCTGAATTGACGATTACATTTTTAGCAATATCAGCAGGAATAGGGGCTAAATTGCCTGGTTCATTCTGTAATGCGATGTCCCGGTTAACAAGGACGAGATCCCCGTTTGTAACGGAGTTCGATGCTAGTGAAAGCTGCTGAGGTAAGTCGGGAGCACCAACTTGTTCAGTCGTAAAAAATTGAAAGCCAATAACGGCAAAAATAAGTATAAAAATAATCTTTTTCATTAAATAACGCTCCTTCAATCTAAGCATAGCAAATAAAACGGAATTTTGAAGGTTAAAATTGTGGAGATATTCCGAAGAACTTCGAAAATACGGTTGATTGAGCTCCTTTTGAATATTTCCATAAGGAATTATAAACAAAAATAGAAACCGTCTCAAACATTAATGTTAGGAGAGGTTTCTATCATATTTTATAGATATTAATTTTTGGATAATGGCGAGAATTCATTCTTAGTACAAACATTTTGTTTGTTATCTACTATCATCCAAACTAATGTAATACTTGCTGCAATGATTACCATTAAAAATCCGTATAGGGGTGTATTATCCAGTGACTGATAATGAACAATCAAACCGCCGACATATGAACCGAGGAAAATCCCGATATTGAAAGCTGAAATATTTAAAGCGGAAGCCATCGCAGTAGCAGCTGGTACATATTTTTCAGATAGCTGAACGGCATACAGTTGTAAGCCTGGCACATTCATAAACATAAACAGTCCCATTGCTAATACCATTACGAGCCCAATTACTTTGGAATCAAATGAGAAGTATACACCAAGTAACGTTAAGGCTAGTCCAATAAAGAAGATGAATATCGCACGCAGTGGATTAATGTTTGCAAAGTGGCCACCGATTGTATTACCAATAGCGACACAAATTCCGTATACAACTAATATTACGACAATCGCATGAGGAGAGTAGCCCATTTGATTTTCGAGAATAGGGGACACATATGTGTAAACAACAAATACGCCTCCGTAACCCATTGCAGTAATAAACAAAATTAACAGCATACGGAAATTGCTTAATACTTTTCCGATATCACTTAATGAAATCGGTTTACTTTTTGTTAAATTATTTGGTACAAGGAACGCATTGCTGATTAACCCAATTATGCCAATAACGACGATAAAGATGAATGATAGCCGCCAATCCGTTACTTGGCCAATAAATGTTCCTAAAGGTACTCCACTGACAGTTGCCAAAGTTAATCCTGTAAACATAAAGGCGATGGCACTTGCCCGTTTGTTAGGTGCCACAACGTCAGCGGCAATAACCGCCGCAATCGACATAAATACACCATGAGCAAAAGCAGAAATAATGCGTCCGATCAGCAGTAAAGTAAATGTTGGTGCTATCGCTACCCATAAATTACCGACGATAAAAAGTACCATTACGAGCAACAGCAACTTTTTACGGTCAAGCCGGGATGTTAAAACCGTTAAAATTGGTGCTCCGATTGTAACGCCTAATGCATAGATTGATACTGTTAATCCGGCGGTACTTAAAGTAATACCAAATTCATTTGTGATGAGCGGGAGCAATCCAACGCTAATAAATTCTGTAGAACCGATACCAAACGAACTGATCGCTAACGCAAGAAGTGTTAATCTGGCGTTTGGTGTTTTTGATGTAGACATATTAAAAATAACTCCTTTGATTTATTTTATAGGGTATAGTATTATTCATACATACGATAAAAGCATGTACAGTACTTTTAGTTACTTTTGATAATACGGGGGGGTTCAATATGAAAAAAGTTTATAATATTGGTGTTGAAGCAACACTCGAAGTCATTGGGGGTAAATGGAAACCAGTCATTCTATGTCACCTCAATCACCATGGTCAAATCCGGACGAATGAATTTCGCCGGTTAATTCCGGGCATTTCACAGAAAATGCTGACGTCCCAATTACGCGAGCTTGAGCAATGCGGTTTAATTAATCGTAAAGTGTACAACCAAGTGCCGCCGAAAGTGGAATATTCCTTAACCCCATATGGACACGAGATGGAGCCGGTGCTCAACTTACTTTGCACGTGGGGCGAGAAACATATCGATAAATTAAAAGAGAATGGTGAAGAAGTTCTTCTTATGCAGCGTGATGATGATATTGCTGTGCAAAAACTATCCTAATGAAAATAATGAAAGCCTCAAGGTACTAAAAATCTTGAGGCTTTTCGTCTCTTCAAAACTTCATTCAAATTAGAAATCAAAAACTTCCGGATCCGGTCCGACACGTTTATCTAAATTCATCGCATTAATGATCTGCATTTCTTCATCAGTAAGACTAAAATCAAAAATGTCGGCATTTTGCGCCATCCGCTCTTTACGAACGGATTTAGGAATCGTGATAACTCCACTTTGAATATCCCAACGTAAAATAACTTGTGAATTTGATTTTTCATACTTTTCGGCAATCTTTGCGATCGTCGGATCTTCGAGTAGACCGCCTTGCATTAATGGAGCCCAAGCTTCCAATTGAATATTGTGCTCTTTGCAAAATGCACGTAATGATTGTTGTTGTAAGCGCGGGTGAAACTCAACTTGGTTAATGACTGGTGTTACCCGAGCGTTTTTCATTAAATCCTGCAAATGCGAAATATTGAAATTGCAAACACCGATTGCTCTGATTTTACCTTCTATATACAGATCCTCTAAAGCACTCCAAGACTCGGCAAATTTATTTTTACCTGGCCAGTGGATTAAATATAGATCCAAATAGTCCAGCCCTAATTTTTCCAAGCTCTCTTCGTAAGCTGAAACAGTTTCCTCATAATTTAATCCGGCATTCCAAACTTTAGATGTGATGAATAAGTCCTCTCTATTTAAACCGGTAGAGTCCAGTGCTAGTTTAATGCCCTCGCCAACACCCGCTTCGTTTCCGTAAATAGCGGCTGTATCAATGCTGCGGTAACCTAGCTCAATCGCATTTTTAACGATTTCTGCTGTTGTGTCGTTTTCCACCTGAAAGACGCCAAGGCCCATTGCTGGCATTTTTACCTCATTATTTAATTTGATTGTATCCTGTAAACTAGTAATCATTTATTGATCCTCCAATTGAATAAGTATTTCGTTGCTTTTTTATTATGGATCCACTTGAAAATTAAAAAAAGTACGCACTTTTTCGTTTCATAGCAACGTGGAGGTTCCTATTGAGTCAAATCAACCGTTTGAAGAGAAAGTTTTTTAGAAAAATATTATGGAGGGGAATAGGGAAGGGGGATGAATCACTTTTACTAGTAAAGAATTTTTGTTTTCTATCATATAAATACCTAAATAACCTTTAATAATGATAAGAAACAACTATTTAAATACTTTCAATATTAAAAATAATGAAGGGAAATTTTTATTATAAAATACACAAAAATACGCTAAATACATAAAAATAAAATTTTTTTAAATAATAAAATTACAGAATATTCTTGAATTAAGTTTTTCGGTCGTTTATTTCCGTTTTCTAATTGTAACAAACGAATCTTTGTGCTATCGTTGCTTATTGAATGGTATGTGAAAGTTTTTACAATCGGGTATGAAATTTTCGAAAAAAATAATATTAAGTGATGGCAAAGGAGAGTTATTATGTCAGAAATGAATAATCAGCAGGTAGAAAAAGTGGCTGTTACACAAGAGCAATTAGATGTTTTAGATCAGTTACTAAAGCCAGAGGTACAAGCTTCTTTAACTACTTTAGTAGATAACTTACCAAAATTGGCTGAGATGACTACTTTATTAACAAAAACGTATGATTTCGCAACTAGTGTTGCAACTGACGAAACATTAAAAAATGATACAGTTGCTGCTGTAACAGAAATGGCGAGCCCAGTTGTTGGTACTGCTAAATCATTGGCACAAACAGCAATCGAAGCGAAAGACCGTGCTGAAGAAAGCAATGAAACAGTTGGCGTATTCGGCTTATTAAAAATGTTAAAAGACCCACAAGTTCAAGGGGCATTACGTTTTGCTAATGCATTCTTACAAGTAGCATCTGAACGTAAACAAATGAAATAATTTGTACAATCTAATCTTATTGGAGGATTTTTAATATGGTAACTAAAGAAATCGTTATTTTAGGTGCTGGATTTGCTGGTGTATTAGCAGCACAAACAGCTCGTAAATATTTAAATAAAGACGAAGCGCGTATTACAGTTGTAAACCAATTCCCTACACATCAAATCATTACTGAATTACACCGTTTAGCTGGCGGTACAATTGCTGAAGGTGCTGTTTCATTACCACTTGAAAAGATTTTCAAAGGTTTTGACATCAACTTGGAAATCGCAAAAGTAAACAGCTTTGACGTAGAAAGCAAAAATGTAGCACTTTCAAACGGCAAAACATTACAATACGATACATTAGTTGTTGCTTTAGGTAGCCAAACTGGTTTCTTCGGAATCCCAGGCTTAGAGGAAAACTCTTTCGTATTAAAATCAGTTGATGAAGCTAATGCTATCCGCGAGCATATCGAAGCTCGCATTAAAGCATATGCAACAACAAAAGACGAAGCAGATGCTACAATCGTTATCGGCGGTGGCGGTTTAACAGGTGTTGAACTTGTTGGTGAAATCGTAGACCACTTCCCTAAAGTTGCTGCGAAATACGGTGTTAAATTTGAAGATCTTAAAATCAAATTAGTTGAAGCAGGTCCAAAAATCTTACCGGTATTCCCAGAAAACTTAATCGATCGTGCAACAGCGTCTTTATCGAAACGTGGAGTTGAATTCATTACATCAACACCTGTTACTGGCGTTGAAGGCAATGTTATTCAATTAAAAGACCGTGAACCAATCGTTGCAAATACATTAGTATGGACAGGTGGAGTTGCTCCACTTCCATTGGTAGCTGAATCAGGTTTAGCTGCAGATCGCGGTAAAGCAACTATCAATGACTTCTTACAATCTACTTCACATCCTGAAGTATTTGTTATTGGTGATGCATCAGCGCATATTCCAAACCCAGGTGACCGTCCAACTTATGCGCCAACTGCTCAAGTAGCATGGCAGCAAGGTGAAACTGCAGGTTACAATATTTTTGCACAAATTAAAGGTGCTGACCTGAAAGAATTCAAATTTACTAACTCAGGTACTTTAGGTTCTTTAGGCCGCAAAGACGGTATTGCTACAGTTGGGGCAAACAATACTCAATTAGTAGGTTTACCAGCATCATTAATGAAAGAAGCTTCAAATATCCGCTATATGACTCATATTAAAGCGTTATTTGGCCTAGCATATTAATTAGTTAAGACATACCCGAAAGTCACTTTCTTTCGGGTATGTCTTTTTATTTTTGCAAAAAACAACAAATTTTAACAAATAACTATTATAATGGTAGTAAATGTCGAGAAAGAGGTGTAAAGATGAAAGATTTTGATACATCGAATTCTTTGTTTATTTTAAATGAACAGCAACTCGAACAATTTAAACAGCTTGAACATTACGACTACTTTTTCCATTTAATCCGCCATGACTTTGCACATTTATCTTTCGCAAAATACAATGTAAGCGATGTTTGGGTTTACTTTTATTTTGAAGAAGAGCCGGTCATCAATTCAGAGCATGCGCTCATTTTTCTGCTTCGTAATTTTATATTGAATGAAGTACTTATCAGTACAAAATTTAAACGACTGAAAAAAGCAACAGTCGGATCATTTACTAAAGCATTAATGGCTTCGGTAATGACCGTCAATCTATTTTTAGATTATTTGCGTGAAGTACTCGAAACATTACCAAAAGAACAATATGATCTATATATGAAGTTTGAAAACAGTTCTAAGCAATTATTTAATGGCCGCTTTTATGAATACGAACATTACCCCAAAAAACTCGTCCAAATCGAAACAACAATTATAAAAAGTTTGCGTGATTACCTGGCAGACAACGAAACGAAATATGCTGACAGTAAACAAAAAGTCATTCGTTTTATGGACCAATTTTCAATTATTAAACGAGAGCTGTACGAACCGTTATCTTTGAAAAATTAGGAGGTGAATAAAACGATGGGGAAGCAACTTAAGTCATTGCAGCTTGACCATTATCGTTCACAAACATTTTCATCAATCGATGCACATTATGAGGCATATACAGCAATGTTTGAATCATTAGTAGAAGAGGGAAATATCGAAAAGGTGAAGGACTTTCTTCGATTTGATAGTGAGCCTTTTATTTTATCCAATAGCAATTTAAAGATTTTGCAATTGTTATTGGACGCAGAACAGCATATCAAACAAAATCTTAAAGGGTGTTTAGCAAGCCTCTATTTGGTCATTGGACATTGCTATTATTTCAGTATTGATTTTGAACAGGCAAAAAAATACTACCGACTTGCGAGCAGTTTCGCATTGGAAGATGAAAATCTCTCATTACTGTCAGTTGCAATGAATAATTATTATGCAACACAAATGGATGAATTACCAAAGGATATCTTTTGGGATATTAGTAAGATTCCAGCTGTCTTTTTAAAGATGGGAAACCCGGAAGATGAAAGGTTCATGCTCGTCCGTTTTATCACTCATATTGAATTGTCCCTGCAGATAGGGAAAGTGGAGTATGCAAAAAAGTTATTTAATGACTATTTTAAAGAGTACCCGTTTGAAAAGTTTTCCCGTATAGATTTGCATGTCCGTGTACTTAGAGGGAAGTTTCTTTTTGAAAATGGCCGATATGAATGTGCAATAGAAGTACTTCATGAGGTGCTCCTTCTGTGTATGAAAGCTAACAGCCATAAAGATTTAGTGCAGGAATGCTATAAGTTTATTACCCAATCATATAAGCTGATAAATGAAGAAACTCTTCTAAAAAAGATGGAGCAGTACCAAGCGCGTTTTTACCGCAAAATTGAAACAGATAAACGCTATATGGAAAAATATATTAAAACGTCAACAACCAACGAATTTGAATTGGACAAAAGTTTTATATCGCCATTACAGCAGTTTCAGCTCGCGGGTACATATCTATTAAAATCGACAAAAGATACGGGGTATACGCTCGTGCTAGTTGATTGTAAAGTGGTGGAGAATGAAAAAGAGAAGTTAAATGAAATAATCCATTTAATCAATGAAGAAATGATGGAAGAGATGAAAGAGGTCATCATTACGAGTACGCGCCTTGATGAATCAACAATCGGCTATATTATTCAGCTATCAGAAGAATGTACCGATACATTGTGCGCAAAGGTTTTCTATAAAATCCGTGAACATTACCCGAAAAACGAAAGCGTGCTGGAGGCCATCTATTTTGCATCGGTAAATAATAAAGAAAACAAATTACCGAGCTACCAAAAATGCCTCGATTTAGCGTATGCGTATATTTATTATGAAATTTACAAATAAGATTTAACTGTAAAATACGAAATATTCTAAAAATTACTTTCGTATTTGAATGACTACCTATAAAATAAGAGTAGTACATCAAGGAGGTAATGCCATGTTAGTGAAACAAAGATATGTAAAGAAAAAAGATGTAAGTTATGTGAAAGAGACGGATCCTATCAAAGACGTACTCGGTCAGTTAAATGACAACGGCTACAGATGCATCCCGGTATTGGACGAAGCGGGTGAAAAATTCGTCGGAAATATTTATAAAGTCGAAGTACTCGAATATAAATTAAAAGAAGGCGACATGAAAGCCCCGGTTAAAGCACTTACTCAAGAACCGGATGCATTCGTCCACGAAAACAGTTCATTTTTTGAAGTATTCCATTCAATTAAACAATTGCCTTATTTGGCCGTTGTTGATACGAAAGGGAATTTTGCCGGCATTTTACCTCATTCGAAAGTATTTGAGCTGCTGGAAGAGGCGTGGGGCTACCGTACAGGAAGCTGTGCCATTACAATTGCATTGCCTGACACGGACGGCATTTTAATTAGAGTCCTGACTGCGGTTAAAAAGGTGTGGCCACTGCATTGTGTGTTCTCTCTTGATGATGATACGACTTATTTGCGTCGAGTGGTTATTACGCTTGCAAAAGGTGCGAAACAATCAACAGTGGACGAGCTGGAGGCAGCCATCTTAAAACAAGGTGCCCGCATTATTGATTTGGAAGTATTTGATAAAGAAAACTTTTAGTTATAAAGCGATTCGTTCAATAGAGCGAATCGCTTTTTCTACTGCAATAAAATAAAATTAATACTAAATTTTTTGTAATCTTATATCAATACTTAATGCATGTCTATACAGTCTGTTTTCTGCATACGGATTCGAAGTTATTATCAATTTTCCGTTGTCGAAACTTAGAACTTGTTCCTTCTTTGCAACTACCTCGAAAAAATCTACTAAATAGTATTTAAACCCATCTCCTTCTTTATAGCACCAAACTTCATCGGCTTTTAATGGATGAAGTCCTATCTCATTCAGAAAATTTTCTACAAATTCATTTATCTTAATTGTTTCCGCATAAAACATACAATCCTTGCAATCACAATGGCCGGTAGATCCAACTGTTGGTCTATTTTTATAAAGCAGTTCGTTTAGTTGTTTAACGTTCATAGAGCACTCACTTCTTCCTCTTAGCTAAATTGATTGGTTAATATAAATGATAGTTTATAGAGAAACTAATCTCAATGAATCAGTTGATTTAATTGTGTACTAATACAGAAATCGAAAAAATTAAGAGGGTTTTGCCAATTTATAGCGAAATGTATGTAAAAAGGGGATTTGCTGAAAGGAGAACTATAATGTTTATCCAAATAAATGAGGAAAAAATAGAATTCACTAAAATAGAGATAATTGTACTAGAACAGGGAATTACCGACTTATATGAGAGTTTTGATAAAAAAACGCTTGGTGAACTTACGAAACAAAAGAAATATGAGCATTTAAAAGACTTTGTTAACGAGCAAAAACACTTAAAGGATATGCCGGCCGGTGCAGCGATAAAAGCGCTAAAAAAAGACGGGAATCATTTTTACAGGCAGTTTTTGAATAACTACGGTGATCTAATATACTCCCGTTTTGTCGTCAGCGGTGATGAGAATTTATTGAAACAACGGGGTGTTTATACGATTATTGCAAATAATGAACTGAAATTTTGCGGTGTATGTGCAAGAACATTTAAAGAGCGCTTTAATCAGCATATTGGCAATATATATGCAAAAGGTTGCTATCGGGATGGAACGTCTACCCATTGCCATGTGAACGCGAAAATAACACAGCTTTTGCCGGCAAGCGATGTGCATTTTGCAATCTATCCGATGGAGAACGAAAAAGCGATGAATAAACTGAAGAATTCGATTGTCAAACGTTTCGAACCTGAATGGAATTTACGGTCCAACAGAGAAGTATTCGAGTTAACATCGTCATTATAAATAATTCTGCCTAAATCTTGATAGATAAAGGCAGAATTTTTTCATTTTACTACATTTTTCCGGTTTCATTTTCGACAAAAAGTGGGAATAGTAAGTGAAAAAAGTAGGTGATGATCATGCAGGCAGCATTAAAACATTACAGGCAAACACACAGCGAATACAAATGGCTGCATTTTTTGGCGGCTGTCGTATTAGTCTTCACATCCGTATTCTGGTTCGTACTTCCATACTTCATGATTAATTACGGAAAATATACGACAAATGTATTCCAGCAATCTTTGTTGTTAATTGCCTTGTATACAGTACCTTCCATCGTTGTAACATTGCATTGCTGGTTTATTAACTTTAAAGCAGCACTTCGATGGAAAAAAAGCTATCCTAAGGAATGTGTATGGCGCTGGTCGATAAAATTCCAACTCATTACTATTTCCATAGTAGTCTTATTTACCTCAGTTATTTATTCCAGTCTTTTTATTATTGATATGATTCGATAATAAAATCATCCTTCTTTCTCAAATGTGCAAAAGTGCCTTTCTATGTATAAAAAAGGAGCAATTATTTTCAAATACTAATAACGCGGCACTTTCGCACATTTATCTTTCACATTATTCCCAAAACACTGACAAAAAATATTCATTTAAAAAAGCAAGTAATGTATGGGGAAATTTGGTACGATGAAGGTATCAATGTTAAGGAGAATGAAGCAGCATGAATACAGATTTAAATATCCTTTTAGCGTTCGGTGCCGGGTTTTTAAGTTTTATTTCACCATGTACGCTACCGCTCTATCCTGCATTTTTATCCTACATAACCGGTATGACACTCGATGAGCTGAAAACCGAAAAAGGGATGATGCAAAAACGCGCAATTTTACATACTTTATTTTTCCTGCTTGGGTTTTCGATTATATTTATCGCTATCGGATTTGGAACATCATTAGCGAAAGATTTCTTTTTCCAGTACCAGGATTTACTGCGTCAAGTCGGCGCTATTTTAATTGTCGCATTCGGTTTAATGATTGTCGGCCTTCTGCAGATTGACTTTTTAATGAAAGACCGCAAATTTCAGTTCAAAAACAGACCATCCGGTTATTTCGGTTCGATGCTGATCGGTCTTGCTTTTGCAGCGGGATGGACACCTTGTACAGGTCCGATACTGGCAGCAATTATTACGCTTGGCGGAACGAATCCCGATTCGGCAATGTGGTATATGGTCGCATACTACTTAGGTTTTGCAATACCATTCTTTACATTGTCATTCTTCATTTCACGAATGAACTGGATTCGCAAGCATAGCCAAAAAATTATAGTGGTTGGCGGCTATATTATGATCGCAGTCGGCATTTTATTATTCTTTGACGGGTTGACTTACATTATTAATATTCTCTTGCCGATTTTCGATGGTTTTAAAGGATTCTAACAGTTCCCTGCTTATAAAGACCGTGCTATACTAAGGGTAGAAACATAAGTGAAAAAGTGTGCATGATCCATTCTGTTATCTTGTTTACACGATAATTATTCGTTCATGCAAGAGGAGGAATATGATGTTCGACAGTATACCTTCTCACTATTTATTAATTGGTTCGACGATTATGGCAGTCATAATGGGCTCTTTCGTAATGTTCATAAGACTGCGTGCACAAAAAAAGCCGGTCTCCACGAAAAAAATACTCATTCCGCCTTTTGCGATGTCAACAGGCGCGCTGATGTTTATTTTTGAGGAGTTTCGTGTAGCGCCAATTCAAATAGTAGAAGCGGCCGCGCTAGGCTTGTTATTTTCATCTGTATTAATCTTAACGTCGAAGTTCGAAGTGCGAGACGGCGCAATTTATATGAAGCAATCTAAAGCATTTCCATTCATATTAGTGGGATTATTAGTACTACGTATTATTCTGAAATTAATATTTGCCGAAACATTCGATGTCGGTGAGCTTGCAGGTATGTTCTTCATCTTGGCATTCTCGATGATTTTGCCGTGGCGAATCGGTATGCTTATTAAATATAAGAAGCTTGAAAAATCGCATATTGTCGCATAGAAAAGACTGTCTCTAAAAGTTTTATACTTTTAAAGACAGTCTTTTTTCGTCTATGCCTCAAATAAATGATCATAATTCGTCGTATCAATTTTCATTTCATCGAGTTTTTTACGCAAAAACTTATGGTCGCGTTTTGGCGAAGCAATAATATAGCCACGAATAATTAAGTCCAGGTCAATTTTTGAGGCACGCTCATTCAGTGCAATTTCACCGATTTTACCGGCAATCTTTTCTTTGGCAACTTGGCGGAATAGCTCTGGTACAGGACTGACAAGCTCGGTAAGTAATTGTTTTTCATCTTCACCCCAAAGATGAAGCGTTTTATCTAAGTATATGTTTTGCCAATCTAGATCCGATTTTCCGTCCTGTTTCGGCAGGGCCTTCAAAAACTTGCGGAACATAAAAAAGCCGCCAATCCCCATAAGCGAAATCAATACTACAACCCAAAATAGAATAAACCATAAAAACCAGCCATCTAAGCCCACAATGTTCACCTCATTACTAAAGATTGTTTCTGAAATTTGTTCTACTAAACTACTGGTGATAAACCTCATTATTGTCTATTATATAAGGTTTTGTAAAATTTTTCATCGTAATTGTCCCTTTTTTCGGTAAATCATGACATATATAGGGCAAGGAGGTGATAAACATGAACGAATTCGGATTTTTATCTGCAACATTGACAGTATTTTATCAGACAGGCCTTGATGAATTTAACGAGCCGATTATTAAAAGTTCCACATACCGTAACTTGGAAAGAAATGCGACAGCACAGCAATTATACACTGTTGCAACAACAATCGTCGGCTTAACAGATTACGATTATATCGAATCTGTGAAAACGCAGAAAGACAGTGTTACAGCTTAATAAACCTTAACTATGAAATGGAGGTGATTCCATGGCACAAGTTTTACAATTAACATTTGCCAACATTGCAGGGAATACGATGACGATCAATATTAATGATCCGAAGCCGAATTTAACGGAAGCTGAAGTGAATGCTGCGATGCAAACAATTATTGATCAGGCAGTGTTCTCGAAGGACGGATTTTTGTACAATGTGAAAAAATCAGCACGTATCGTTGAGCGTAATGTCACAGCGATTGAACTGAACAGCTAATAGCAAGGCCGGTGAAGTGTGATGCTTTGCCGGCTTTTTCAAATGAAAAAAGGAGGGATTTTAATGGACCAGTGGATAGCGATTCTTCAGGAAGTAACATTTCCGATCTTTATATCATTTTATTTACTGTATCGGATAGAAACAAAGCTTGAAGCGATTCATACAGCACTCGTATCCTTACATCATCCTGCAGACAGAGCATGAAAAACTCTTCACAATGTTGACACACATCCTTTCTTCCGATAACTATTGAGAATATACTAAATATTGGGTAAGATGAGAGTAATGTTCAAAGAGTGGAGAGAGAGAAATGAAAACGAAAAAAATAGTATTCGCACTTATGCTCTTGGCAGCAACTGTTCTTACAGCATGCAGCAATTATCAGTTTAAACCGACGACCAACTTTGAAATTAGCGGGTTTACGATGACCGATCACCGAAACAATGAAGTGACATTGGAAAGCCTAAAAGGGGAACCATGGCTGGCAATGTTCATCTTTACAAGCTGTACAACCATTTGCTCGCCAATGACAATGAATATGACCCGTGTGCAGGACCACCTTGAGAAAAAAGGGCTGGAAGATTATAAAATTGTCGCGTTTTCAGTAGATCCGGACTACGACACACCGGAGCGTTTGATGGAATATTTATCACGCCATACACCGGTAGACGAATCAAAATGGCATATGCTGACAGGGTACGATCAAAAATTTATCGAGCAATTTGGCAGAAACTCATTTAAAACACCTGTCCAGTCAATTGAAGGAAACGACCAAGTTATCCACGCTGATACATTTTTCCTAGTTGACGAAAAAGGAATCGCCGTGAAAAACTATTCAGGTTATGGCACGGGAGAAGACGGTGTTCCATATGAAACGATTGCTAGTGATATGGAAGCACTCATTGACGAACGTCTAAAATAATAGTGAAATGTATGATTAACTTGCGAAAAAAGTATAGCTGCTTTTTAAGCAAGTTTTTTTGTGGAATGAGGAGTTTTCTAATAAAAATTATAATGTGCTAATAAACCTGGAAATTTTCTAATAAGTTGCGGATCTTCTAATAAAGAAGCGAGATATGCTAATATCAGTTCCTGATTAGCTAATAAACACGCCAACTTTTCTAATATCACCTGCAAAAGTGCTAATATAAATAAATTTCTTCTAATAAAAAGCACAATGGTATCAACCGAAATTGTTTCAATCCATAAATTGAGAAAGCAATAAATAAAAAGAATTTTCAAAACTCAAATTCTATGATATAGTATACGAAATTACATACTGTGTAAGTTACGGTGCTTGTGAGAACAAGCTGAAAAGGGAAACCAGTGAAAGTCTGGTGCTGTCCCGCAACTGTAAATCGGAGTTCGTGATATTCAACCACTGTCTATTGATGGGAAGGATCACAAGAACGTTGATGATGAGCCAGGAGACCTGCCGGAAACTAGTACACGCCAATACCTACGTGGAAATAGGTGGTGATTTTGTGCGAAAGTGAGACAACATCCTTTGATAAAACAAAGGTTTCTTTTGTCAATCTCTTAAACATTCACACCCCTCTTTCATTTGGAAAGAGGGGTTTTGGTTTTTATGTAACAAATTTAAGGAGGAATTGTTTATGAAAACAGCAGTAATTGGCTACCCGTATATTGGACAGAATCGTGAATGGAAGCGTATAACAGAGGCATTTTGGAAAGAACGATTAACTTTGGAAAGTTATAAGCAGGAAATGAAAAACTTACGTATCGCTCAACTTCAGCAGCAACAGGATTTAGGGCTGGATATTTTAACAGTAGGAGATTTTACATATTATGACCGCATGCTTGACTTAGCCGTTATGTTTAATATGATTCCATCAAGATACGATCACCTATCCATTCACCATCATTTAACAGCGTATTTTGCAATGGCGCGCGGTGCTGAAAATGTGGTGGCATGTGAAATGACGAAATGGTTCAACACGAATTATCACTATATTGTACCGGAATACGAGGGACAGCAACTGGCATTGCAACACAATGTTTACGCGAAATATATTCAGGAGGCAATCGAAGTATTCGGCACAATCCCTCGTGTGACTATTATCGGTCCTTTTACCTTTTATAAACTTACAAAAGGTGTAGGTGACGCACAAAAACAACACTATATTCAGCAGCTGGTGAATGTGTATAAAGAGTTGCTTCAGTCGTTGGAAGCAAGCGGTGCAACTTCGATCCAGCTTGAAGAACCAAGCCTTACAAAAGACCTTACTTCCGAAGATATTGCATTAGTTCAGCATTTCTATCATCAAGTATTAAAAGGGCTGACTGTTGAAACGATCTGCACAACATATTTTGAAGCGTTATCCGACTATGAAACATTGATTAATTTGCCTGTTGATGGCTTTGGACTGGACTTTGTTCATGGGAAAATTGAAAATATAGCATCGTTAAAAAAATTTGCTTTCCCGAAAGATAAAGTTTTATATGCCGGAATTATTAATGGTCGGGATATATGGAGAGCCGATTTGCAGAAGCAGTTGGCACTAGTAGCGGAAATACGTTCCTATGTACCATTTTCACCAATACATCTACAAACCTCGTGCAGCCTTCAGCATGTGCCAGTTACAACAGCGGGAGAGGATGGAATTATGCCAGAGCTGCAAAATGCTTTAGCATTCGCCAATGAAAAAATAACGGAACTGCAAATGATTAAAGGGAAGATACTTCACCTGGAAGTTCCTCATAACCAGGCTTTTTTAGAAAGCGAAAAAGCAATTCGCACTTTGTCACTGCATGAATCAAGACAAAAGGAAGCTATTCATGCACAAGTAAACGCATTAACACCGGAAGCATTTAAACGAGCAGAGAACTACAACAAGCGTAGTAAGCTACAACGTGCCTTTTTACAGTTACCTGACTATCCTACAACAACAATCGGGAGTTTCCCGCAATCCGCAGAAGTTAAGAAAAACCGTAGTTTATGGCGTAAAGGAGAAATTACAACAAGAGATTATGAAGCATTCAACGCGAACGAAACCGCACGTTGGATTTCGATTCAGGAGCAACTTGGCCTAGATGTTCTCGTCCATGGAGAATTTGAGCGAACAGACATGGTCGAATTTTTTGGTGAAAAATTAAATGGCTTTGCGTTTACGAAAAACGGATGGGTAGTTTCGTACGGATCGCGCTGTGTAAAACCGCCAATTATTTACGGAGATGTTGAATGGAAAGAACCTATGACAGTAAAGGAAGTAAGTGCAGCACAATCACTTACGGAAAAGCCGGTCAAAGGGATGTTGACGGGACCCGTTACAATATTGAACTGGTCATTTGTAAGAGATGATTTAGCACGCTCAGAAGTAGCTTATCAAATCGGTTTGGCACTGAGAGAAGAAGTAAGGGCACTTGAAAATGCGGGAATCAATATTATTCAAGTAGACGAACCTGCCTTGAAAGAAGGTATGCCAATACGTAAAAGTCTGCATAAGTCTTATATCGATGCGAGTGTAGCCGCATTTAAATTAGCGACAAGCGGTGTGCGTGAAACGACCCAGATTCATACACATATGTGTTATTGTGAATTTAACGATTTTATCGATGTAATAGAATCATTGGATGCGGATGTGATTTCAATTGAAACGTCACGAAGTCACGGTGAGCTGATAAAAGTACTAAAAGAAACACCATATGGACTTGGAATTGGCTTAGGTGTATATGATATTCATAGCCCGCGTATTCCAACTGTGGAAGAAATGGCAACCATTATAGAAAACAGTAAAAAAGTAATCGCAAAAGAACAATTTTGGATCAATCCCGATTGTGGCCTGAAAACTCGTACGGAACAAGAGACCATTGCATCATTGAAAAATATGGTGGCCGCAAAAGAGCGACTAAAACAGTTGAATTAGGGGCGGTTACTATGAGACGAATGAAAAGAAATTACAACCCTGTGTTTTTGACAGCTATAATGAATGGCTTTACAGAAAGTTATTCAAAAAGCCTTAAAGAGTTACGTGATGAGCTGATAGCGACATACCCAGCGGATGCAAAGGAGATTCAAAAAGCATATTATTTTGTAAAAGCAGAGTTAGTAGGATGAAAGAATTTTTTATAAACAAATAGAAAATACAATGCCCATTGCAATATGCAATGGGCTATTTGTAATCGTGATATCGAATTAAAAAGTCCCTTTAAATTTCTCGGGCTTTACGACATAGCCTTCAATAATAAACCCGCAATCGGTACATATAAGGTACTCAATATTGCATCCTAAACTTAATTTATTAACAGGTGACATAACACTGTACCCGCTATGTTTTCCTCTACCTAATTCAGTTGCACCACATTTTGGGCAATTACTTACATTTTGCGTTTGATTCATTTTCACCATTCCTTCAGTTCTTTATTACCGGTTGACATATGAGCGTTAATTCAATAAAAACACTTGTATGATCGCTAAAAACAAACCACAAATTACAGGGGAAATATTCAGAAATAAATATCCGTTTGATTGACTCGTGCATTTTTCAAAAGGGTCTTTTGTTGGAGAACCCAGGTAGCGAATGAACCTCTGAAAAGTTGACTGTTTTTGCGCGAGTTTTGTTACGGGTATGTCAATTTTATAAGAATCAAGTATATTGGTAAGCTCTTTTTCTTTTTTAAATTCCTCGTTCATGGTGGAAATCCTCCTTTAGTTTGGCTTTTAAAGCCTTTATAGCATGATGCAGCCGTGATTTCACCGTTCCGACCGGGATATCTAAAATTAAGGAGATATCTTCCTGCGGTAAATCTTCATAAAATGCAAGCAAAATTACTGCTCGCTGTTTATCCGGCAAGTTGGAAATCGCCTGTTGAATGACCAGTGTGTCCTCAGCTTGCAGTGTCTTTTTCTGAATGGGTACAAGAAATGGCATGAGTGTTTGCCATCGCTTACGTCGGTTCAGCTTATTTATCATAAGACGGTAGGCAATCTGAAATAAGAAGGACTTTACCTTACCTCGGTGCTGATCATACTGAAATTTTTTCGTTTGCAGCACTTCAAAGCTGTCGTGAACAATATCAACGCTCAATTGCTCATCTTTTGTATAGCGGTACAAAAAACAGTACAGTGGCTCCTGCAATTGAGCGTAAAGCTGTGCCAATGCTTCTTTATCGCCAATTTGAAAAGCTGTCATCAGCTCTTCATTGCTCGCCATCATAAATGTCACCAAAGCGGGCTTTAATACTTTTTAGTGCAAATGATATACGCATAACTAAATAAACAACCATTACAATAACCCATGCCTGCGCCTGGTTTGTAAAAAACTGAACATAAGGATTTACAATTGTTTTGCCAAATGAAAGTAATATGTTCAAAGCTTGCACACAGACGATTGTGTAAACAGCTAGAATTAAAGTAACTGCATCAAATACATTCCAGCGCAAAAAGATAGTTGTCTTAGCATAATTGATCTTCTTGTTTTCCCTTACAATATGTTTTCTGAAAAAAGGAATTAAAATTGAAAATAAAACTAACATCTCAACCGCAACAGCAATTAACGAAACTTTAAAACCGGTGCCCATATCCATTACTCCTCACCTCGTTGAATTTTGAATTATTCCGATTAATTTTTTATGCTTTCAATGACTATACAAACAGGAGGTGAGAAAGGTTCAAAAAAATTATAAAATAATTATTCCGTAACAATTTCCGGTTCTTGTATTTTTTGCTCATTCATTTCCTGTAATCGTTTCGTATATTTCTGTATAACAACACTAATGTAAAAGAACATCCCCGTTAAAATACCGGAAAACACCCAACTTGCTACTCTTTTATAAATCAGCATATCCCCATAGCTGTCAATTCCGTATTTCCGTAGCAGAAAGACCGTAATTCCTGCCATAACAAGTCCTCGAACAATGAATACAAGCTGGATCAGCTGAAACCATCCGAAAATCCCCTTTTGAAAGAATAATGTTTTACTGTCCTTTCGTGCATAGCCTTGCAAATACGCAAAATCAATTGCAACATACAAAGGAAAAGGCTTTTTTATAATAAATAAAATTACATAGAGAAATGTGTAAAAAAGTCCTAAATAAACATTATTCCAAATCATTTGCTCTGCTGAACCTGACAATAAATCTACCGTAGTACCTATAAGCATCGAGCCTAAAATAAACAAGCCCGTCACATTAAACTGCCGATCTTTTGCAAAGCGGTAAACAGTATAAATTATCCCGGGAACAGTGGACAGCAGCATCGCGACATAGTCACCAAAAGGCTCTCGTCCAAACTTCCATATTGCATAGGGTAAAGCTGCATAAAACAGTAGATCTAGTAAGATAAGATATTTATTCGACTGTGAATTATTCGCCATGAAAGCCTCCATTATCATTAAAAAAGGTATTTGTTTTTTTATATTATCGAAGATTATCCGACGCTATATTTTATAGAAATAAAACCTGAAAAAAGCAACCAAGCAAATGAAAGACACTTAAAATCAGCTTGCAATAACTCCTTTCTATTCACTGTAATATTATGTATATTCTTCTACGTATTACCTTTAGTAAAGTTTCAAAATTTTAATTTAATAGAGGGGTAGAGGGAAAAGGATTGAGTGAACAAAAAGTAAGTAGGTGCTAAAATACTATTAGCTTTTTAAAATATTTATGTTACAATAACTTTCAAATAAAATAATTTCCTTCGGGGTCGGGTGAAATTCCCAATCGACGGTGATGAGTTTATCTCTAAGCCCGTGAGCCACTTTATGTGTGCAGGATTTTGGTGCAAATCCAAAGCCGACAGTTATAGTCTGGATGGGAGAAGGAATGGCAACACATTTTTAAAAATTTGATTTTAAATGTGATTTTTTGCTATACACTTTTCCTGTCGCGCCTTTGTGACGGGATTTTTTATTTTATTGAAAAAAATAATTTCCTTCGGGGTCGGGTGAAATTCCCAATCGACGGTGATGAGTTTAACTCTAAGCCCGTGAGCCACTTTTGTGTGCAGGATTTGGTGCAAGTCCAAAGCCGACAGTTATAGTCTGGATGGGAGAAGGAAGCAATGTCAGTAGTTTTTTGAAAAATAACTTCAAAAAGCTTATTTGATGATGCTCAATTTTCCTCTCATCGAACTCCGAATTCAATCGGGGTTCTTTTTTAATTTTAAAAAGAGGTGAGCAGGATGTTTACAGGAATCATTGAAGAACTAGGGACGGTTGAAACGATCAGCCAGTCCACACAAGCGATGGAACTAGCCATTCGCGCAAACAAAATTCTAGAGGATGTTCAACTCGGGGACAGCATTGCCGTTAACGGTGTCTGTCTAACAGTGAAACAATTCTCTCCATCCGTATTTTTAGCGGATGTTATGCCGGAAACCGTCAAAGCAACGAGCCTCCAGCAATTAGCAGCAGGTATGCCTGTCAATCTGGAACGGGCAATGTCGGCGAATGGTCGTTTCGGCGGGCATATTGTTTCGGGCCATGTTGATGGAATTGCAACAATTCAACGTAAAAGACCCGTCGCCAATGCAGTTTATATTGATCTGGCGATGGAAAAGCATTTGATTGCTGAATGTATTAAAAAAGGCTCAATTACAGTGGACGGCACGAGTTTAACAATTTTTGATGTGACAGACACATTCATTACCATTTCCTTAATCCCTCATACGTATGAACAGACTGTATTAGGCTCTAAAAAGCCGGGAGATGTTGTGAATATTGAAACAGATCTAATCGGAAAATATGTAAAAAAACATTTACAAAATCAAACAGAAAGTACAATTACTATGGACTTTTTGCAACGTACAGGATTTTAAAGGAGTGGTGACAAAATGAATACAATTGAAGAAGCAATTCATGCATTGAAAAACGGTGAGGTTATTATTGTGTCTGATGACGAGAACCGTGAAAATGAAGGAGATTTTCTAGTTTTAGGAGAATTCGCTACACCGGAAAATATTAATTTCATGGCGCTTTATGGAAGAGGGTTAATTTGCACACCGATTTCATCTGCAATTGCAGAAAAGCTTTCCCTTCATCCAATGGTGCAAAGCAATACCGATACATATCAAACTGCTTTTACGATTAGTATCGATCATATCCATACAACAACAGGTATAAGCGCATTTGAGCGTTCTAAAACAATGTTAGCATTACTGGATCCTGCAACAAAACCGGAGCATTTTCATCGTCCGGGCCATGTGTTCCCGCTCATTGCAAAACAGGGAGGCGTGTTGGAGCGCCGCGGTCATACGGAAGCAGGCGTTGATCTGGCGAAGCTATGCGGTTCGAATAAAGTAGCAGTCATCTGTGAAATTATGAACGAAGATGGTTCAATGGCCCGCATGCCGCAGCTCGAAAAGATAGCACAAAAACATAACCTGAAATTTATTACAATCGAAGACTTAGTTCAATATATAAAATTAACTACCGTATTGGTATAAAAAGGAGCAATTAAAATGGGAAAAACATTTGAAGCACAATTAGTCGGAACAGATTTAAAAATCGGAATTGTCGTAGGGCGTTTCAATGAATTTATTAATGATAAATTATTAAGTGGTGCAATTGACGGTTTAAAACGTCATGGTGTTGACGAAGCAAACATTGATACAGCATGGGTTCCAGGTGCTTTTGAAGTACCGTTTGTAGCGAAAAAAATGGCTGAAACAAATAATTATGATGCAGTTATCGGTTTAGGTACGGTCATTCGCGGGTCTACAACACATTATGATTATGTATGTAACGAAGCAGCAAAGGGAATTGCAAAAGCGGGCCTGGATACTGGAGTTCCGGTAATTTTCGGTATTGTTACAACTGAAAATATCGAACAGGCAATTGAACGTGCTGGTACGAAAGCAGGCAATAAAGGCTACGACAGCGCAATGTCTGCAATTGAAATGGCAAACTTGAATAAAATGTTTTAATAAAAATAGTGTTCGCCACTCCAAAATTTTGGAGTGGTTTTTTCTTTACGTTCAATAACAAGTTTACAAATTATTTCCTGTAGATTACTATTACGTTATACGATATATCGCGTGACATAATAGTTGGAGGAATGAATATGTCTTATAATGGTGGACCGATGACTGAAGCAATGTATTACGTATTATTGACGTTAATGCGTCCAAATCATGGTTATCAGTTAATGCAATCCATTACAGAAGTATCAAAAGGCCGTTTAACAATGGGGCCCGGAACGTTATATGGCGTCCTGTCACGAATGCAAAAAGACGGGTTAATCGCTTTGGCAAAAGACGATGGGCGGAGAAAAATATATGAAATAACGAAAGAAGGCGAGCATGCATTAAGAATAGAATATGCTCGTCTAAAATCTCTAATTTTCGACAGCAGTATATTAGAGGAGGGAAACGATGACTAAAATAGTGCGCAAAATACGACCAACCAACTACTGGCGAATTGGAGAGCACGAAAACTGGTTTTCGGATATGTCGTTACAGGGTCTCCACCTTCATAAAATGGGAACTAATTTAGCCCATTTTAAAAAAGGGGAGCCGAAGCGGATTGAATACCGGATTGAAGTGACAGACAGGAAATTAATTACCTATGAGCAAATTGATCTGTACGAGGAAAACGGCTGGAAGTATGTCACAAGCTATCAATGGTTTCATGTTTTCTCTTCGCCAACTGAAGAAAATGCACCCGAAATCCATACAGATCCTGCAGAACAGGCATTTACGTTACAGCGGCTAAGTAAAAAACTCGTATTTAATTTAGTATGTTTTTCTCTAGGAATAGCCCTCATTCTGGGGATGCTTATGGCGATGTGGTTTTTGGATGGAACACCGGTCTTACGGTTAGTCGAGGGATATGTCGTTCAGCAAAGTATCCTTACACTTGTCTATATTCACTATGTTTTTTACGCGATACGAACTATATTGGCGATTAAAGAATTGAAAGAAAGTTTAAAAGAAGGCAAAGCCATCAATCACCACGCCCCCTGGAAAAAAAGTTTGCGGAAAAATAGTGCGATTTCGGTTGTCCTTATAGGAATTATTCTTTTAAGCGGCTTACTGCCATTTTACCAATTGAAAAAGATGGATAGCTATACACTGCCAACGAATGACGAAAACTTGCCGTTTGTCCGTTTAGCCGATATCGAACAAAATCCACAGCTAACAAGGGATAAATCTTATAGAGATGAAGTCGATTGGGCGAACCGCTATACAACAAATTGGAGTATCTTTGCACCCGTGCAGTTTGAAACGGACGAAAATGGAATAATTAAGGATGAAATGTGGTTGGATAAAAGTGGTACATACTCACCGAGCGTTTCTACTGAAATATACAATTTAACATTTCAGGCGTTCGCTAAACCATTGCTGTCTGACTTGATGGAGTGGCATACATACGGTGATGAAAGGGAAAGTTTCATAGAAAGGAAACACCCTGGCTTTGATCATCTTATTACTCGCGAGGATGAAGATTGGAAACAATTAGTTGCATCAAAAGATAAAGTGGTCATGTATATACGTTATTACGGATATGCAGAGATGGATGTGATAGTGGAAAATGCAGCTCAAAAAATAATGCTGCTTGCCGATAGTTAGTTCCGAGCGGCGGTGTAAAAGGCAATCCTGCAGGGTGGGGTTGCCTTTTTGCTGTGTATAATTTCAATTTTTTTATTGCGTCAGGGAATGCGGGAATGGTTTCATGGTCCTAATTATTTATTTACAAACATTCCCTACTATTCTATTGTTAGGTCAGACATATGAGGAGGGAGAGCGATGAAAGAAATAGTACGAAGAATAAGGCCAGGCCAATATTGGCGTATCAAGGAACATGAAAGCTGGTTTTCAGATATGTCCGAGCAAGGGCTGCATTTTTATGAGATGGGCACATATTTTGCCAAGTTTAAAAAAGGTGATCGTAAAAGAATGGATTACCGGCTGGAACTGGCAAAAAATAAATATATATCGAATGAAAAAATTCAGTTATACGAAGAAAGCGGCTGGGACTATATTGCGAGTGACCGCAATTTTCACGTATTTGCAGCACCGACTGAACGTAAAGCAACTGAACCTCCAATAGATCGAGAAGAGCAAATCTCAATAGCAAAAAAAGATTTTAATAAAGCATTAATTAATTTTATAGTTAATTTAATTGTAATTATTGTAATCACTACGGTCTTCGTTAAAACTATTGAAAACGGAAATATTACTGTTTTGCAACTGATAGATGGATATATACTTACCCCGTTGTTAGTATTATTTGTTAGTTTCATACAAATAATTCCGATAGGTAAAAGTTTATTTGGAATCAATCGTTTGCGGTATGAACTTAAGGCTGGGCTACTAGACAATCAACAAAAACCATGGGAAAACTTTTACTGGTCAAGTATAATCTTCAATTTCTTATTATTAGTAATTACATTAACTATTGTGTTTATACCGATTTACCAAATTTGGAGTATGAAAACAAGCTCTTTACCAGAAGAAGATACAGGGCTGCCAATTGTCCGTCTTGCTTCAATTGAAAATCAGCCGCATCTTAAAAGGAAGCCATTTTACTTCGAAGGCGAGGATTTGGGAAGCACCTACTCATCACAGTGGAATATTTTTGCTTCTGTACAATATGATTCAACAGA
This sequence comes from Solibacillus isronensis, assembly GCF_900168685.1. NCBI lineage: Bacteria > Bacillati > Bacillota > Bacilli > Caryophanales > Caryophanaceae > Solibacillus > Solibacillus isronensis. Next base: position 1,538,035 of record NZ_FVZN01000014.1, on the reverse strand, counting down.
AATGGGTGTTATTCAGGAAGGGGAATGGTACGATCCAAATCATGCATATCAACCATCAATCTCATCGGAAGTTTATAAGCTGCGGTTCCATTCCCATGTTAGCTCATTAGTTAATGAGTTAATAATCAAGCATACATATGGAAGTGAACCTGCAAGTTTTAAAGAAAGAAAACACACAGCTTTTGATCGTCTGCTGATTCGGGATAATTCTTTCCATAAAGATTTCCTTTTTGTAAAGGGTCGATCCGTCATGTATATCAATTATAAGGGTCAGGTTGAAGAGGATGTAATCATAGAGAAAGCTGCTGAGAAAATGGCATTGCTTGCTGACGATTGAAGGAGTCGCTAGTAATATTCTAATAAAAATGTAAATCATCTAATATCGATTTGACATCTTCTAATAAGTTGCCGGTTTTCTAATATATAAGGCAATTGTTCTAATAATGCTCTTAGAAGTTCAAATAAACATTCGGAAAATGCTAATAACCTGTTGAAGTTTTCTAATAAATATAAAATTCTTCTAATAAAATCAGTCACCGGTCATATCATCAGAATGCATACAAGTAACGCCACACTAGTAATCCATTAAACTTAAAATTCCCCTAGCTTCATTTGGATGAACATGTTACCATATTTAAAAATTCAGAAAATGAAGGTGAGTAAATGGAGAATCTTGTGTTCTTTATCATTGCGTGTGTACTTCTGATTGTATTGCCGGGTCCTGATACAGCGATCGTTACGAAAAATACGATTGTTAATGGACAAAAGGGCGGATTTCAAACAATGGTCGGCTCTTGCGCGGGATTAACTGTCCATACAATTGCAGCAGTTGCGGGGCTATCGGCGATTATCGTGAAATCAGCCGTGGCATTTACAGTGCTGAAGTACGTTGGAGCAGCCTATTTATGCTATTTGGGTATAAAAACATTGATGAGCATGCGTGCTAAAAAGGCAGATATAGAGGAAATGACGGACATTCCGGAAATTGAAGCTAAAGGCAATTCGTATTTTAAGCAAGGACTCATTACGAATATTACAAACCCTAAAGTAGCAGTATTTTTCCTGACATTTTTACCGCAATTCCTATCAAAAGGCGCAGAACCGTTTTGGCCATTTTTGACGATGGGGATCATCTATATTGTCTTAACATTTATTTGGTTTGCGCTCTATGTATTTTTATTAAACAAAATCCGCAATTTTATGAAAAAACCTGCTACACAATCCGTAATCGAAACGTTGACTGGAGCTGTTCTTATCGGTTTTGGAATCAAACTTGCATTTGAAAAGCAGACTTAAAAATAACTTTGCTTAATCCACATTATCTTTAAACGCAATAGCTCATTTACAGCTTATTCTTTTTTAAAGAAGGGTATAGTTCCCTAATTCTAGAAAAAAGGATGATGAGAAATGGGCTTGTATATTACAATGTGGATAGCCATGATCGCTGTAATCGTAGTAAATGCGCTATCCAATACACTGCCGTTAAACGGGCAAACGGCATCAGAAATTACGAATCGATTAGAAGTATTATTTACGCCAGCAGGCTACGTATTTTCCATTTGGTCGTTAATTTATGTACTGCTTGTCATATGGCTGATTACGATATACCGCAAAGTGAAAGACAATCGTTTCAAAGGAAAAGTAGGTATTTTATTTATCATTAGCTGTATATTTAATATTGCTTGGCTGTTCAGCTGGCATTATGAACAGTTTATACTATCCATTATCGTAATGTCCTTTTTGTTATTTACACTCATTGCGATTTACCTGCAGTATAAAAACACGGAAAAAGGTCTTTCAGAACGTTTTCCGTTTTCATTTTACTTAGCATGGATATCCGTCGCGACAATCGCTAATGTAAGCTATGTGTTAAAACATCATGGAGTCGATTTGGGGATTTCAGAGGTGATCGGATCACTCGTACTTGTCGGGGTTGCGGTCATTCTCGGTTATATGGCCGTTGCTGTTTCAAAAGATATTTTCTTTACACTCGTCATCGTTTGGGCACTAATCGGTATTGCTGTAAAAACAGATGAACCAACAATGCAGAACGGTACAATTGCGTTAACAGTAATATTAATTATTGCGGCGCTCATTCGCTATATGCGTATGAAGACAAAAAGGCTTGCCTAATGAATAAGGGTTGTAGTATTAGTCGGAAATGACTTTTACTACAACCCTTTATTTTATGACGTTATTTAAAAAACACTATCGACATAAAGCCCATGTAAAAACATAATGCCAGCGCAAAAGTCATGGCAGCCGATACAACGACCGGCAGCTGTTTAATATAACTTACGATGACAAGACCGATGAACAATGCAGTCAACAGGAAAAATCCTAACCCAATCCCCGTCATTTGTAAATATCCGCGCATGCCGGCTTCAATCGAGCTACGGTAGAACATTTCAAAAAACGGCGAGATTTCCTGCACATAAAAACTCGGTGGCTGTTGTTCACTATAGAGCGCGGTGATGAATAAAATCAATACGAGCAATACTGTTTCGATTCTTACCCACGTACGCGGTTCAAATAATGGCTTGTCCATTTTTAGTTTAATGAGCAGACTGTTTGCTAAAATAATAACAGTCAAAGGTACGAGCAGAACATGCTTAATGAATAAAAACTGTCCATAATTGCTCGACCAGCTTGTCACATAGCCAGGTACGATTGTGTCAGTCATAAGGACACCTGTTAATGCAACAGACGTAAAAGCTACGAGCGCAACAGGGGAGAACCATTTCAAAAAGGCGTCCCAGTTTTGCGCATCTTTTGAGAAAAAGCTCATTAGAATTAAAATGCCGAGCCATACACTGACAGCAAGGAGATGAACAAAATCCAGTACCGATCCGACAATGCCTGTCATCGAACTCGCATGACTAATATAGCCAATTGCCGCCATAAAGGCGATTAAAATAAAAATTGACATGACCGCTATAAGCTTCGAAGGTTTTTTCATAAACTGGCGAATCATTATAAGCAAAATAATCGTAAAGCCAGTGACCGCAAGCCAAGAATGACCAACTTTAAATTTCATAAGGAGCATGCCCAATGATTCGACGAAGCCGAACTGCGGTGTCAAAATTGTCAGCAATTGAATATTCGGTACAAATGTGACAACCGGCAATATGACCGCATTACCAATAAGCCACTTGGCTGAAATATCAATTTTCGGACGAACTGTTTCAGGGACACAGTATAAGATAAATGTCCCCATAAGAAGAGCTAAACTAATATAGAGCAAAAATTGACTGAAAATTGTCAATGCCATCATTTTGTATTTTTCCGTCTAGCAATAGTAAAAATACTTACTATTATAATAAGAAGTAAAATGGCTCCAACAATGTATAGTAATGTATTGTTTGATGTTTCTTCCTCATCTGCCGCAGTCGTTTCAGCTGCTTCATTTTGAACCGTTTCGTTTACTTCCGCTTGCTCTTCATTATCTTCTGTAACTTCTTGTTCGACCGGTTCTTCTGCTACAGGTGCATCAACCGTAAAGGAAAATTGTCCTGACAATGGGTGGCCGTCTGCACTAATACTATTCCACTCAACTGTATAGTCATCATTTGGTAATGGAGTATCAAAAGTACCTGTTAATACACCATCGACTAAATCCATCGAAACTGTTTCTATTTCATCGCCGTTACCCGACATGACTTTAAATGTACTGCCGACTTCAACTTTCCCGGCGTATGTAAGTTCGATCGACTGCAATGGTTCAGTTACAACTGCTCCATCCTCGGGGTTAGTTGTGTCTAAATACGTATGTGCTGCTGCGTTCGGTACTGCTATGAATAATGCAGCAAGAATCGATAATAATATTGTTCTCATATTAATATGATTCTCCTTTCATATGTTTTTTTACTCAAATCATATTGTAGCCGAACAATAAAACAAATGCACTGTTTCCGCTTTTTAAACTCGAGTAAATCCAAGTAAGAGAGAATTATTATGCTATAATATTGTCACAAATGAAAAGGGGATCAACATGCAACATTTTGTAGAGGATATTTATTTAAAAGGACATAAAGGGGCCGTTCTGCTTTTACATAGTTTTACGAGCAATGCGAAAGAGATGCACTATTTGGCGAAAATGCTTCATAGTAAAGGGTATACGAGCTACGCGCCAAATCTGGCAGGGCACGGAGCATCACCGGAACAATTATTTGCAAGTTCTATGGAACACGTATGGGAACATAGCAGACAAGCTGTACAATTTTTAATCGATGAAAAATATGAAGCGATTACGGTAATTGGCCAGTCATTAGGTGGTGTACTAGGAATAAGACTGGCAAATGAATTTCTTGAAGTGAAGGCGTTATGTATTATTTCTTCACCAGTATTGGAGCGGCCTGTGGAAGGTTTGGAACAACGTGTTGTCTATTATTCCAAAAGGTATTTACAAAATAGAGGAAGTTCTGAACAGGAACTGCAAAAGTTTTTAGACGATCACTTTCCAAGACCTGCTGAAAAAATGATTGCGCTGCAGCAGTTTATCGTTGAAACAGGCAAACAGCTACATTTGCTGAAACAGCCGCTATTCTTGGCAAAAGGTATGCAGGACGAACCGGTTTTCCATCAAAGCATTGACCTGATTGAAAAGACTGCCATTAGTAACGTCATTACGAAAAAACACTACGGCAACAGCGGTCACCTTATTACATTAGGAAAAGAACGCCAATTACTGGCTGAAGATATTATTCGCTTTATCGAAGGAAAAGAAAAAGGAACTGTCTAACTTTAGACAGTTCCCCGTGTTATTCTTCTTCGTTGTTAAACCATAGTGGGTCATTATCATCAACATCGCCATTATAATTAATAAAAATCTCTTCGCCGGCTTCAATATCTTTATAAGCAAAGAAATCGAATGTTTCGTTGTCGAAATTAATTTCATAAGTGGCATTCGGCTCATATGAATGATTAAATAGCATTCCGTAGCCTAATAAGATTGCAGAGCGTCCAATGCCAAATTCAAACGCATAATCCGCAAGATTTGTTTTTTCAATATGTTCATGCTGCTCGTTTGGATAGCTTAGTACCGGTGCTTGGTGGAATAACGTTCCTTTAGGAATTGCATTAATCGCAAAAATGCCGCGATTATATTCCCCATCACTTATCGGAGAATTTTTTACTTCGATCATATTTTTCGCCTTCTAACTTTTAAGATTCTTTCCTACTGTAACATGTATTATAGAAGAAAGGTTGTTTTATTACTTATTTACATAAATAATTCATTGGAAGGGTGAAGTTCATGCAAAAACTGCATTTTGAAAGAGCATGGGATAAAACGATTTCAGCTCAGGACCGATTATTAATCGAGCAAGCTTTTCATCAAACAAAAGAACAGGATGAGTGTATTTCCTGTTACATAATTCGTACGGCCATCAATCATAAAAAACAGCTGCTTATTATAACGCTAATTCATAACCGGACAGATCAGCAACTTAATTTCCGTAATAGGGAAGTAAGTATTATAACAGAAGCGGGGAAATTTACTCAAAATTTTACAATTGATGCACTGGAAATTCCTCCATATTGTTCAATGCCGTGGACTTTCATTTTCGACGAAAGTATTAATTTTCAATTCACAGAAATAAAACAGATGGATATTGAAATATAATGGAATTGAGGTGAAGGAATCGATGCATGAAATGAATGCAGGAATTTGGCTCACATTCGTAACCCCTATCTTTTTAGTCAGTACGTTATATTTTACACTGTCATTTTTACAGCACTTGAAAGTCGACAATGATCGATTAATGACACAATCGAAGTGGGGTGCAGTCATCTCACTGGCGATTGCATTAATTGTACCCGCGATTTATCAAATTGTTGTTTATTATCAAGTCATGCATTAGTAACCATACTAAAAACCAAAAAACCGCTATGGAAAGGTGCTGCACCCCAAAAGTTAGAGTAAAAACTAACTTTTTGGGGTGATTTTTTTATGGCTAAATATAGTGAAGAATTTAAATGGAGCGTTGTGCAAGAGTATTTAGAAGGTTCATTAGGGATGAAATTAGTTTCGAAAAAATACGGACTTTCTGATCATTCTATAGTCAGACGTTGGGTACGTGCTTACAAAGCGTTTGGACGTAAAGGATTAGCTGTTAAGAAAAAGAAGACGATTTATTCTGTTCAATTCAAAGTGGATGTATTACACTTTATGAAACAAACAGGTGCTTCTTATCAAGAGACGGCGATTCAATTTAGGATGAATAACCCGAGTGTAATTGCCAATTGGAACAGTAAATTTCTTAAAGAAGGGATAGAGGGCCTGCAAGAAAAAGCAAAGGGGCGCCCATCTATGTCTAAAAAAACAAAAACAACATCAATTAAAAAAGAAAAAGAAATGTCACGTGAGGAGCAGTTGGAGCGTGAAAATGAACTGCTTCGATTGGAGGTCGCCTATTTAAAAAAGTTGAAAGCTTTTCGAGAGAACCCGGATGCCTTCCTCGAAAAGCACAAGCAGTGATTGCCTTTGAACTCAAAGAAGAAGGATTCCGATTAAAAGATGTATTGAAGCGTGTCGATTTACCAGAAGCAACGTATCATTATCACATGAAACAAATGGCGAAAGCAGATCCAGATCAAGCTTTGAAAACGTTGATAATAGAGCTGTTTGAGGAACATGAAGGTCGTTATGGCTATCGTCGAATTCACTCACAGCTAAAGGCGAAAGATTATACGATTAATCACAAAAAAGTGCAAAGAATTATGCGGGATTTGAATTTGAAATGCGAGAAATTTGGACGTAAATCACGTTATAAATCTTATAAAGGCACTGTTGGAAAAATCGCAAAAAACCGATTAAACCGACGTTTCTATACGCCATACGCCCTTCAAAAACTAGTGACTGACGTAACTGAATTTAAATGTACAAATGGTGAGAAACTTTATTTGAGTCCCCTAATGGATTTATATAATGGAGAAATTATCGGTTTCAGTATGTCCAAGAGGCCGACGCTTGAATTCGTCATGAAATCACTGGAACAAGCGCTCCCAATCATTCAAGAACGAGCTGAATATCGTACAACAATTCACTCAGATCAAGGCTGGCATTATCAACATAAATCATGGGTCAAAACCTTAAAGCAGAACAAGATTTTCCAAAGCATGTCTCGTAAAGCAACGTGTGCAGACAATGCCGCAATGGAGAACTTCTTTGGCTTATTAAAACAGGAAATGTATTACGGGGAAGAATTAGTCTCCTACGAAGTGTTACAAAAGAGAATTGAGCAATATATCGATTACTACAACAATGATCGAATTAAACAAAAACTGGCCGGCATGAGCCCGATAAAATATCGGACACATGCCAGCCAATTAGCTGCATAATAAAAACTCTAACTTTAAGGGGTCACTACCGGCACTGACCTAAATTAATGAGACAAATAAAAACACCTTTCGTTGAAAAACGGGTATTAAACCTAGTAAATCAACGTGGAGGTGTTTTTTCTATGGGTACAAGAGTAAGCTATCCAGCAGAAGTGAAAATGAAAGCAATCGAAATGAAGCTGTCAGGAATTCCTGCAAAGCAAATAATGGATGAATTGAATATTAAAAATGTTAGTCAATTAAAAACATGGATGAAATGGTATAAAACTGGCGAAATATATCGACTTCATCAGCCGGTGGGGAAACAATATTCTTTCGGAAAAGGGCCTGAGTTTGATTCAGAGGAATCCCGTTTACAGGCTGAAAATCGTTATTTAAAACAGCAAGTGGAAGTGCTAAAAAAGTACAAGGAATTGGAAAGGAAGTGGTTGGACAAGCATTTGTAGAAGTAGTAGAGGCACTTAGAGGCCAAATTTCTATACAAAGAATCTGTGAATTAATGGGTGTGGCAAGGGCCACGTATTATCGTTGGAGAAAACAAAAAGGTGCGCAAACGACAAAAGAAAAACGAGATCAAGATGTTGGTGAAAAATGTGCAGCACATAAATATCGGTATGGTTATCGTAAAATCGCAAGTTTCTTTCCGGATTTAGCCGAGAAAACGGTTCAAAAAATCATGCAAAAATATAATTGGTCGTGTCGTGTTAAAGTGAAGAAACGTAAGCGTACGGGGCAACCAACAAGTATAGCACCGAATCATTTAGAGCGTGATTTCCACGCTACTGAGCCACTTCAAAAGCTCGTAACCGATATTACTTACTTGCCTTTTGGTCAATCGATGTTATATCTTTCAAGTATTATGGACTTATACAACGGCGAAATTATTGCGTACACAATTGGAACGACACAGGATACACAATTCGTAGTGGACACATTGAGTCAAGTAGAAGGAATCTCAAGTGAGGCAATTCTTCATAGCGATCAAGGGTCGGTCTATACATCTTACGAATATCAAAAACAAGTAAAAGAAAAAGGAATTACCATGAGCATGTCCCGTAAAGGCACGCCAGCTGATAATTCCCCAATCGAAACGTTTCACTCCTCGCTAAAGTCCGAAACGTTCTATCTCGACGGAATCCACAGCACAACGAATGCATGTGTGATTCGAATCGTCGAAGAGTATATAAACTATTATAACAATATCCGTATTCAAACGAAACTAAACAACCAGTCGCCGGTGCAATACCGTCAACTGGCTGTTTAGAAGGTGTTTTCTTACTGTCTCAAAAAAGGCAGTCAGTGCCACCAAATAGTGGTTTTTTCTTTTTCCAACTTCTAATTTTCCCTATAAATCACATAATTAATTTGTAAGTAAATACAAATAAATACGGTTTTTTACGTTAATTCGCTAAAAGCATACTATTCCAGTATGAATTGTTCAAATTGACTATTGACTTTAAATAAATGCATCTGTAAACTAACGAATTAAGAATACTGAATTGCAAGAAAATTCTATAACTAGTAAAGGAGAGTTGTTATGGGAGCAGTTGCACATATTGATGAAATCGCGGAAAAGCTTGCCGAACAGTTTGAACAAACAGCTGTAGAAAGAGATAAAATTGGAGGAAATGCTAAATTTGAGCGAGATCTAATACGTGAAAGCGGACTTTTGAAACTTTTAATTCCGACAGAATACGGTGGTTTAGGCGGGAATTGGCATGATGTGTTTCAAGTCGTTCGGACAATAGCACGTGCGGATAGTTCACTGGCACATGTTATTGGCTATCATTTTATCAATCTCGTTACACCGCATTTATGTGGGTCACAAGAGCAGAAAGAATTTTATTACCGTGAAACGGCAAAACATAATTATTTTTGGGGAAATGCGTTCAACCCGGTGGCTATTCAACTGAAGGCAGAAAAAACAACAACAGGCTATGTGTTGAACGGTGTAAAAACGTTCTGTTCTGGCAGTGTCGATTCAGATGTATTATTAGTATCGGCGTTAGTGGAAGGACAGGATGAGCCTTTATTGGTCGTTATTCCTAGTAAACGGATAGGTGTAGATATAAAAGGTGATTGGGATAATATGGGCCAACGCCAAACAGACAGTGGAACAATTTTTTTCAGCGATGTGGAAGTACATGATGAAGAAGTGTTGCAGCAAGGCTTTTACGCTAGCGAATTTTCACAGCTGCGTCTGAATATCGCTACATTTATTTTAAACCATGTCTATTTAGGAATTTCAGAAGGTGCTCTTCAATCAGCGCTTACATATACAAGAGAACAAACTAGACCGCGCGACATTACACAGACTTCGGCGATTGAAGATCCGATTATCCAACATCATTACGGCAAGTTTTATGTACAGGTTGAGGCAGCGAATCTAGTTGTAAAAAAAGCGGATCAATTATTACAGGAGCTTTGGAATGAACCTGAAAAAATCACTCCTAAGCATCGCAGTAATCTTGATGATGCACTGCAAACAGCTAAAATCTTTACAACGCAAGCAGGGCTCGATATTACATCAAAAATTTTCGAAGTAATGGGCAGCCGCGCTACTGCAGGCCGTTATGGGTTTGACCGCTATTGGCGTAATTTGCGGACAATGACATTGCATGTTCCGGTTGATACGTCGATCCAATCATTAGGTAGAAAATTTCTGTTAGGAGAGTGAGTACATGGTTCAATTATTGGAACGTCCAGTGCCACAACAAAAACCTATATCTACGGAAGATCGTACCGAGAAGAAAACGAAGATTAAAGTCCAGAATATCGATTTCAGTTATGATGCGACAACAAAAATTTTAAATAATATTCAGCTTGAAGTGCAAGATGGCGAGTTTCTCGTATTTATGGGACCTTCCGGATGCGGTAAAAGCACATTGCTCAGAATGATGGCAGGGCTTGAACCATTTTCAACTGGCAATATCGAAATAAACGGCAAATCCGTAAAGGAAACTCACCCTGACTGCGGTGTCGTTTTCCAGGATTATTCCTTATTTCCTTGGCTGACGGCACAGGCGAATGTCATGCTTGCATTAAAACAGCGGAATAAAAAAATGCCGAAAAAAGAACTGGCACATATCGCGGAGCAATATTTGACACTTGTCCATTTAGGGCATGCCGTAAAAAAATATCCTGGGCAAATGTCCGGTGGGATGAAACAACGTGCAGCCATTGCACGAGCATTAAGCTACGGTTCGGACTTACTGCTCATGGATGAACCATTTGGCGCTTTGGATCCTGTTACACGTATTCAACTGCAGGATCTGCTTGTTCAAATTAGTGCCGAGCAAAAACGCACAGTCGTGTTTGTTACACATGATGTTGACGAAGCCATTTATTTGGCGGACCGGATTGTCATCTTTGCTCCGGGAAAAAACGGTGCGGTAACGAAAAGCATCCAAGTACCGATTGAGAAAAAAGGGACTGATCGTCAAAAACTATTTGAAAACAAGGAATTCCGTGCGTTTCGTGAATCCCTTTTAAATGAAATGAATGAACAGATCGTCAATAGTTTAAAAACGGAAATAGCAGATGGAGCAGGAATATAGGAGGATCGTTAAATGAAAAAAACAAATCAGAAATGGATCGCTTCCCTCGCACTAACAGTAGGTTTACTTGCTGCATGCGGAGATGATGAACAAATTTCAAAAGGGGCAGCCTCTGACGACTATGAAATCACGGTTGGTTTAAGTCAGTCTGCTGGTGGAACACTTGTCGACATCGCTCATCAGGAAGGCTATTTTGAAGAAGAAAATATTTCAGTCAATCGTGTTGGCTTTGCAAACTCGGCAGACGGACTGAATGCACTGCAGGCGGGGAAAATTGATGTCGGGTTAACATTCGGTACAGCAGGCCCATTAACATTTATCGCAAACGGTTCGGATTTCTCCATTATCGGTGGACATCTGGAAGGCGGACACCCGATTTTAACAAAAAATGAAAACGCAGGGCAATATACTTCACTAGAAAGCTATAAAGGAAAAAAAGTAGGAACTATCAGGATCTTTACATCGGATATCGTTTTCCGTTCTGCGCTTGAAGATGCAGGTATCGACTGGAAAAATGATCTGGAAATCGTTGAATTCAAAACAGGCAGTATGTTGCTCGAAGCGGTAGCGTCAGGAAAAGTGGACGTTGCAGTATCAGCGAACTCATTCTACGCACAGGCGGTAGATATGGGGCTAGAAGCAGTTGCATGGAGCAATGATTTACAGGAAGGGCATGTATGCTGCCGTGTCGTAACACGTTCGGAATTATTGGCGGAAGAAGATGGGGAAGCGTATAAACGTTTCTTAAAGGCACTTATTCGCGCGGAACGTAAAAAGATTGAAGATCCTCAATCAGCAGTAACTGCTGCCAAAGAGTATATGAAAGTGGATGAAAAAGTAATTGATACGATTGTAAACGACAGCCACTCGAATTATTCTTCTGATCCAAGCAGGGAGAAAGTAGTTCAAATGTGGGAGCAGATGAAAGAAATCGGCTATGTTGAAAATGTGGATGATATTGATGTAAACGAATATGTAAATATCGATCTATACGAAAAAGCATTAAATGAACTAATCGAACAATATCCGGATGATGCATATTACAAAGATCAGCTCGTTCGATTTAATGAACAAAACATTTAAGGGGTGGGATGGAATGCTCACATTTTTTAAACGCTATAATCTTACTATTTTGATAGGAATTATATTTATTGTAGTTTGGGCACTTGTCACAAAATATGCGACATGGATTAATCCGGTAATATTCCCGCAGCCGCTAACGGTTATTGAATCCTTTTCCGCAAAAATCGGTGAACTTTTAACCGGTGTTGTGAGTTCAATGAAACTACTAATACCAGGGTTCTTCGGAGCTTTGGTGACAGGAATTGTAGGCGGTCTGTTTTTCGGATTGAACAAACGGTCACGTGAAATATTAATGCCTTACTTTCATGCATTAAGTCCGATTCCGCCAACATTGTTCATTCCATATGTCATTGCAATTTTACCGACTTTCCAAACGGCCTCGATGTCCCTAATTTTTATCGGCGCATTTTGGCCAGTGTTTTTAGGAACAATCCATGGTGTCCTGCTGATCGAAAAGCATTATCTTGACAATGCGAAATCTCTTGGTTTAAAAGGACCGACGTTTTTACTGAAAGTCGTGTTACCCGCAAGTGCACCACATATTTTAAGTGGTGCGAGTACATCACTCGGTATGAGCTTCCTGATCTTAACGATCGCCGAAATGTTCGGTGCTTCATCAGGAATGGGCTTTTTCATCCAGTATTACAGTGACTTCTCACAATATCATTACGTGCTTGCAGGCATCATTTTCAACAGTATTATCATTGTCGCAGTCATGATTGCATTTGAAAAACTGAAAAAACGCCTGCTGTTCTGGACAAATTTAAAGGCAGATGGCAAATGAAAAAACTTTTACTTATAGTACTTCTGCTTGCCGGCTGTAGCGCCCAAGCGAATGAAACGCTGGATGTAACATTAAACGCCAGTAAATTTGAGCTCGAAGCATTCGAACCTGTAACAATCACAGCAACCGTAATGTATAACGGTGAACCGATTCAAGACGATGTGGAAATCGAATTCGAACTGATCAATCCAAACGGGAATTCTATTGGTTCCGTGAAGCCGGATGCTAGCGGGGACGGGAAGTATACGATTGATACGAGCTTTGACGGTACCGGCACTTATAAAGTAATTTCCCATGTCAGCTATGGTGAACTGCATGAAATGCCGGAAATCGAGGTGAAGCTAAAATGAAAAAATGGATACAGTTATCATTAGTCGCTGTTCTAATTGTTGCACTAAGCTATGCCATTATTTCAAATACGTCCAAACAGAAGGCAGCAGCAAAAACCGAGGAAATTGTGCTTCAATCAACTTCCGGTAAGCAATTTGCCATTCCGGAAAAAGGCAGCTACATTCTTAATTTCTGGGCAACCTACTGCCCCCCGTGCGAAAGGGAAATGCCCGCCTTAAAAGCGGCGTATGAAACACTTCAGTCTCACAACATTGAGCTCTATGCAGTCAATGTGGAAGAACCGACAAGGCTGGTCAATCAATATTTAGCGAAATTCGATTTGCCGTTCCCGATTCTTTTAGATCGTCAAGGGCAGCTGAAAGAAAACTATGAAATTTTAACATTGCCGACGACGTTATTTTTACAAGATGGAAAAGTTGTACACACCGTAAAAGGTGAACTGACAGAACAGGAATTGCTTACACTTACTCAAAAATTTCTTTATTAAAGGAGAATCTTTCATATGACATTTATAAATCAGGAAACAATCGCTCTCCATACAGGTCAAACAGTTGATCCGGTAACACGCTCACGTGCAGTTCCGCTGTATCAGACAACTTCATATGTTTTTGATGACACGGAACATGCAGCAAACTTATTTAAATTGCAGGAAAGCGGCTATTTATATTCGCGAAATGCCAATCCGACAAATGCTGTATTTGAAGAACGTCTAGCTGCACTGGAGGGCGGTGTCGGAGGATTTGCGGTCGCTTCAGGGCAGGCGGCGATCTTAATTGCCATTCTGACTGTGGCACAGGCAGGCGATGAAATTGTAGCAACAAATGCTCTTTATGGCGGTACGTATACAATGTTCTCTAAAACATTGCCTCGCTTCGGTGTAACAGTACGCTTTGTCGAAGGATCTGACTTACAGGAAGTTGAAGCAGCAATCAATGACAAAACACGTGCCGTATTCACTGAAACTATCGGCAATCCGAGCTTGCAAATTGCAGATATTGAAGGATTGGCTCAAGTAGCCCATCGTCATGATGTACCGCTTATTGTCGATAATACATTTGCGACACCTTACTTATCGAAGCCGATTGAGTTTGGAGCTGATATTGTTGTACATTCCACAACGAAATTTATCGGCGGCCATGGCACGTCTCTAGGTGGCGCGATTATTGATGGCGGGAAATTTGAGTGGAAAGCGCCTCGATTCACGAGCTTCGTTGAACCGAATGAATTAATCGGCAACCGTTCATTTGTGGAAGCAGCTGGAGAAAAAGCATTCATTACGAAGGCACGCTTTGAGCTAGGGCATGATTTAGGTGCAACATTATCACCGTTCAATGCATGGCTTTTCATTCAAGGTCTTGAATCTCTGGCAGTGCGCGTTCGTCAGCATGTTGTGAACGCACAGGCAGTTGCAGAATATTTAGCGGAGCATGATTTAGTGGAATGGGTAAATTATCCGACACTACCTGGTAATGACCCAAGCAATTTAGTAGAGAAGTATTTACCAAAAGGAGCGGGGTCAATATTCAGCTTTGGTATCAAGGGCGGACTAGAGGCAGCAAAGGCATTTATTAATAATGTTCAGCTTCTTTCACATGTTGCCAATGTTGGCGACTCGAAGTCACTTGTCATTCATCCGGCAAGTACATCACATTCAAGACTATCACCGGAACAGCAATTGGCAAGTGGTGTAACACCTGGTCTGATCCGTTTATCAATTGGTTTGGAAGATATTGAAGATATTAAAAACGACTTGGCACAAAGCTTGCAAAAAGCTGCCGAAGTTGCTCAAATAACAAAATAACAGGGGGATTTAAAAATGGCGATTGCAGTTGTAGTAAATGATGAAGGTATTGTAACACCGATTGTGGAAGGAACGATTTTACGTATTATTCAACAGGATCATTCTGTAGAAGATTTGCGTAATCCGGCACTTGATTTAACAGAAGGACGCCGTGGCGCAACATTACGTAAAGCAATTGAGCTGGGAGCGACAACTTTTGTTGCACCGCCAGAAACTTTCTGCGAATTATCTTACAAAAAAGCAAAGGAAGAGCAAATTTCATTTATTAACATTCCGGCAAATCAATCTTTTGCACAGGTGTCAGAACAGTTGAAATCAGGCACAATTCAACAATCCAACGAATTACCGGCTGATGAAGTAGTAGCAAGTGCACCGGTTACAAAATAAGGAGGAATTAAAATGACAAAAGTAGAGTTTATTACAATGGCGCCAACTTCTGGCGATAGTGAATATGTGGGGAACCAAACGTCAAATAAAGGTGCACAGACATGGTCAGGTGTCGGTGTTGATTCGGATCGTGAACCTTCTGTAGATTATATTACAAAAGTTGCCCAGGCTGCCGAAAAAGCAGGCTTCTCGACATTATTGTTACCGATTGGCGGAAGCTGTGTTGATTCATTGGTTGCTGCATCGCATTTGACTGCACATACGAAGACATTGAATTACCTGATTGCAGTTCGACCTGGGTCTACTGCGCCTACACAACTGGCAAAACAGTATTCATCAGTCAACTACTGGACGAATAACCGTGTATTTGTCAATGTCGTAACAGGCGGTGCGCCAAAAGAACTTGAAAATGACGGGGACTTCTTATCACATACAGATCGTTACAAGCGTACACGTGAGTATATTGAAATTTTAAAACGCCTGTTTAACGGGGAAACGTTTGATTATAATGGCGAGTTCTACACATTAAAAGGAGCGAATTTACCATTGCCTGTTAAAAATGCACCTCCGATTTTCTTCGGTGGTTCATCACCGATTGCAAAAGAAGTTGCAACAGATGTGGCTGATGTCTACATGCTTTGGGGCGAAACATTGGAAACGACAAAAGAAGAGCTGGAAACAGTTGTTAAACTGGCAAAAGAAAAAAATCGCGATCTTTCATACAGTGTTTCATTCCAGGTTGTATTGGGTGAAACAGAAGAAGCTGCGTTTGAAAACGCGAACAAAATTATTAGCCAAGTCGACCCGGAAGTATTGGAAGCAAAACATGCCAATACAGTAAGCAACGGAGCAGTAGGTGTAAGCCGCCTTCATCAGTTGATGCTTGAGTCAAAAGACAATAACTTCGTAATCGCACCGAATATTTGGGCAGGGTTAACACAAGTGTTGTCGGGTAACTCGATTGCGCTTGTCGGTACGCCACAGCAGGTAGCTGAGCGCATCGTGGAGTTCGTTGATTTAGGCTTCGACAAAGTGTTGTTACGCGGTTTCCCGCATTTGGAAGTAATTGAAGAGATTGGCGAAAAGGTCATTCCACTTGTTCATGAAATATTGGCTAAACGCGAAGAGCAGTTAGTGTAGGAGGTACGCAAAATGACGAAAAAACAAATGAAATTAGGCGTCTTTTTAATGGGTACAGGGCATCATATCGCTTCATGGCGTCATCCGGATGCACAGGCTGACGCAAGCGAGAATGTCGAGTTTTTTAAAGAGGTTGCTGTAAAAGCGGAGCAAGGGAAATTAGATATGCTGTTTTTAAGTGATGGTTTATCCTTTAATGAGCTTTCACACCCGGCAGAACAAGTTCGCTTTGAACCACTTACATTACTAAGTGTCTTATCAACAGTGACTAAAAATATCGGTTTAACAGCTACTGCCTCAACAACATACAATGAGCCATTTCATATCGCGCGTAAGTTTTCATCGCTTGACCATTTAAGCGGCGGACGTGCTGCATGGAATATTGTAACTAGTTACTATTCGGCAGAAGCGAGCAACTTTAACCAGGATAAGCATCTGGATCATTCTTTACGCTATGAACGGGCAGATGAATTTGTCGAAGTAGTAAAAGGATTATGGGATTCTTATGAAGATGATGCATTGGCACGCAATAAACAGACGGGTGAATATATTACAAAAGGCAAGCTGCACACTTTAAACCATAAAGGTGAGTATTACGCAGTACGCGGCCCGTTAAATTCATCTCGTCCTCCTCAAGGAAGACCGGTTTTAGTGCAGGCTGGATCATCGGAATCAGGTACAACACTTGCGGCACAACAAGCGGATGTTATCTTTACAGCACAGCAAACGCTTGAAGACGCACAACAATTTTATAAAAAATTGAAAGACAAGGCAGTTGCTGCAGGACGTGACCGCGATGATATTAAAATCATGCCGGGTGTATCGATTTACGTGGCGGAAACAAAAGAAAAGGCCTATGCCAAATATGAGGAACTGCAACAGCTGATTACACCGGAAATTGGTCTGGACTTTTTAGCAGACTATTTAGGTGTTGATCTGTCACAACATGACTTGGATGGCCCATTGCCGAAAGACATTCCTCCGACAAACGGTAACCGTAGCCGTCAGCAGCTGATTATCGAACTGGCGGAACGTGAAAATCTGACTATTCGTGAGCTATATTTACGTATTGCCGGTTCACGTGGTCATCGCATTATTTTTGGTTCACCTAGTGAAATAGCCGATCAGTTAATAGAATGGGTAGATCAGGAAGCTGCAGATGGCTTTAACTTAATGCCTCCGTATTTCCCGGGTGGCTTTACCGATTTTATTGATTTAGTTATTCCGGAGCTTCAAAAGCGCGGGGTATTCCGTACAGAATATGAAGGTAAGACACTACGTGAAAATTTAGGGCTAAAACAAGTCCCATCCCGTTATACTTTACAAAATATTTAGGAGGTGTGAATCATGACAAAAGCGATTTTAATTAATGGTGGAAACAGTGTGGCATCCCGATTAACAGGCGTTCAGCAATCAATTGAATCATTGCTAGAGCAACAGGGCATTTCGTATGAAACAATTCAGGTTCATCAGTTGCCTGCAGAAGATTTAATTACTGCAAACTATGCAAGTGAAGCAATTGCTGAAGAAATTGTCAAAGTAGGGGCGGCCGATATTGTATTTTTCCTGACACCGATCTATAAAGGTTCCTATACAGGCATTTTGAAAACATTCATCGATTTACTGCCGCAAAAAGGACTGGAAAACAAAATTGTCGTACCAGTTGCTATCGGCGGGTCAATCGCACACTTATTGGCACTGGAATATTCATTGAAGCCGGTACTATCGATTCTAGGGGCGACAACAATTTCAAGTCCAATTTATATCGTTGATTCACAAGTAACAAAAACTGACAATGGCTTTACATTGGAAGAAGCAGCGAAAGAACGCATCGAAAAGGTGTGGGAAAGTGTTGCACCCAAAAGTAAAGTAACTGTATAAAATGAACCTCGCAAATGGAGTCACTCCTTTTGCGGGGGTTTTTTATTGAATGAATAACCCTCACTAATTGTCATTTTATAAGATAACTGCTTTTCATTTACCGTAAAACAGGGAATACTCTCAGTGGATTGAGCTATTAAAAAAGGAGAGGATTCTATGAATTATAAAAAGGTTACAATTGCAGGAAGCGGTGTTTTAGGTAGTCAAATTGCATTCCAATCCGCATTTTTCGGATTTGAAGTAAGTGTTTATGATATTAATGAGGAGGCAATTACTAAGGCAAAACAGCGTATGGCTACATTAAAAACAACATATGGCCAATATTTTCAAGACGTTGACCGTGCTGAAAAAGCGTCCGGCAGTCTTCAGTATTACACTGATTTAGCAGAAGCAACAAAAGATGCAGATATTGTAATCGAAGCAGTGCCGGAACGAATAGAAATCAAACAGAAATTTTATGAAAACCTGGGGAAAGTGGCACCTGAAAAAACAGTCTTTGCTTCCAATTCCTCAACATTATTACCAAGCCAATTTGCTGAGTTTACTGGCCGTCCGGAAAAGTTCCTGGCATTACACTTTGCGAATTCTATTTGGCAAAACAATACGGCGGAAGTAATGGGACATCCCGGAACAGATATGCAGTATGTTGAACAAGTGGCAGATTTTGCACGTAATATCGGCATGATTCCGTTTGTGCTGAAAAAAGAGCAGCCTGGTTATATTCTTAATTCATTATTAGTACCGTTTTTATCTGCGGCAATGGAGCTTTGGGTGAAAGATATTGCAGATCCGCAAACAATCGATAAAAACTGGATGGTTTCAACAGGATCGCCACGCGGACCATTTGCAATATACGATATCGTAGGAATGGAAACACCATATAATTTAAACTTAATGCGCGCAGAGCACGATCCGGCAGCAAAATTAGTCGCAGAAAAAATTAAACACGAAATGATTGATCAAGGTAAAATGGGCGTTTCAACAGGCGAAGGTTTCTACAAATACCCAAATCCTGCCTATATGGATCCTGATTTTTTAAAATCGAATTAATACTAAACGTACGATACCACCTAATTCTAACCCGTGAAGGAATATATGCTTCACGGGTTTTTTATTGAAATAAGTGTATGCTGATTTTGCTTAGGCAATATCGCAAAAACCCATCCATTTCATTCAAAGAAATGGATGGGTTACCTGTTATCTCGCTGTATATTTTTTAATCGCCGGGATGATTTCATTACCGATCAGTTCGATATTTTTCATTACTTTATCAAAAGGCACACCGCCAAAATCGATTTGGGCCATGAAGCGCTGCATGCCAAACAATTCGTATTGGTACAGCATCTTTTCGATAATTTGGTTCGGACTGCCAACCATGAGTGCATCTTCCACTTGCGGTGCCTGTTCCACCTGCCAGCGCGGATAGCCTTGACCTCGAATCGCCTGGAACCCGCCGCTTAAATGCGGATGCATCCCATCAACCGCTTCTTTTTCCGTTTCCGCAACATAAAACAGACTCGTTGTTGCAATCGGTAAAGACGTTGCATCAAAACCACTGCGATCTGCTGCTTCGCGGTATGCATCAACTGAAGCTTTAAAGTTTATCGAAGGTCCACCTAAAGTTGTCAGCATCATTGGAATACCCATATAACCGGCTTTAATCGCACTTCCGGGAGGACCGCCAACAGCCCGCCAAATCGGAATCGAACCATTTAACGGCTGAGGTAAAATATGTGCATCCTTTAAAGCTGGACGAAATTTCCCATTATAATTTACTACCGAATTGTCATTCAACTGTTTTAACAGGGCGAGTTTTTCCTCAAAAATTTCCTCATAGTCACGTAGACTAACCCCGAACAGTTCATGTGCGCCAACCCGGGAGCCTCGTCCTGCAACGATTTCTGCACGGCCATTGGAAATTAAATCGATTGTCGCAAAATCCTCGTAAACACGGACTGGATCCGCAACGCTTAACACCGTGGCAGAGCTTGCCAGTTTAATGCTTTTCGTTGCCTGTGCAATTGCACCAAGGACGACTGAATGAGCCTGGGTTGTGAAATATTGCTGATGACTTTCGCCGACTGCAAATACATCAATTCCTGCCTGTTCTGCCAATTGGCTCGCTTCGATGATTTCCTGAAGGCGCTGCTGGGCAGAAATGCGTGACCCTGTTAAAGAATTCGGAATATGGTCACCTAACGTATATAGTCCAAACTCCATCCCATTTTTTTCATTGATTCGATATTGTTCCATAATCATTGCCCCCTTATAAAATAGGCTTCAATTTTGCTGTAATTTCTTCACGCTGTTGTTCTAAAAAATCCGGTAAATCCAATTGTTCACCGAGCGAGTCCACATCACCATCGCGTAAAAAGCCGGGTCCATCTGTCGCAATTTCAAACAAGATGCCATTGGATTCACGGAAATATAGGCTTTTAAAATAGAAGCGGTCGACAATACCCGAGGACAAAAAACCTCGTGCTTTTACTTGCTCATCCCAATACGCCAGTTCTTCCTCATTTTTCACGCGGATAGCCAAATGGTGAATGCTGCCGCGGCCAGGTTTTTCCGATGGTCCGTCCTGTTCGACAATGTATATTTCCCCAAACATTTCATCATTGATCGATTGGAGGAGGGCAGACGTTTCATTTTGAGTTTTCAATTCATATCCAAAGATTTCTGTTAATGTTCGAACCAGTTTTCCTTTATTTTTCACGGTTATTTCAACAGTGCCCATCCCTTGTATTTGATGTTCGACCGGAACCGGGGATTTTTCATATGTCTCCCAATGTCCCACTCTCGTATTTGGTGCAGCTATAAGTGCCAAACGTAAACCTTCCTCATCTTCAAAAAGGAGGGCAGGGCGACCGGCAAACGATGTAATGCCATCATGTTTAACGGCAAACTCATCCAGACGTTTTGCCCAATACTGCAGGCTATCGACGCTTGGTACGATCAAACCGATTTTTGTAATGGCATTTGTGCCTCGGTGAGTGCGTCCAACTAAAGGAATCTCGAAAAATGAAAGCTCTGTACCCGGACTGCCTGTTTTATCACCATAAAAGAGGTGGTACATTGCTGTATCATCCTGATTGACCGTCACTTTAACACGGCGTAATCCTAAAATATCACGGTAAAATTTGTTGTTTTGTTGGGCATTCTTCGTAATCATCGAAATATGATGATGTCCTGGAATTGTATACATGTTTATTCCTCCAATAATTATTTGCTGCGCTGTTTCTTCGTTGAACAACATTTCAACGAAAAGGCGACTGAATAAGATTTTCTTAAACATTACTTTACTACTCTACTGATACGACGACAAGAATAATATCTCGAATTCAAAATAAATAATAATTGTAACTATTTTCCTTTTTCAACGTCTATAGGTAAAGGAAATCAAATTACTAATCATTAAAGAAGGAGATATTATGAAAAAACTACTTGCAACAGGATTATTGCTTTTCTTGGCAGGATGTCAAAACAACGAACAAGCCGGGACAATTGAACAACAGGAAAAAGATCCTGTACAAACTGATCGTGTCATTGATCACAATGGTCAGGTAGAGAATTTGGAGTTATTGCATCAGTTTTTAAAAGATACCGATGAAAATAAACAAACGTCATTGGAGATGACGCGCTATACGATTGAGGGGGCGCCAATTTACTGGAAAGTTGAATTTGAAGAAGGGCAATATAATATCGTAGTCGATAACCGGGAAGATAATTTTGGAAGTAAAAATATTGAAAATTATAAATGTGATAAATTAAGTAAAGATGTTACGGGTTCTTTAACTGATTATAATTTTGAATCATGTGAAGGTGGCTATGAAATCAACTTATTATCGGTAATAAGTGAATAAACATATAACAAGAGGCCGACAAATTCCTTTTCAGGAGATTTTGTCGGCCTTCACATTATTATATGTTATTGGCAATTTCCAATGCCTGTGTAAAGTCTTCAATCAGATCATCTTCATTTTCCAAACCGACTGAAAAGCGCAGCAAACCATCAGTAATTCCGCGTTTTGCACGTTCTTCAGGTTCCATCGCTGCATGACTCATTTTGGCAGGGTACGATAAGATCGATTCAACACCGCCAAGACTAACCGCAAATACCGGAATTTTCATCGCTTCCACAAAAGCTTTTGCAATCTCATAATTCGGTAAACTAAACGATAATACCGCACCTGCTGAAGTTGCCTGTGCAGCATGAATTTCAAATCCTGGGTGAGTAGGGAGGCCAGGATAATATACTTTTTCCACTAACGGATGTGCATGTAAAAATTGTGCGATGCGCATTGCAACACGTGATTCCTCGTTAAAACGTACTGCCGTCGTCTTCATGTTTTGAATTAGTGTGTAGCAATCCTGTACACCGAGAACAGAACCGAATGAATTTTGAACAAAATAAATTTCATTGCCCAGTACTTCATCTTTTGTTACTACAAGGCCAGCTACTATATCGGAATGCCCTGATAAAAATTTCGTAGCTGAATGAATAACAACATCAACACCTAATTCAAGCGGTTTTTGATGCAGTGGTGTCATGAATGTATTGTCTAAAAACGTAAGTGCACCGTATTGTTTTGCAATTTCAACTACACCACGAATATCTGTGATTCCTAATGTAGGATTCGAAGGTGTTTCCATATAAATTAATTTTGTTTCCGGACGTACAGCTGCTTTTACTGCTTCAGTATCGGTAAAGTCAACAAATGTATGGGTAATACCATAGCGCGGCAATACTTTTGTAACGAAACGGTACGTCCCACCATAAACATCTTCGGTAATAACGATATGGTCGCCTGCAGATAAAATCATAAAGCAAGCAGATACAGCTGCCATACCTGTGGCAAATGCAAACCCTCGATTACCGCCTTCAAGTTCGGCAATCGCTTTTTCCAATGCCGCACGTGTCGGGTTTCCCGAACGAGCATAATCGTATTCGCCAAATTCATCGATCGATTCCTGATGGAAAGTCGATGATAAATACATCGGTACGTTTACTGCACCTTTTTTATCGGCATAGCCTTCACGGATCGCGCCATGAACTAATGCTGTTTCAATGCGGTTTGTCATGCAAATTCACCTCGTAACGAATCGAAAACTTGTTTTAAGTCTGCGATTAAATCTTCTGCTTCTTCAATACCTACTGAGAAACGAAGTAATCGGTCACAAACACCTCGTGCAACACGTTCCTCATATGGCATATCGGCATGTGTTTGAGTAGCAGGGTAAGTAATAAAGCTCTCCACGCCGCCAAGACTTTCTGCAAATGTGATCAGTTTGATACCTTTTAAAAATGGGTTGACCATTGACGAATCTTTCACACGGAAAGACAGCATACCACCTTTTCCTGTATACAGTACATCTGTCACAAGAGGTTCATCAGCCAAGTATTCCGCCACTTTTTTTGCATTTGCATCATGCTGCTTTAATCGTAAATGCAATGTTTTCAGCCCGCGAATCAGCAGCCATGAATCCATCGGTGAAAGCACCATCCCAATGCCGTTATGATAGAATGCTAACTTCTCACATAATTCAGAACCTTTTGCAACGACTAGACCCGCCAATACATCATTATGTCCGCCAATATATTTTGTTGCACTATGTAAAACAATGTGTGCACCTAATTCAAGAGGACGCTGGAAAAAAGGAGTGTAGAAAGTATTGTCTACAATTAGCAATAAGTTGTGTTTTTTTGCCAAAGCCGCATATTCCACAAGATCGATTTCCTGCATTAACGGATTTGTTGGAGTTTCGATAAACAATGCTTTCGTATTTTCATTGATTAAACTTTCAACTTCTTCCACATTAGTAAACGGATTATAAACCGGTTTAATATTATAGTTTTCCGCAAATGTTTTGAATAGACGATATGTTCCGCCATATAAATCTTCTGGAACAATTAATTCATCGTTCGGTTTAAATAATGACATGACAAGTTGTACTGCCGCCATTCCAGAACTGCAGGCAAATCCAGCATCCCCGTTTTCCAAGTCTGCGATTCCTTGTTCGAGGATTGTACGAGTAGGATTTTTTGTACGTGTATAATCATAGCCTGTCGATTCACCAATGCCTGTATGCTGATAAGCTGTCGACATATAGATCGGCGGATTGATCGCACCTGTTTTGGCATCACTTAAATTTCCGAGCTGTACTAATTTTGTTTCAATTGAACGTTGTGACATGAATACACTTCCTTACATGAATTTGCTAAACATTTCGAATGAATCGAGTATTACATCAATTTATCATGAACAGGTGAAAGGGACAATAGGAGAAACGAGTATTAAGTAGAATAGGGGAATAATTGAATTAAAAAATAAAAAATCCTAGAATACATTTGATTTGTAGACTAGGATCAGATAATTTTATTTAGATTGCTCGTTTTTTAATAAATCACGAATTTCTTTTAACAATTCTTCTTTAGCATCCAGTTCCGGTGTCGGTGCTTCCGCAACTTGCGCTTCTTTTTTACGATTTAGTTTTGTCAGTAATCGTAAAGCCATAAAAATAGCAAATGCGATAATAATGAAATCGATAATCGATTGAACAAATACGCCCAGTGCAACTTGTGCTTCACCCGATCCAAACTTCCATTCGTTTGTCAGATCAATTCCGCCTGTAAGCATACCGACAAGCGGCATAATAATATTTTCAACCAATGATGTAACAATTTTACCGAATGCTGCACCAATAACAACTGCAACCGCTAAATCGATAACATTGCCCTTCATTGCAAATTCTTTAAAGTCTTTCCACATAATATAGCAACTCCTCATATCTTTATTAAACAATGTTTAATTTTATACATTGATAATCTAATTTTCAACAGTGAAAATTACCTGCTTTTTTAGTAGAATGAAAGTTAACAACATTATTTCGTCTTAAAGATTGGTGGCTTATATGGCAAAAAGCAAGAAAAAGAACCCTTTACTCTCCCCGAAAACTAAATTATTATTAATAATTTTGCTTATCCCCATCACTTTAACAGTTTATATTGTAGCTTATTTCAGCTGGCAGCAATTTCGTGGTTGGCCATTTACTGATAAAACAGTGTATCAGCAAATCCAGGAACAATTTGATTTGGAAATTCCAATTGAATATATCCCTGTCTATGTCGCAGCCGAACAAAAATACGGTGTCCCGTGGACGCTTTTGGCAGCGCATCACCGCGTAGAAACCCGTTTTTCCACAATGAAAACTCTTATTTCACCGGTTGGAGCAGAAGGCCATTTTCAGTTCATGCCTTGTACTTTTGTAGGCTGGCAACATCCTTCGTGCAAAGATTTAGGGCAGGGGGAAATTCCGGATCATGATAAAACGAATCCAGCAATTATAAAAAAATATGGCGGGTATGGGGTAGATGCAAATGGAGATGGTGTAGCTGATCCGTTTGATATTGAAGATGCCGTATTCAGCGCAGCCAAATTTTTATCCATTGCCGGTGTAAATGACGGGCAATTGAAAAAAGCGATTTTTCAATATAATCATAGTGATGAATATGTGGAAGACATTTTATACTACTATAAGATGTACCGAGATTACGGCAATCAGTTGAAACAATTTGCTCTTAACGAGGACAATTAAAAAAAAGTGTGACGTTATGTCACACTTTTTGCTGATTATTCTAGATGCAGATTTACAATTAAGTCGCTTTATGCATTGAGCGCATGATAAAGCTTACGATAAAGATTAAAACAATGGCACCGATTAATGCGGGGAATACATAGAAATCAGAAACTTTCCAGCCCCAGTTCCCTAAAATCATGCTACCGATCCATGATCCGACAATACCTGCAATAATGTTACCGATAATACCACCCGGTACGTCTTTACCTAAAATGACACCCGCTAACCAACCTAGAATACCTCCGATAATTAAAAACCAAATGAAACTCATCATACTGTCCAACTCCTTTGTTTAAAATTATTGAATAATAATTGCATCTAGTTATTTATTTCCTATCATGCAGAAGCTTAAACATTTTTTTAACTGGAAGTTTTTAAGCAGATCCCGAAATTATGGAAGTAATATTACTTTATATAGAATAGTAATTTGGTTGTTTTTATTTTATATAATTGATGCACCTAAACATGATTTTAAATGACCAAGTGCCCATTTATGACCGATTTCATTAAAACTTGCAACGGCATGTTCTGGAATTGTAATTTTATAGCCTAAATTATAGCTGTCCACCGCGGTATGCAAAATGCAAATATCAGTACATACTCCAACAAGTATAACTTCTTCCACATTGCGTTCACGAAGTAAAATATCCAAATTTGTACCTGCAAAAGCGCTATATCGGGTTTTATCAAATGAAATAACACGATCCTGATAAGTTTCATATAGCTCTTTTACTGAACCATAACGTTCACGGCCTTTAGTTCCTACAATATTATGGGGCGGAAATAATTTTGATTCAGGATGATATGGATCGTTTTCCACATGTAAATCGTTAGCGAATACGATTACATCATTTTGTTCAATAAACTGTTCTATTAAAGTACTAATATTTTTTTCTATTGCCTGTCCCGGTTTATCGCAAGTTAATTTTCCATCATCCGCTACAAAATCATACGTGTAATCAATTACGATTAAAGCTTTTTTCATTCGTCTTTCACTCCTTTTTAAGTTGTAACGTTATTATGCCATGGTTACTGAAAAAATGTAGGTAAAATCACTGATTAAATATTCTAAATATTTTGATTTTTAATGTTTGATGATGTATAGTTAGGTTATCAAATAAATGGGGTGATTAATATGGATATGGCAATAAAGAAGAAGCTGGACCGTCAAGGGTTAATTTTTGTAGGAATCCACAGTTTAATCATTTTGAATTTTGCTATTGAATTATTATTACTCTAATAGATTACGATACTTAATAGAATCTAGCCTGAATAGGCGCTAGGTTCTTTTTTATGGAGAAAAAGATTCGCGGTCAATAAATATGTACAAAAAATTTTAAAAATTCACTTTTTGTAAAAAGTGTGACGAAAGAGTAAAAAGGCAACATCAATGAGGATGAAAGCGATTGCAATAATTTCAAACTTTTTGAATTGTATAAAAAATTCAAAAAATAGTGTTGACGTTCTAGTTCATTTCGTACTATGATAACAACAATTTAGTACACCACATCACTCAAGCGACATTCTGATGTGAGCTTACAAGGTGTAAAACATTCGATACTTTCTGATTATAAAATTTCGAATATTCGAACTTTATATGAAAAATCGAACATATAAAAAAACAGCTAGAGTAAAAGCATTACGTTGAGGGGCGTTTAAAATGAGAAGTGACATGATTAAAATGGGAGTCGACCGAGCTCCACACCGTAGTCTTTTATACGCTACAGGTAAAGTAAAGGCGAGAGATTTAGAAAAGCCATTTATCGGTGTATGTAATTCTTATATTGATATTATTCCAGGCCATGTCCATTTGCGAGAATTCGCGGACGTAGTAAAAGAGGCCATTATTGAAGCAGGCGGAATTCCATTTGAATTCAATACAATAGGAGTCGATGACGGAATTGCAATGGGTCATATCGGGATGCGCTATTCATTGCCATCACGTGAAATTATTGCCGATTCAGCTGAAACGGTAATTAACGCACACTGGTTTGACGGAGTGTTCTACATACCAAACTGTGACAAAATTACACCCGGTATGTTAATGGCAGCTGTTCGTACTAATGTACCTTCAGTATTCGTATCAGGAGGACCAATGGAAGCGGGTACTTCTTCTTCAGGTAAAACATTATCATTAACGAGTGTTTTTGAAGGGGTCGGTGCACATAAAGCAGGTACGATGACAGCTGAAGAGCTCCTTGATATCGAGAACAATGCATGTCCAACATGCGGGTCTTGTTCGGGAATGTTCACAGCTAACTCAATGAACTGTTTGATGGAAATGCTAGGCTTAGCATTACCGGGTAACGGTACAATCGTTGCAACAAGCGAAAAACGTAAAGAATTAATTTACGAAGCAGCGAAACATTTAGTACGCATGATTAAAGAAGATGTAAAACCACGTGACATTGTTACAAAAGAAGCGATTGATGATGCATTTGCTCTTGATATGGCAATGGGCGGATCTACAAATACAGTGCTTCATACACTGGCAATCGCCAATGAAGCAGAAATTGACTACAACATTGAAGACATTAATAAAGTAGCAGAACGTGTTCCTTACATTGCAAAAATTATGCCGGCATCGGACATCTCGATGAATGACATTGCAAAAGCTGGCGGTGTTCAGGCGATTATTAATGAATTAACAAAAATTCCAGGGGCAATTCACCCTGACAGACCTACAATCGCAGGTGTTTCTATGCGAGAGCTTGTGAAAGATTATGAAATTACTAATGATCGTGTCATTCGCACAAAGGATAATCCATATAGTGCTGTAGGAGGACTTTCCGTATTATTCGGAAATATTGCCCCTGAAGGCTCGGTAATTAAAGTAGGAGCGGTTGATCCTTCGATTAAAACATTCACAGGCGAAGCGATTGTATTCGACTCACAGGAAGAAGCACAGCAGGCAATTGATGACGGCCGAGTACGAGAAGGACATGTAGTTGTCATTCGTTATGAAGGTCCAAAAGGCGGTCCGGGTATGCCGGAAATGCTGGCACCTACTTCTGCTATCCAAGGGCGTGGGCTAGGAACGAAAGTCGCACTCATTACAGATGGCCGTTTCTCAGGTGCATCACGCGGTATTTCAATCGGCCATATTTCTCCTGAAGCTGCTGAAGGCGGGCCGATCGCACTAGTCGAAAATGGCGATACAATTATTATTGATTTGCCAAGCAGAACAATCAATTTACAAGTTTCCGACGAACTTCTTGCAGAGCGTCGTCAAAACCTAAAACCATTTGAACCAAAAATTAAGCGCGGCTGGTTGGCACGTTACTCTGCTTTAGTAACAAATGCTTCCCAGGGCGGCGTAATGAAAATATAATCTGAATACTTTAAAACGTTGATGAGGTTAAAGGATATAGAGTCTTGTATCTACCAGAGAGCCGGTATTGGTGGAAGCCGGCGATACAACTATATCCGACATCCCCTCGGAGTGAGCTATTAAACGCATTCGCCATTAGATAGCTCCGGGCATATTCGAATTGCTCGTTATTAATGAACCGTTCTCTTTGTTTAGTTGCACAAATTTCCTAATGGGAATTTTGAAATAAAGGGGCTCAGGCGGTTCGCGAGGTAACTAGGTGGACACTGTTTCTTTTTAGAAGCACATGTTCATCCATGTTATAAATGAGGGTGGTACCATGAAAAGTCTTTTTCATCCCTACGTAAGAGGTTTTCTTTTGCGTGCGGAGATAAAGGCTTTTTCTTTTTATCAATTTATAAAAATGATTAACCATATAAAGTTTTGAAAAAGGAAGGAGAAATTACTATGAGTGCAAACGTTTCAGTAAATCAAGAAATCGAAAAGCCCGAAGAACAACAAGTAACAAAACCGAGAGACGGTGCGGATATTTTAGTGCAGGCACTGCATGAACAAGATGTTGATATTATTTTCGGTTATCCGGGTGGGGCAGTATTACAAATTTATGATGCTCTTTACCGTAATCCGATTCGTCACATTCTGACACGCCACGAACAAGGTGCGATCCATGCGGCAGAAGGATATGCACGTGTTATGAATAAACCGGGTGTAGTAATTGCAACATCAGGACCGGGAGCGACAAACCTCGTAACAGGTATTGCCGATGCGATGATCGACTCGATTCCGTTAGTTATTTTTACAGGGCAGGTTGCGACATCCGTAATCGGTACAGATGCTTTTCAGGAAGCGGACATTATGGGGATTACAACACCGATCACAAAACATAACTATCAGGTGCAGGACGTAGCGGATATCCCTCGTATCGTAAAAGAGGCATTCCATATTGCCAATACAGGACGTAAAGGACCGGTTGTCATTGACTTCCCGAAAAATATCTCACAAACAGTATTCCTGGATGAAATTAAAGCTCCGGAAGATATTTATTTACCGGGTTATCAGCCGACAACAAAACCGAATTATCTTCAAATCCAAAAGGCAATTCAAGCATTAAGTTTAGCTAGAAAACCTTTAGTGCTGGCAGGTGCCGGAGTATTATTCGCAGATGCACGCGAACAATTGACAGAATTTATTGAAAAATATAATTTACCGGTTATTAATACACTGCTTGGTTTAGGCAGCATTCACGGACAGCATAAACAATTCTACGGAATGGCTGGGATGCATGGATATGCAACTGCGAATGACGCGATTACAAA
Organism: Solibacillus isronensis; assembly: GCF_900168685.1. NCBI lineage: Bacteria > Bacillati > Bacillota > Bacilli > Caryophanales > Caryophanaceae > Solibacillus > Solibacillus isronensis. Next base: position 1,507,425 of record NZ_FVZN01000014.1, on the reverse strand, counting down.
ATGCGACTTATTAATCAATATCGGTGCACGCTTTGATGACCGATTAACAGGAAATTTAGCAACATTTGCACCGAACGCTACGATCATCCATATCGATATCGACCCGGCAGAAATCGGAAAAAATGTACCAACTGATATTCCGATTGTTGCGGATGCAAAAGAAGCATTATTTGCACTGTTGAAAAAAGACTTCCAAGGACCGGATACGACAGAATGGATCCATTACTTAAATGATAGCCGTGATAAATATCCGCTTTGGTATGAAGAAGATGGAGAAGAAGTATTACCGCAGCAAGCAATTGAGATCCTTCATAAATTGACGGACGGAGAAGCGATTATCACAACGGATGTTGGACAGCATCAAATGTGGGCAGCCCAATACTATCATTTAAATAATCCGCATAACTGGGTAACATCAGGCGGTTTAGGAACGATGGGCTTCGGTTTCCCGGCAGCGATTGGTGCACAGTTTGCGAAACCGGAGAAGAAAGTTATTTCGATTGTAGGAGATGCAGGTTTCCAAATGACAAACCAAGAGCTTGCATTACTAAAAGAGTTTAACTTACCAGTAAAAGTAGTAATCCTTAACAACAGCTGTTTAGGAATGGTACGTCAATGGCAGGAAACATTCTATGATGAGCGTTATTCACAGAGCTTAATGCCTATCCAGCCGGACTTCGTAAAACTTGCCGATGCATATGGCATTAAAGGCTACCGCATTGACAATTTATCAGAAGCAGAAGCAATCTTTGATGAAGCGATCAATTCTGATGAACCGGTTGTTATTGACTGCCGAGTGAAGCAACTTGTGAGCGTATTCCCAATGGTTGCGCCTGGTAAAGGATTACATGAAATGATTGGAGTGAAGAAGCCATGAAGCGAGTGCTGACAGTAACAGTAATTAACCAAAGCGGCGTATTGAACCGAGTGACTGGCTTATTAATGAAACGTCAATTCAATATTGAATCGATTACAGTAGGTCATACGGAGCAGCCGAATTTTTCGAAAATGACGTTTATCGTCCATGTGGAAGATGAGAATAAAATCGAACAATTAATCAAACAGCTTTCGAAACAAATTGATGTATTAAAAGTAAACGATATTACTGAAAAAGCAATCGTTCTTCGTGAGCTGGCGCTTATTAAAGTAGTTTCACCGCCAAACTTGCGCCTGGAAATGAATGCAATCGTTGAGCCATTCCGTCCGCAAGTTGTCGATACATCAAAAAATGTCGTGACATATGAAGTAGTTGGTCACCCGGAAAAAATCGATGCATTTATCGAGTTACTTCGTCCATATGGCATTAAAGAGTTAACACGTACAGGTGCAACAGCAGCTATCCGTGAAGCACAAAAAATCGAAAGCCCGCAATTATCGATTTTAAAATAAGCAAACGGCAAATATTATGTCAAAGATGGATCCGTTGTATGTAGTGGAGGTGGCGACTCCTAGGGGATAAGCACGAGGGAGAGAAAGGAACAAAAACTAAGAGCGACACGTCCTGTGGCAACGTTTTTGTGACCAACATCGTGTTGGCCTCGTGCCCCTGGAAAGCGTCCACCGCAACGGAATACAACATTACTCAATTGGTTTTAAACAGGGTGGAGGATGTCATCTGAAGCCCGAATTACAAATAAAAAAACATTCAATTAATTGGAGGAAATGAAAATGTCAAAAATGTATTATGAAAACGAAATTAACGAGCAAGTATTACAAGGTAAAAAAATCGCGATTATCGGTTATGGTTCACAAGGCCATGCTCATGCGCTTAACTTAAAAGAATCAGGTTTTGATGTAGTAGTAGGTATCCGTCCAGGTAAATCATATGATGCAGCAAAAGAAGATGGCGTAGAAGTTAAATCAGTAGCAGAAGCTGCTGCAGAAGCGGATGTAATCCAAATCTTACTTCCGGATGAGCGTCAAAAAGCAGTATACGAAGCTGAAATCGCACCACATTTAACACCAGGTAAAGCGTTAATGTTCGCACACGGTTTCAACGTACACTTTGGTCAAATTCAACCACCAGCAGATGTAGACGTATTCCTAGTAGCTCCAAAAGGCCCAGGTCACTTAGTACGTCGTCAATTCACTGAAGGCGCTGGCGTACCAGGATTATTCGCAATCCACCAAGATGCGACAGGTCAAGCTCGTGATTTAGCTCTTGCATACGGTAAAGGAATCGGTTCAGCACGTGGCGGATTACTTGAAACAACATTTGCTGAAGAAACAGTTACTGACTTATTCGGTGAGCAAGCAGTACTTTGCGGTGGTACAACTGAACTTGTTAAAGCAGGTTTCGAAACATTAGTTGAAGCAGGTTACCAACCAGAATTAGCTTACTTTGAAACATTACACGAACTTAAATTAATCGTTGACTTAATGTTTGAAGGCGGTATGGCAACAATGCGCTACTCAATTTCTGATACTGCAGAGTGGGGCGATTATGTTTCAGGTCCACGTATTATCGACGCATCAGTAAAAGCTCGTATGAAAGATGTATTAACTGATATCCAAGACGGTACATTTGCGAAACGCTGGATCGCTGAAAACGAAAACGGTCGTCCTGAATATACAAAATTCAAAGAAGCTGGCGCAAACCACCAAATCGAAGAAGTTGGCGAAAAATTACGTGCTATGATGCCATTCATCAACCAAGGAAAACAAAAGGTAACAGTGAAATAATATGAGAAAAATTGACATTTTTGATACAACATTGCGCGATGGAGAACAATCGGCTGGTATTAACTTAAATACAGCAGAGAAAGTAGAAATCGCAAAACAACTAGAGCGTTTAGGTGTCACAATTATTGAGGCGGGATTCCCTGCCTCATCTCCAGGTGACTTGGAGGCGGTATCGTTAATCGCAAAAACGGTGAAGAATTCAATCGTCACAGGTTTAGCACGTGCTGTGAAAAGCGATATCGATGCAGTTTGGGAAGCAATTCGCCATGCTGAGCAGCCACATGTTCATACGTTTATCGCAACAAGCCCGATTCATATGGAATATAAGCTTAAGAAAAATCCAGATGAAGTAATTGAGCAAGCTGTCACTGCGGTAAAGTATGCAAAGGAAAAATTCTCACTTGTAGAATTTTCTGCAGAAGATGGTTTCCGTTCAGACAAAGAATTTTTAGTTCGTATTTGCCAGGAAGTTATTAAAGCTGGTGCAACAACGATTAATATTCCAGACACAGTTGGTTATGCATCACCGGAAGAATACGGCGCTTTATTCCGTTATTTACGTGAAAACGTGATCGGGGCAGAAAAAATAAAATTCTCTGCTCATTGTCATGACGATTTAGGAATGGCAGTTGCAAACTCATTGGCAGCCATCGAAAACGGTGCAGATCAAGTAGAATGTACGATTAACGGTCTAGGTGAACGTGCAGGAAATGCCGCATTAGAAGAAATCGGTGTTGCCCTACATATTCGTAAAGACTTCTACGGTGTTGAAACTGGCTTGAACTTAAAAGAAATAAAACGTACATCACAGATGGTAAGCCGTTTAACAAACGTAGTCATTCAACCGAACAAAGCTGTTGTCGGTAAAAATGCATTCGCACATGAATCGGGTATTCACCAGGATGGTGTACTGAAAAACCCTGAAACATATGAAATCATTTCACCGGCACTGATCGGCGAAGACGATATTCCGTTAGTTTTAGGAAAACACTCAGGCCGCGCAGCATTCCGTGACCGTGCCGAAACAATGGGCTTCCAGCTGTCGGATGAAAAACTGAACAAAGCTTTCGCTGAGTTCAAAAAATTAGCGGACCGCAAAAAAGAAGTAACAGAAGAAGATTTAACAACGATTTTAACTGAGCAGCAAGTTTCAATAGAAGATGTTCCGTTATTTGAACTTAAATCGGTTCAAGTTCAATACGGTACAGAAAATATTCCAACAGCTACTGCATCAGTTATGACACCTGATGGCGAGTTGAAAACAATCGCCTCAACAGGATCAGGTTCAGTCGAAGCCATTTTTAATACACTTGAACAGCTTGTTGGAGGTAAAGTCAATATTTTGGACTACCGAGTACAATCAGTCGGTAAAGGACGCGATGCACTTGGAGAAGCGGTCATTAATTTAAAATATAACGGCTATACATCAACAGGACGTGACTCAGCACAAGATGTGCTGGAAGCAAGCGCAAAAGCGTATTTAAATGCAGTAAACAGACAATTGATCCAGCAGCAAGTACGCGATAAACAAGAAGTTACGGTTTAATAGAATAAAAAGGTTGTTCCTGTAAAGGAAAACAACTAGCAAGCTCATTATAAGAATAATAGCGCCATCTTAATTGGTGGCGCTTCTACATCAAGTTACTTCACGTAGAAAGAAAGGTGTTTTACAAATGGAAAAGAAAATTACAGTACTACCAGGTGACGGCATTGGTCCAGAAGTTGTTGCAAGTGCAGTAAAAGTATTACAAGTAATCGGGAAACGTTTTAACCATACATTTCATTTAAACTATGCTTCAATCGGCGGAGCTGCAATTGACCAGTACAATAATCCATTACCGGAAGAGACAATTGCGATGTGTGAAGCAAGTGATGCCATTTTATTAGGTGCAGTAGGTGGTCCGAAATGGGATAACAACCCGCCAGCATTGCGTCCGGAAAAAGGTTTACTAAAAATCCGCAAGCACTTTGATTTATTTGCGAATTTACGCCCTGTGAAAGCATTCCCAAGTTTACTTGCATCTTCTCCATTAAAGCGTGAAGTTGCGGAAAATGTAGACTTAATGATCGTCCGTGAATTAACAGGAGGGCTATACTTCGGAGAGCCACGTAAGAAAACAGATGCAGGTGCTATTGATACATGTGTGTATTCCCGTGAAGAAATCGAACGTATTGTTGAAAATGCATTCGAATTAGCACGTTTACGCCGTGGAAAACTTTGCTCGGTAGATAAAGCAAATGTACTGGATACATCCCGTTTATGGCGTGAAATTGTAGAAGAAAAGAAAAAGCAGTACCCAGATGTAGAAACAGAACACAACTTAGTTGACTCAGTGGCGATGAAACTGATTACTAACCCGGGTCATTATGATGTCATTGTTACAGAAAACTTATTCGGCGACATTTTAAGTGATGAAGCTTCTGTTATTACGGGTTCACTTGGTGTATTACCTTCTGCATCAATTCGCGGCGATAATTTTGGACTTTATGAGCCTGTACATGGTTCAGCTCCTGAAATTGCAGGTCAAGGTGTTGCGAACCCGGCAGCAACAATTCTTTCAGTAGCAATGATGCTTCAGTATTCATTCGGCTTAAAAGAAGAAGCTGCAGAAATCGAACGTGCTGTTGCAGCCGTATTCGAAGATGGCTATTATACAGCCGATTTAGCTCAGGAACATACACGTACATTATCAACAGAGGAATGGACAGAAAAAGTACTAAACGAAATCGATGCAAGCTTCGTTTCAGACAGCATTATGATTTCATATAACTAATTTCAATCGAAAGAAAACTGTTGATGGTTTTGAATATCAACACTATATATGGTTAAGGAACGGTGAGAACTATGGGGAAAAATATTATTGAAAAAGTGTGGGAACAGCATGTCGTACATCGTGAAGAAGGAAAGCCGGACTTACTTTATATCGACCTGCATTTAATTCATGAAGTAACAAGTCCTCAAGCATTCGAAGGACTACGCCTGGCAGGACGGAAAGTGCGTCGTACAGATCTATCGTTCGCAACAATGGATCATAACGTACCTACAAAAAACCTGCCGACGATTAACGATCCAATCGCAAAAAAACAAATTATGACACTTGCTGAAAATGCAAAAGAGTTCGGCATCGAATTAGCGGATATCGGTCATCCGGATCAAGGGATTGTTCACGTTATTGGACCGGAATTAGGTCTTACACAACCTGGTAAAACAATTGTTTGCGGTGATTCACATACAGCAACTCACGGTGCATTCGGCGCAATCGCATTCGGAATCGGTACTTCGGAAGTAGAACATGTACTTTCGACACAAACATTATGGCAATTAAAGCCGCCAACAATGGAAATCCGTGTTAACGGTGAACTTGGTATTGGGGTAACAGCAAAAGATATCATTTTAGCAATCATTGCAAAATGGGGAATCGGTGTCGGTACAGGACATATCGTAGAGTATACAGGTGAAGCAATCCGCAAGCTTTCTATGGAAGAGCGTATGACAATCTGTAATATGTCAATTGAAGCAGGAGCAAAAGCAGGCCTGATTTCACCGGATGAAACGACAGTTGAATTTTTACGCGGTCGCCGTCATGTTCCTCAAGGTGAAAAATTTGAGGAAGCGGCAAAATACTGGTTAAGTCTTGCTTCTGATGCTGATGCAACATATGATGTTGTTCTTGAAATCGACGCTCAGGAAATTGAACCGATTGTAACTTGGGGTACAAATCCAGCGATGGGTGTCGGCGTTTCGAAAACAGTTCCTACTGCTGCTGATTATGACAATGAAACGGATAGATCTGCATTAAACAAAGCACTGAAATATATGGATTTACAAGAAGGCCAAAAAATTACGGATATTGAAATTCAACATGTATTTATCGGATCTTGTACGAACTCCCGTATTAATGACTTACGTGCAGCTGCTGAAATTGTAAAAGGCGAAAAGCTTGCACCGGGTGTAAAAGGGATTGTAGTTCCTGGTTCTTGGTCGACAAAACGCCAGGCAGAAGAAGAAGGGCTACATCAAATTTTCCTTGATGCCGGTTTTGAATGGCGCGAATCAGGCTGTTCTGCTTGCTTAGGGATGAATGAAGATGTTATTCCAGCGGGTGAGCGTTGTGCTTCAACATCTAACCGTAACTTTGAAGGACGTCAAGGTGCAGGTGCCCGAACACATCTTGTATCACCAGCGATGGCAGCAGCTGCTGCAATTCACGGACGTTTTGTCGATGTTCGTAAGCTACAAAAGCAGGAAGCATAAGGAGAGATCAGCATGAAACCGATTAATATTGTAAATAGCATCTATGCACCACTTGACCGTAAAAACGTCGATACAGACCAGATCATTTCGAAAGAATTTTTAAAGCGTATTGAGCGTACTGGTTTCGGACAATTTGTATTTTACCATTGGCGATTTGATAAAGAAGGAAATCCAGTCGAGGATTTTGTATTAAATAAACCGGAATATAATGGAGCGGAAATTTTGGTGGCCCAAGATAATTTTGGCTGTGGTTCTTCACGTGAGCATGCACCGTGGGCAATACTGGATTATGGCTTCCGTGTTGTGATCGCACCAAGCTTCGCGGATATTTTCCATAACAACTGCTTCAAAAATGGAATTTTACCGATTAAGCTGAATGAAGCCGAATGTGATGAGCTTTTAGAAAAAGGCCTCGCTAATGCTCAGGCGATTGAAGTAAATTTAGAGAAACAAACTGTCACAACCGGTTATGGTAAAACATATTCCTTTACGATAGATCCATATTATAAACAGATGCTGTTAAATGGCTGGGATGAAATTTCGTTGACATTCCAATACGAAGAACAAATCGCGGCATTTGAGAAAAACCGCATTGCCTATTAAACGAAGACTCACTTCGAATGGTCCTATTGACTGTTTGAAGTGAGTTTTTTTGAGGAGAAGGAAAAGTTTAAACATATAAGGAAAGCCAATTTGGAAACGATCAACACTTGCATTAAATTTGAGGCGAGCCGTGTTTTTCTGATATATTTTCTCGTCTTCTATGAATTATATTTCAAATATTGGGCAATCTAATAATAATATTTTTATAAATGATTGGAGAATATATATGTCTTCTGCAGAAACCGTTAAGTGGATCACCGAACAGCTCGCGAATACGAACGAATTAACGAAGAAGACCTTAGAAGATGAAGGAAAACATGCTTTGCTATTTTATATCAAGCCATTGATTAATATGGAATTGCTACAGCAAGTCATTATTAAACCCTTTTTCGAAATGACGACAGAAACAAAATTTATCCAATATTTGAAGGCATTGCCGCAGTACCAGGAAAGCAGTTCTAAAGAACAGCTGCAAATGGAATTATTAAGCGGGAATATGCTCATTGTTATTCAAAATGAATATTATTTGCTGGATTTGAAATTTTCCACAAACGATCAGGTGAATACAACATCCGTGGAAATGACAATCCATGGCTCGCAACTCGCGCTTAGCGACAATCTCGCAACAAATATAAATATCATTCGTACGAATTATCATCAGCAATCTTTGTATGTGGAATATTTAGTTTTAGGAGAAGTCAATCAGCAAAAGCTCGCCATTATTTACGATCAGGAAAAAGTAAATAAAAAGGTATTAAAGGCGATTCAGGAAAGACTCCAGAAAATTGATAAACGACTCATAACCTCTACAACGCAATTGAATAATTTTTTGAATAATAGACGTATCTCGTTATTTCCTCATATGATTATGACGGAACGACCCGACCGCATCGCATATAATCTTTCAGGCGGCAAAGTTGTCCTGCTATTGGATGCAAATCCTCAAGCACTTGCAGCACCAGTGTATTTTTTCGATTTTATGACGACAATGGAGGACAATTACCACACATTTTTTATTTCTTTTTTTTTAAGAATGCTTCGCTATATCGGGTTAATCATTAGTCTGCTTTTGCCGGGCCTATATATTGGCATTACATCATTTGCACCGGAAGTATTCAGAACGGAACTGGCACTGACAATCGCCGGCAGTAGAATTGGGGTTCCATTTTCATCATTCATAGAAGTGCTGTTTATGCTCCTTTTTATGGAAATGCTATTAGAAGCAAGTATTCGGCTCCCGAAAGCTGTAAGTGCTACTGCCACTACTGTAGGCGGATTAATTTTAGGTACTGCCGTAACAGAGGCATCACTTGCATCAAATGTCATGGTTATCCTAGTTTCCGCTGTAGCGATCTCAACCTTTGTCATACCGGTAAATGAAATGGCGTTTGCAATTCGTATAGTACGACTATTTTTTATCATTACGACAACGATCTTTGGATTAGCAGGATTAACACTTGGCTTATTTGCATTTATTATGTATTTAGTAAGTATTGACAGCTTTGGAGAACCATATCTAAAAATTTCCCCTTCAAAAACGAGCAAGGGAAAATCAGGAGGAAATACATGAGTCGATTTTATTACTACTTAATATTGATTAATATGGTGGCGAATATTATCGCTTCTGTCCCTGCAATTCTTCTCCATTCCCATAAGGATGGGGCGGTTTCTTCGATGATTCTGGGGGCAATAGCAGGCGTCGTTCTTGTGACGATATATACACGCTTTTTTATTTCCTTTCCCGGAATGACGTTGCCTGAACTACTGCAAAAAACAACATCCAAATGGTTTTACTTGCCGTTCGTTTTCTCGCTTGCTGTCCTATGGTTTACAGCAGGCTTAATTACGTTAATAACCTTTACATTTCTTCTTATCCGTTTCTTGACGCCGGAAATGCCCATTATTCAAATTTGCCTGACGATTATTTTGGCGGTCATCTTTGGCTGTGTTATGAAAACAGAGCGTGTTTTCTATACAATTGAAGTAATAATACTCATAACATGCCCACTAATTCTTTTAATCTTTTTTAAAGCGTACAGTGCCCAAAATTTAAATTGGGATTTTGTAAAGGAAGCTGCTTTATATATCAATCAAATGCCTAATTTTCATTCATTTTCCGCCTGCTTTTTTTTATTTTTGGGGGCGGCCAATCTGTTTGTTTTCAATCGCTTTTTTACAGGGAAACAGACTTTTGGCTTTAAGCAAATTATGATACTTGTGTTCATATCGATTGCGACTTTATTTACAACATACTTTATCCCAATAGGCTTCAATGGTTTTGAAAATATTGATGAGCTTGTTTATCCGTGGATTATGACAACTGACTCGTTAAGGATGGATTTTTTTGTAATTGAGCGTGTACTATTTATTTTCCTGCTGTTTTATTTGGGCATCGCTTTTTTAAGCATTCTTATCCATTGGCATGCAGCGATGGAATTTTTGAAATTCGTCTTTAAGCTGGAAAAAATAAAATATAAAGGAAAGATTGTTGGCACTTTACTTCCAATACCGTTTTTCATCGTTATTTCTTTAGTAATAGTGCGTAAAATAAATGAATATCAGCTACACCATTACACGAAGTATTTTTATAACATATTAGTATTTATATTCCCTATAATGGTCGTTCTATTTTTCTTTATAAAAAGGAGGATGAAAAATGCCGAATCCCTTTATAAAAACTAAATTCGCCATTATACTCTTTTTTTTCAGCCTCTTTTTTTTGACAGGATGTGCATTCAAAGATATTGATAAAAGTGTATTTGTCGCTATGATTGCAATTGACAAATCAGATGAAGAGGATAAGCCTTATAAAATAACGTTGAAGCTTTATGAACCAACCGGCTCCTTTAAAGAAGCGACACAGCCTGGCTATTCGTATCTCACACAAACAGGTGAAACTTTATCTGAAGCAATCCGCATCTTACAATCATACTCCGATAAGGAACTTGAATTTGGCCACTCCAAACTAATTATTATTGGTGAAGAGCTGCTGAAAGAGGATAGAAGTAAAGAAATATTGGACTTTTTGTTAAGAAGACCGGATATACAAATGATTTCCTGGATAGCTGTTGGCAAACCGAGTGCAGAAGAAGTAATCAAAATAATTCCGCAAGGGGAAACAGTCGCATACCCGGAACTTTTCAATTATTTTGATCATAATGGAACGACAAGTCAATATATTGTTACAACCTATTTATTTGATTTTAGAAGAAATATGGAAGAGCGCGGAATTGATACAGTTGTTCCAATCATCAAAGTTAGTGAGGAAGGGAAACATTTTGAAATTAATAAATCGTTGGTATTAGCGGACAAAAAGGAACCATTTGAACTCGATTATTTAAATACTGCGATATTTAATATGTTAACGGAAGAAACGAAACATGCAGATTTTCTTATAAAAAGAGATGATGAACATTTTATCGCAAGAATTGATACAATCAAACCAGATTATAAAGTAAACATCAAAAAATCCGAAAACATCGAATTGGAACTGAAAGTCGGTTTATACGGCTATATATCTGAATCCAAAAAACCGCTATTAAATCGAGATTTGCCCAAATACAATAAACTATTGAAGGAAGAGGGCGAGGAGATAATCACTGAATTTATTACAAAAATGATAGAAGAGGGTTATGATCCGCTTGGATTTGGAATTGATTATAAAGGGAAAGTACTTCACAACCGACGCATGAGTGACACGGAATGGGAAGAGGCATATAAAAATGCGCAAATAAAAGTGACGGTAGCACCCGGTCTAAAAAGTACTGGGACGATCCAATAGGGAATGGTTGTGCTAAATTTGCTCAGCAAAAAATCGATTGTTTTGCCAAAAAGCGACAATCGATTTTTCTTTTAAAACAAGTCTGCATAAACTATTTTTATCAAAATTTTTACATATTGTTAAATTGCCACCCAATGTCCTTTAGACACTTCGACAAGCTTCGTATTATCCACATCAAAACGATTAGAAATAAGTTCTTCTTCTGACATTACACGACGGTTCTTCTGTTTCTCAATCACTGGATCTGGAATGGGTATCGAATCAAGCAACATTTTCGTATACGGATGCTGCGGATTTGCATAAAGCTCTTCACTTTCGGCTAACTCGACAATTTTCCCTCCATACATTACAGCAACCCGGTCACTTATATGCTTCACCATCGATAAATCATGGGCAATAAATAAATACGTTAATCCGAGTCGCTGCTGCAAATTTTTTAACAATTCCACAACTTGCTTTTGAATAGAAACATCCAATGCAGATAATGGCTCATCACAGACGATAAACTGTGGTTCAACGGCAAGGGCACGTGCAATTCCAATTCGTTGGCGCTGACCGCCGCTAAATTCATGCGGATAGCGAAGTGCATGCTCCTTTTTCAAACCAACAAGTTCCAACAATTCTTCTACTCGTGACCGGCGCGCTTCCTTGGAAGGGGACAGTTTGTGGACATCCAATGCTTCTCCTATAATATCCAGCACTTTTTTTCTAGGGTTTAAACTTGAATATGGATCCTGGAAGATTATTTGCATATGACGACGCATACTTTTCAGTTCGCTTTTCGTTAATCGACTAACGGGTACGCCTTTGTAAAGCACTTCACCGTCCGTTGGCTCATGTAGCTGCAGCAGTGTACGGCCGGTTGTTGATTTTCCGGACCCTGATTCACCAACAAGCCCTAACGTTTCACCCGGGAAAATTTGAAAAGATAAATCGTTCACTGCTTTTAATACATTGCCTTTTGCCAATTCGAAATGTTTGGATATATTTTTAACTTCGACTAAAGGTACATTAATATTCAAATCAGGCGATAAGTTTGGTAGTTCTTTCGGCTGCTTCGGTTCATGAAGCTTTGGTAAAGCTTTTAACAGTCGTTTCGTATAAGGATGCCGCGGATTAGCAAAAATCTCTTCCGTTGTACCTTGTTCAACAACCTCGCCTTCCTTCATGACAACAACCCGGTCGCACATTCCCGCTACGACACCTAAATCATGAGTAATCAATATAATAGATGTACCAAATCGCTGCTGCATATCCTTCATTATCGATAAAATTTGAGCTTGAATTGTAACGTCAAGCGCTGTTGTCGGTTCATCGGCAATAAGAAGGGAAGGATTACATGCTAATGCCATTGCGATCATTACTCGCTGTCGCATTCCGCCACTAAATTCATGAGGGTACTGATTATACCGTTCTTCGCTATTTTTTATTCCGACTAATTTTAGTAGTTCAATTGTTTTTAAATATGCTTCTTTTTTTGAAAGCCCCTGATGCTTTATAATACCTTCCGCAATTTGGTCTCCAATACGAATAGTAGGATTCGTAGAGGTCATCGGGTCCTGGAAAATCATACTAATGTCTTTTCCTCGGATCGCTTCCATTTGATTTTCCGTTTGGGTAATTAGATTTTTCCCTTGGAATTCAATCGTTCCATCTTTTAAAAACGAAGGAGGGGAAGGAAGTAAACGCATAATTGAACGGGCCGTTACACTTTTTCCACTACCGGATTCTCCTACAATTCCGACTGTTTCACCTTCATTTACATGAAAACTTACGCCTTTAACGGCTTCAAATTCCTGCTCTCCAGTTATAAAAGATACACGTAAATCCCTTACTTGAAGCAACTTTTTGCTCATAAAATGCTCATCCTTTATTAAAAATAAAATAATTTCATTGACTTCTGAATGTTCGTTCTACATAATACATTACTATACAGGTAGGGATTATACAATATTAAAAGTGTGAAGATTCTTTACACAGTATTAAGGTGGAGAGAATTGGTAGGAAAGGAGCTGCTTTAGTTACATGCAGCATTTATTTTTTGAAAGCTTTCAAAAAAATGCTTCGAAAAAAAGTTATTATTTTGCTTTCGTGCTGCTCGGTCTTTTCGTACACATTTTTACAATTCCGTTCTATTTAGTAAATCGATCTAAATCAACGTATGCGGAAAAAGCTATGAATGTGAAGAGACAATTAATAGAAGACGAGAAAGTATTCGAATGGCATAAGCAATATGAAGTAGAGGAACGGACAAAAGCTCAGTTTTTCAATCAAAAAGTCGATGAGCAAACGATCATTCAAGCTGCGAAAGCGCTTGCTCAGCAAAAGTTGGAGCGTGAAGTAGAAAAAAGACTTGCAGCAAATGGAGTAGTGGAAAACTCCTATAAAAATTATTTTAGTACACTATTAAAACGTCCTAACTTTTTACTGATTACGATAATTCCTGGTATTTTGATGTATTCTTTACTACTCATAACGAGTAATCCATTTGCTCGCTTTATTTTTGAGCGCTTATTACAAAGTGTGTTCGTTATCATCGGGGTGGCGACACTCGTGTTTACGATTTTGTATATTTCACCGTTTGACCCCGCCCGCAATTTGCTTGGGGTGGAGGCAACACCTGCACAAGTCGAAAACTTTAATAAGCTATACGGGTTGGATCAGCCTTATTTAGTGCAGCTTTGGCATTCACTGTCAGGTCTGTTCACATTCGATCTAGGGACATCTTTTGCCGGAAAGGAAGATGTCACGCAAAGCATATTAAACAAATTTCCGGTAACACTTGAAATCGCAATGTTTTCATTATTGATGGCGATTGCCATTGCAATTCCGGTCGGTATTGTATCGGCAGTACGTCCGAATTCATTTATCGATTATGTATTCATGTTAATCGCGTTAATCGGTTTATCGATTCCAAGTTTCTGGCAAGGGCTGATTTTTATTTTGACGTTCTCGCTTGAATTAAAGTGGTTCCCTGCGACGTATAATCCGAGCAATTGGATGTCGATCGTTCTGCCGATTGTTGTTCTCGGAACATCGATAACTGCATCGATTGCCCGTATGACAAGATCAAGTATGCTGGAAGTGATCCATGAAGATTATATTATTACAGCAAAAGCAAAAGGGTTAAGTGAAAGGAAAGTAATTACTAAGCACGCAATCCGAAATGCGATGATTCCGATTATTACTGTTATTGGACTGTTGTTTGGTGGAATGCTCGGCGGTGCGGCAGTAACGGAGAAAGTATTTAATATTAGCGGTATCGGAAGTTATATTGTCGACAAGCAGTTTATTCCGGATATTCCGGCAATTTTGGGTGGGGTTGTTTATATTGCAATCACCATTTCCATTGTGAACATGCTGATCGATATTTTATACGCTTTCTTTGACCCGAGAATTCGTTCGAAAATGAAAAAATCTTAGGAGAGGGTAACGACGTGAAATTTATATCAGACGTAAAACTGCTGTTGAAAATAACACAAGAGTATGTAAATGCACAGTTTACCATTGCTTTTTCTGCGATTTTTTCATTGCTGTTTTTACTTTATAGTTTTAATTTTTCAGAAGGTGTATGGCGTCCATATATAGTTGTATTTTTTGCGATTTATATTGGTACTACGATATACGTATGGCTCACATCACTGCTCATTAAGAAGGATTTAGCGAAGCATCGGGAACTGACAAAGCGTACACGTCTTCTTGGTATCCCGTTGATCCTTACGATTTTTGTAGGGAATGTATTTGCTGCTGGGTTCGGTTTTATGCTCGCATCGAAAAACAAAACGGCAGAATATACTTTTGCGGTTTATGCTTTTATGACGCAAATATTCATTATCCTGATTTCGGGATTAAATTTGTTCAAACCATATGTAGTGGATACATTTGTTCTTGCAATGGGCGGGTTTATCCTTTTGGCATTGCTGTATTTAGCAGCTGCTGTTTTAATCGCAAAGTTTGTTACGGTTGATACAGCGCCTAAATGGATGCTGCCGCTTGGAATTTTTCTGCTAATCCCAACATTGACAGGCAATTTCTTCTCGCTGTTACTTGGGATTACGTTAATTCGTAAAGCGCGAAATGCAGATCCGTCCGCAGTAGAGAAATGGCAAAAAACGTGGAATAAGATCCTGCGTAATACGATGGCGGTATTTGGTCTGTTTTTCATCGTTTTCATGTTCAGTTTATCGGTTGTCAGCTCATGGACATTCGATTATGACTTTGCGGTTGAAAACAATTATGCGGTATTGCTGCAGACACCGACACTTGAATATCCGTTAGGTACCGATAATTTCGGCAGGGATTTATTTTCCCGCATTGTGTTCGGTGCGCAAATTTCATTAATCGTTGGTTTTTGTGCAACAATCATCCCGGCAATAATTGGCGGGGCGCTCGGTGCGATTTCTGGCTATTACGGAAAAAATACCGACAATATTATTATGCGTGCACTGGATATTTTATATGCAATTCCAGGAATTCTGCTGGCAATTGCAATCATTGCCGCATTTGGCGCAAATACGACAAATTTAATCATCGCATTAAGTGTCGGCGCTATTCCGACTTATGCGCGGACAATGCGGGCAAATGTACTGCAGATTTCAAACTATGAATTTGTTGAATCAGCCCGCGCATTAGGGGCAAATGACCGCTCGATTATTTTCAAGCATATCGTTCCAAATGCGTTGGCACCTATGATTGTCAAAGCAACATTAACAATCGGAGGAGCCGTTATTTCAACTAGTAGTTTAAGCTTCCTCGGATTAGGTATTGAACCGCATATACCGGAGTGGGGCAATATTTTAAAAGTTGGAAGCACGTATTTAGAGTCACATTCATATTTAGCGATTTTCCCGGGGCTATGTATTATGCTGCTCGTTTTATCGTTTAACTTTTTCGGCGATGGACTGCGTGACGCATTGGACCCAAAATCTAATTAACTTTTTGGAGGAATTTTTCATGAATAAAAAATTATTTACGTTAGCATCAACAGCAACAGTGGCAGCAGTAGCATTAGCAGGCTGTGTCGAAACAAAATCGGATGTAAAAGAAAATGATTCAGCAACTACTGAAACAGCTGGGGCAAAGCCAGTCATCGAATTACTTGGTATGGCTTCTTCAGAGCAGGACATGAATATTGTGCGTGACCAATTAGTGAAGAACGGTTTCGATGTGAAACTGAATATCCAGCCGGATTACGGTTCATTTACAGCACAGCAAGATGCGGGCAACTTTGACATTGCCATTTCAAGCTGGACGACTGTAACGGGTAACCCGGACTATGCAGTACACGGCTTATTCAAAACAGGTGGGGACTACAGCCGTACTTCAGATGAAACAGTCGATAAATTAATCGATGAAGCGAGTACATTAACAGGTGATGAAGCAAAGGAAAAATATAAAGAGCTTGAACAAGCTTTAGTATTCGACAATGCCTATATTGCACCATTATATATTTCTCAAAAATTCCAAGGTATTTATAAAGCGGAAGTTAATCCGGATACAGTACGTCTGCCAAAATCACGTGCTCAGGCATGGGAGACAATTTCATTCAATGAAGAAGGTAAAAATGCATCAGAAACATTGGTACTTCACCAAGCGTTGGCATCATTGACTTCTCTTGACCCGGTTAAAGCAAACGATGGCTCGATCAATACATTAAACACGAATATGTACGTTCGTTTAGTGAATTTATCAGATACGGATGAAGTCGTATCAGATGGCTCACTTTCTTACGACCATGCAATTGCTGAAAACAATGAAGAATATTATTTCGTACTGCGCGATGATATTAACTTCGCAAAAGTGGAAGGCGAAAAAGCAGTTGATACAGGTGATCTAGTATCAGCAGAAGATGTTGTATTCTCATTAAACCGTGCAAAAGATGAAACTTCGGTACCGGATCACCGCACATATTCAATCCATGAAAATATTGATACAGTGGAAATCGTATCAGATATTACATCATTGGAATCAGTGAAAACAGCAGATGGCAAGTCTGTTTTAGAAGAATTATCGGATGAGCTGCCAGCAGCGATTTCTGAAGTAGTGACAGATGAAAAAGATGTAGACAATGCAGCAGGGAAATACCAAGTTGTTAAATTGACAACACCAAATCCTTTCCCGCAAGTATTAAACTACTTAGCGCACCAATCTGGCGGTATTGTATCTGAAGCTGCGGTAACTGCAGTGAACACATTTGATGTAGCAAGCTATGACCCGAACACGGATATCGCTTACGGTGATCAATCGACTGTTACAGAAGGCGCAAGCTATGCAAACCATTTAGCAGCATCAGGCCCATATATTTTAGTGAAGAAAAATGACTATGAAGCAACATTCGTGAAAAACCCTGCATACCAGGCGGGAACTGAAAACGAGCCAAAAATTGAAAACATCAGCGTTCGTTTCATCCAGGATAATGACAGTGCACTATCAGCATTGCGTAATGGTGAAATCCACGTATTACAATCAGTTCCTGAAACGAAAACAGATGTAGTTGAAGGCGATGAAAACTTAGAATTAAAAACAGCTGACAGCAATGCCGTTTCATACTTATTGTTCAATACAAGCGGTCGTGAAACTGCGAAATCTGCAGACTTACGTAAAGCAGTTCTTCACTCAATCAATCAAGAAGAGTTCATCAGCTACTACCAAGGTAAGAAAAAGCCGGCTGTATCAACAGTTTCACCTTTAATTGACACAGGTTTAAAACTGGAAGCAGACAGCGCAAAAGTAAAAGAGTTCTTAAAAGCATATAACGAATCAAAATAACATTAAAAACCGAAGCAGCCTATGAAAGTTGCTTCGGTTTATTTTTTTAACGGATGTTAAATGATTATGAAACTTGCGGGGATAAATAACCGACTTGCAATATGTGTTCAAACGCTTCTTTTTTAACGGGTTTGGAAAATAGATAACCTTGAATTACATCACAGTCATTTTTCTTTAGAAATTTGAGCTGTTCAAACTCTTCCACACCTTCAGCGACCACATTCATCTCCAGCGACTTCGCTAAATTCAATGTAGCACAAATAATGCCGTTATCTACTTTGTCCTCGTTATTAATATTATCTATAAATATTTTATCGATTTTAATTTTATTCGGTTTAAACTTTCGAATCGAAGCTAAAGATGCATAGCCGGTACCAAAATCGTCAACCGCAATCCGAATTCCGAGGTCTTTTAAGCTTTGAATCGTTGAATATACACTCGATTCTATATTCAGCAATGTATCTTCTGTAATTTCGAATTCCAAATAGAACGGATCAATCCCGAAACGCTCCAATTGTGTTTTCACATGTTGATACAACCCTTTTTTCATAAATCGGATAGGAGGGATATTTATTGCTATCGGAATGATTGGCAGTCCTTTTTCTTTCCATTCTTTAAGAAGCTGGCAAACCTTTTCAATCACCCAGTCAGTAATCCCGTTGATCATATGGTTTTCTTCCGCCAATGGAATAAATTCTCCAGGGGAGACTAATCCCCATTCTTTATGGTTCCAGCGAATTAACGCTTCAGCTCCGCAAAGAGAACCATTGCCTGTTTCCACTTGCGGCTGGAAATGCAACTCAAATTCCTCATTTGAAATAGCTTTTCGCATATCACGATCCAAAGCATACTTTTTATAAGTAGATATATCTCCTTCATCAGATGAAAGCTGATAAGTACTTTTCCCTTCCTTTTTAGCTTTATAAAGTGCAGTGTGAGCATTTTTCAAAAGGGTCAATTTTTCCTTGCCTTCCTCGGGATAGAAAGTAATGCCGATACTAGTCGAGATATTTAACTCGTAATCCTGAATGGTGAACGGTTCTCTAATTTTTTTGATGACCGTTTTGGCGTATTGAAGCACTTCTTTTTTATTTACGAAATTTTTTATTATCATAATAAAATCATTGCTGCTTAAACGTGCAAGATAGCTGTCTTTAGGCATTATTTTTTCAAGCCGGTCTGCAATAAATTTTAATGTTTCATTCCCGATAAAATAACCGAGTGAATCATTGATGATATTAAAGCGGTCCAGGTCGAAATAAAGAATGGCAAATGGATCATCACTTTCGCACATGTCATCCAATTTTTTAAATAGACTTTGCTGATTTGGCAGACCTGTAAGATTATCAAAGTTGGATAAGTAATTTATTTTATGTTCTTTTTCTATTTCATAAGTAATATCCGTGACTAACCCGAATATATTCGTTATTTGGCCGTGATTATCAAGCCGGGGTACAACTTCTTCAAGCAGCCACTTTGTATTACCGTTTCCGGAATTAATCCGATAAATCCACTGGAAACTTTCACCGTTCATCATTTTCTTTTTACCGTTTTCCAACTCTGGAAGATGCACGGGCTGGATCATGTTATACCAGGCTTTTGAATCCTCATATAGGGTAGAGAGGGGAATCTCCAATATTTCTTCCAATCCTTTTGAAGCGAAAAGGAATTTACCACCTATTTTTTCACGCATCCAAATTCCTGATGTGAGAGTATCAAAAATTGACTTATATTCTTCGTTCTGCTCGATCAGCTGTTTTTTTAGCAATGTTTGATATGTTTCATCTTTAATAATTCCGAAGATTTTAGCTGGTTTTCCTTCTTCAGCAAACACTTCAGCATGTACTTTGAAATGTTTTAATTCTTTTGTTTTCCTATGATAAACCCGAACTTTATGCGTATAATGTTCGCCGTCACTAATGGATTTCTTTAAATATTGTAAAGATATATTCAAATCTTCAGGATGTATTTGCTTGAACGGCTCATCAATACTTATATATTTTTGATCATCAATTCCGAACATATTGTAAAAATTTTTTGAACAGATCAGTTTATCTTCATTGAAATAATATTCCCAGCTTCCGATTTCTGCTATTTGCTGAGCATAGTTCAAGTGGTTTTCCCATAGCATCAGTTCCTGTTTCATCACAGCTTTATCTGTATTATCGGTAACGATCAAGTAAACACCGACAACATCTTCTTCGATGATTATCGGAATGAAAGTCAGATCGAGAAATAATGTTTTATTAAGATTATTATTAATTTCAATACTACATTTTTCAGCATGGCCTTGTAATGCTTTATTAAATGTATTTTCAAGTATATCTACGTTTTCACCATACAAAAACTGTTGAAAATCCTCGTGATTTACTACCGGCTTACCGAGTAAAGCTTGGAGTTTTTTATTATTGGAAGAAAGTACTTTACCGAATTTAGATAATACAATAACAATATTCGGATGATTATTCGTAAGAGATGTAAAATAATTGAAAAAGTCTATATTCACTTCTTGATTGAGATTTCGACCTGAAAATAATTGATTGAATTTTTGATAGTTCATATCATTTTCCATTAATTTTTCCACCATCCCTCTATAAAATCCATTTCATTGATCCGTAAGTGTTCATAACACCAATTTGTTAATCGAATTTTACACTATATGATAAAAAATTACTATTTTCGATATTATAATATATTTAATCATAAAATTTGACGAAAATGTAGGTAATATGAGTATTTAATAAAAATTGGAAAAACATACAACAACTAGGTATTTCGTGCTAAACTGATTGTACAGTTTACAAAAGGAAGGTAGTTTATACGTATGAAAAAAACAACAAAATATATGGCACTTTTTACAATACCGGCTATCATCATTACTGCACCTGCAGACATAGATGCTGCAAATGATTGGCAAGTTGAAAATACGGAAAATCTCATAGATCAGATTAATCCATTTAGCTCTACATACGAATATTATTTAAATGAGGCAAGAAATGCTTATTATTTATTATCGGATTATCAGCAGAACCAAGTCCGCAATTCGACAACACTTTTATATTATTTAGGAAGTAATAATGATCATCAATACGTGCTGACGACGTTTACAAATAAAATGGCTGCCATCACTGCACGAAACAGTTCTTTTTTGCGAGATATAGAGGAAGCAAATCGCTATTACCATTCATTGACGACTTCTCAGCAAGCGGTAATCCCAAATTATTTATACTTACAGCTTCAAAATTATATGGAAAACATGGCAAAAATGAAAGCAGTACAACTTAAACTTGAACAATTATCACTACAGGACAGCAATTATGTTTACAATTATGAAACTACCATGCAGGCATATCAATTACTGCCATATGATTTTCGAATGTTGATAACACCACTTATGAATGAGAAAAAGCTTGAGTATGAGACTTATTATTCTCCAACAAACAATCGTTCAATCGCACAGCAAGTAATAAATGAAATTTCTAAATTGTCGACAAGCTCCACAATGGAACAAGTAGCATCCGTACGTGTAAAGTACAATGGATTAACTACTTTACAGCAAAACTTTGTCTCTAATTACCATGATTTACTGTATATCGAAGAAGTACTGCGCAATACATCTTATGGCTGGGACCCTTATTATGAGGATGAAAAAGGCAAGCCAAGCGAATATCCGACAAATATAGAAGTTACAAACAAAGGTCAAATGTACACGGTAGTAATGCCTGTTTCCAAAATGAATCGTTATACAAACACGAAAATAACCGTTTCAGATACTATTACACTATCAATCCCTAATAAAGCTGTGCGCAAAACAAATAATGATGACGTTTTGACAATGACAATTGAAGAAATGAATGAAGAATCCATTCTGTTTACGGCAAATATGTATGATGAAAGCTTTGAATTTTCTTCCTATATTGATATAGAAGTAAAAGGCTTGCCTTCATCAGCAACAATTGTTCGTTTGCATGACGGAGGGGAGTATATAGCAACACCATATAGAAAGATAGCAAATAAATTTATAATAAAAACGAAAACATCCGCACAATTCACAGCTACAAATAGTCGAGTGCAATTTTTTGATATTCATACAGATGGACATCGGTACGAAATTGAGCAGTTGGCGAAACGTAAAATCGTATCAGGAGTAGAGAATGGATTATACAAACCAAATGCTAAAGTCACATTAGCACAATATGCTGCTATGATTGCTCGTTCGATGAATATAACTTCAAGTGAAAGTTCTACATATCAAGATGTCCATGGCAAGTGGTATGAAAGCTCTATAGAGTCTCTGTTGGAAGCGGGTATACTCGAGCAACCAAACTCAAATTATTTTAATGCTGAAAAAGTTGTAACACGCAAAGAAGCGGCTGTTTTATCAATACGATTGCTTCAATATGCAGGAATCAACATTTCAGATCCTGTTTTAAATAAAATTCCATTTACCGATTTTAAACAGCTTTCAACAGCTGACAGTTATTTTGTTGCCGCCGCATATGAATTAGGGATATTTGGTGGTAAGGAAAATGGCCAATTTGATCCGAATGGAAAATTGACGCGTTCACAAATGGCAAAAGTATTATACAAAACATTACAGATCGCAAAGATGATTTAATTTGAACGACAAATTACAGTAGATAGGACATTTAAAAAGCCGTTTTTCTCTGAGAGATAAACGGCTGTTATACTGGGCAGAAAGAAAGGTGCTTATAAAATTTCAGCTTCTGTCCCAACCTTTTTTATTGTGCTACTCGACGGTATTCTTTTATTGTCCCATCTGCAAATTTAATTTCTATTTCCACTTCAAAAAAGCTGTCTGGTTGTTCGAATTTTTGCAGTACTTCATCAATTACTTCATCATCTGGTGTATCCTTATCGAATGTGAAGCCTTCGAAAATCGGAACCAATTTGTTCGTTGCTTCATTACCTTCTAATTTTGTTTTGTTAACTTCATCTTCAATTTGGGCTTCCGCTCGAGATGCTTCATTTTCATAACTCACTTCATAACTTTTATCATCCGCATACTGGATATCCAAATCAAAGTGAGTAAAGTTAAATGGGGCATCAGTTGTTTCTGTTACAGTACTTGTCTGATTCATTGTATTTTGTTCTGTCGGTGCATTTTCAGGCAAATTGGTTGCTTCTTCGCTGTCACCACAGCCTACTAACAATGCAGTTGTACTTAATGCGCAAATTAATGCAAATTTCTTCATGAATGTAAACCACCTTTCTTGTAACTACTGTTAAAATACCCGATAAATCAAAAATTAATCAGCTTAATATTATTTTGTAAAATATAGTTATTTTTGTTTATGTCATATTATCTATAGCGAAGAATTAGTACAGCAATAGAAAATAAAATAGGTACACCAATCAATAATTTAAATGCCAAAATATTCTATATTTAAATAAATTTATGTTACACTTATCACGTGAAATAGATTTTAATGGAAAATGGCCTTTCGATAAATTTCTCCATTGTCTTTCCAATTTATTTCATAAAACCTATTGGAAATGAATTTCTGATGCAGGAGGATGTTTGAATGAAAAAGATGACTAAAACCGTTTTGGCTACAACATTGGGGACTACATTGATGCTAACATCGATTATGCCTGCCGTTAAAGCTGATGAAGTAACACCGGATATAAGCAGCTGGGCACTCGGTACATTAAATGAAGGTGAGAAATACGGAATTTTCCCGATTGAATGGTACTATGATGGCTTCCGTACAGCAATTACGACGGAGCGTTTAGATTCATTAATTAAACTCACTGAACAAAAAATTGCAGGTTTAAATTTGGATAAAAATGAAAGATTCAAGCCAGTCGCGATAAAAGGTGATGGTACACGAGGCGATGTTATTAACCGTCTTTATAATATTGCCGGACAATACAAATTAGATACAGTTGAAGATGCTGTTACATATATGCAGAAACATAAAATTTTACAAGGTTCGGAAAAAGGCTTGATGCTCGATCAAAAAGCAACAACACAACATGCGGTAATTTTTGCCGTACGACTAATCCAGAATACTTTTGAACAGGCAAATGCCGGTGCGAAAGGTGTTGCATGGGTAGTGGAAGATGAAGATACAAAAGTGTATATGCTTGGGTCTATTCATGTAGGAACACCGGAAATGTACCCGATGCATAAAAAGTTAACAAAAGCCTTTGAAGAGTCGGACGGCCTTTTCGTTGAGGCAAACTTATTAGATCCTACCGGTATGGATTATTATATTGAAAAGGCAATGTTTAATGATGGACGTACGATTAAAGATGTTGTAAGTGAAGACACATATGCGAAACTTCAAAAGGTTGCAGAACAGCTTGAAATGCCGATAGAAGAGCTGGAAATGCAAAAGCCATGGCTGCTTTCAAATAATTTTTCGTCGATGATGATGGATGGGGCATTTGGTTTAACAGCAGAAGAAATGGCGATGCATGGAGTAGATATGCAGTTTTTATTAACAGCTTACTTACAGCAAAAACCTATTTATGAGCTGGAAGGTATCAATGCACAAGTTGATATGTTTGAAGCATTATCGCCAGAAGCACAGGAAGAATCGTTAGTAGCCGCTCTCGACGGTATTTTGGAACCTACTGAACAGTCTGAGGAAGATGTTCAGTTAATGGCAGATTGGTTCACGAATTGGGTCAAAGGTGATGTAGAAAAGTTTGCGGAAAGCTTAACAGAAATGGAAGGGGACACATCTGAGTTCAATCAGATGCTTTTCGGTAAACGTGATGCAGAAATGGCCGCAAAGCTTGTGTGTGTATTGGAAGAACAAAAAGGGACATTCTTTGTCGTTGTCGGCGCGGGTCACTTTTTAGTTGATAAAAATATCCGCTATCACTTAGAAGAAAGCGGTTATGAAGTAAAACCATTTTATCAATAAATTAAAAGCGCATGGAGCTGGTTACGAAAGTAACTGGTCCATGCGTTTTATTTTTGCGAATTACATAAAAAATGTAAATTATGATTGTAATAAATTAAGCAAAGGTCTGCCGGCAACTATAAACCATCGATTAGAAACTATCAACATTATTTTCGAGTAATAGAATTAATAATGTAAAACGAGATTTCCTTAGTGTATTTTCAGATAAATTTAATAAGAAGAATTGCATTAATTCTCTCAAGTTGTAAAAATATGTTGAATTTTCAAGTCATAATAGTGTACCCTTGTTGAAAATGATTATCATTCGCATAGTAATGAATAATATAAGGGGTGAGAAGAATTCAAACGAACGATTTAATAAAATTTTTCGCTAACTCAGCGATTCAATATGCAGATTTATTTGTAACAAGTTTAGCTCCTAATGTACATGATCACAATCGTAATACAGCACCATGTTTAAATGGACTCGTTATTACTCTGTCGGGTAGCGCAAATTTTTCACTTAATGGGGAAGTATACGCGATACATAAAGGGGTAATCCTTCATGCCGGACCTAATATGGCGATTGATATTAAAGTTACAAGTAAGGAACCATGGCATTATACGGTACTGCATTATAAAATGTTAAACCGTCCTTTTTCAATGGATATAGGCCATTTTGAAATCGCTACTGGTCATCATCATAAAATGGATTATTTCGTCCATCAATTAATCCATTTCGAAAAAATACCTGGTGATATGAACCGGCTGAAATGTAAATCTCTGTTCCTGCAGTTGGTGGAATTCATCGTTATTTGCGCAAAAATGCAAACTTCAAACAATGTAGTGGACCAGGCGATTACATATATGACTGAACATTATAATTTACCTATTACAATAGCAGAAATCGCGGAGGAGCTAGAGTGTGATCGTCGTCGATTTGCCTATTTGTTTGATAAGCAAATCGGCATGTCACCAATACAGTTTTTAACGGAGATCCGATTAAAAAAATCCCGGGAATTACTGCGTACGACATCAATTCCGATTAAGGAAATTGCTGAACTAATCGGTTATCAGGATGCATTCTACTTTTGCCGAGTATTTAAAAAGCAATATCATATGACACCGACAAATTTCCGAAAGCAATATTTAACTGTTTGAGCAAAAATCCATTCCTTTTGCAAAAAACTCTATGTACGTAAAAACAGCCGTTTGATATCATCGACATTGTAAATAAAATGATAATGATAATCGTTATCAATAAAACGAGGAGGAAAGAATAATGAAAAAATATCGTACATTAATTAGTGCAGGGACAATTGCATTAATGCTTGCTGCATGCAATGCAAATGAAGAGGTGGATTCGTCATCTGCAGCTGAATCAGAAAATAAAACAGAACAAGTTACAAATGACGAAAAAGCTGTTGCAGATGAAGCAACAGTACAAAAAATAACTTATTTAGAGCACGACTATGAAGTGCCTGCAAAAGTAGAAACAATTATTGCAGCAAGTCTGGAAGCGATGGAAGATGCAGCAGTACTTGGTGTAAAGCCTGCTGGTGTTATTTCTATGGACGGTAAGACAATTCCTAAATACTTGGAGTCAGATTTAGCAGGAGCAACTGTTGTCGGTTCAAAAAAAGAACCAAGCACAGAGGCAATGCTTTCTTTAAACCCTGATGTAATTGTAGGAACGAGCAAGTGGGATGAAGCACAAATGTCGAATTACAACAAAATAGCAACGACATTCCCTTATTCTCATATTTCTATAAACTGGAAAGAGAATTTATTATTATTTGGCCAATTAGCTGGCAAAGAATCAGAAGCACAGAAAGCACTGGATGACTATGATAAGCAATTGGCCATTACGAAAGAATCGATTGCCAACAGTGAGCTGAAAGATAAAAAGGTTGTAATCATCCGAGTAAGAGGCGGGTTGTCGGTCTATCCTGCAGGAGTATATTTAAACCCTTCTGTTTATGAAGATTTTGGCTTTACCGTACCGGAAGAATTGAATTCAATCGAAGCACAAACAACGATTACATATGAAACATTGGCAGAGTGGAACCCGGATATGATTTTCCTTCAATTTGCTGGTGATGAAAATAAGGATACTCCTGAATTATTGCAGGAGATTTTAGATAATCCGATATTTAACAGTACAACTGCTGCTAAAACAAATAATGTGCATGTTAATCTAATTGATGCAATGGCACAGGGAGGGACAGCTTGGTCAAAAATTACCTTCCTGAAAGCATTTAATGAGAACGTATTAAAATAATTACGAATTATTCATTAGACAGCTTCAGAGAAGTTAGAACAGACTGTACAATATTTCTGTGAAAGGGCTGTGCCGGAAAGGTTTTCCGGGCAGCCTATTTCTTTTATTCAATAAAAGGAGGCCTATAGTTTTGAATTTTTCATATCGGCATTTCATTTTATTTTCAGCAATAATGCCAATTCTGATTGTTGTTGTGACACTCATGTCGATTTCGATGGGTACAAAATCAATCGCGCTTGAAACGATTATTGATGCATTTATCCGTTACGACAAAGAAAATATCGATCACCAAATCATATGGTCTGGTCGGGTACCAAGAGCGCTCGCTGTATTATTTGTCGGTGCATTTTTAGCAACAGCAGGTGCTATTATGCAAGGGGTTACACGAAATTTTCTTGCGTCTCCATCAATAATGGGCGTAACGGACGGCTCAGCTTTTTTCATTACGATGGCCTTTGTTTTCTTGCCAGGGATTTCAAGTTTTAATTTAGTCCTCCTTTCAATGCTAGGTTCACTTTTTGGCGGTGCACTTGTATTCGGTTTCGCATCTTTAATTAAAAATGGGCTATCTCCGGTAAGATTGGCAATTATCGGAACGGTAATCGGTACGTTCATCAGCAGTATCGGAACGGCGATCGCAATGTATCATCAAATTTCACAAACGATAACAATGTGGTACAACTCAAAAGTACATATGGTAGAAATGGAATTAATCTATTTATGTGTTCTAATTGGTATGATTGGACTATTACTGGCCATTTCATTGGCACGCGCTGTGACAATTACAGCACTTGGCGAAGATGTTGCGGTCGGCTTAGGTCAGAACACAAGAATAATAAAGGTATTGAGCATGTTAGCTGTTGCTATATTGACGGGGACTGCTGTAGCTCTTGTCGGGAAAATCGCTTTTGTAGGACTAGTCGTCCCTCATATTGTAAGAATGGTTATGGGCGTCGACTACCGTGTAATTATTCCTTGTTCGGCTGTAATGGGTGCCTTTTTCCTTGCAGGCTGTGATCTCGTAAGCCGTTACATCAATTTTCCGTTTGAAACACCGATTGGAGTAGTAACTGCACTAATCGGGGTACCGTTTTTCTTATATTTAATTCGACGTAAAGGCGGGGAAAAATATGCCGCTTAAAAAAACAAAATGGCTGTTTATAATTGGCACACTGTTTTTCATGCTTCTATTAGCAATGTATATCCATTTAACAAGCGGCGCGTTTACGATGACGACACCGGAAGTATTTAAGACTTTACTGCGGATTGATTCGACAGAACAATTTGATTTAGTCATATTTGATTTTAGGTTGCCCCGAATAATTACGGCAGCACTTGTCGGTATGGGCCTTGCAATGGCTGGTGTTGTGCTTCAGGGGATTACAAAAAATGCGCTTGCTGATCCGGGAATTATCGGAATTAACGCAGGTGCAGGCTGTGCAATTGTCATTTTTATGTTTTTCTTCCATATCGAGCTCATTGATGTCGAAATTAACAGCCTTATAAAAATATTAATTGTTCCGATTTTTGGTTTTGTAGGAGGAGCAATAGCTGCAGCAATTATATTGGTCATTTCATATAAACATGGACGAATGGATATGCAAAGGCTGATATTAACAGGGATTGCGATTAACACCGGCTTTAGTGCGGTTACTTTATTCTGGTCATTGAAAATGGATGAAGGGGATTATCAGGCGGCCGCTATTTGGATGAATGGATCCATTTATAATTCCAACTGGTATTTCGTTGTTGCAATGATGCCATGGCTGATTATTTTAGGTATTTATATTTACCGGAAAGCCTATTTGCTCGACTACTTTCAATTGGAGGAAGAGACGATTACTAGTCTTGGAATTAGTATTGAAAAGGAAAAAATTAAACTAATGCTTGCAAGTGTCGGACTTGTCAGTGCCTGTGTTTCCGTTTCAGGAAGCATAGGGTTCATTGGATTAATGGCACCGCATATTGCAAGACAGCTAGTCGGAATTCATCATCGCTATATGATGCCGGTAAGCCTTTTTATAGGGGCAGTATTGCTTGTGTTTTCAGATTATGTAGCAAAAACGGTCTTTTCACCTGTAGAACTCTCTGTCGGGATAGTCGTATCGCTTGTCGGGATTCCTTATTTCCTTTATTTACTTATCAAATCGAAAGGGTGAGATATATTGTATGCATTTGAAGTAGAAAGCTTAACGACAGGTTATGAGAATACAAGAATTATCGAAAATTTAAATGTTCGCATTCAAACAGGTAAGATTACAACGATTATCGGACCTAATGGATGCGGTAAATCTACTTTATTAAAAACAATCGGCCGGATTTTAAAAAAGGAATGTGGCGAAATTTTTCTGCAGGATGAAAACATGAATACGATGTCTACTAAGGAAATCGCAAAAAAACTGGCATTACTCGTACAGTCTCCGGCAGCACCGGGACAGCTGAAAGTACATGAGCTTATTTCGTATGGACGCTATCCTCACCGGAAAAATGTTGGACGCCTTACAAAAGAAGACAACGAAAAAATTAATTGGGCTATGGAAGTCACAAACACTTTGGAGTTCCAAAACCGTGAAATCGCAGCACTTTCAGGTGGGCAACGGCAGCGTGTGTGGCTGGCGATGGCTTTGGCGCAAGAAACCGATATTTTACTGCTGGATGAACCGACGACATACTTGGATATGGCACATCAACTGGAAGTGCTTGAAATTGTTCAGCAACTCAATAGAACGTTTGGCTGTACGATAATTATGGTGCTCCATGATTTGAACCATGCTGCAAGATTTTCAGATGAACTGATCGCTATGAAAAAGGGGGAAGTGCTTCATACAGGCACTCCTAAACAAATAATGAAAGCCGACATACTAAAAAGTGTTTTCCAGATTGACGCTAAGATTATGATTGATCAGGAACATCAGGTACCCGTCTGTTTTTCATATAATTTAATGAAATAGGTGAATTTAATGCAATCAAAGTACAATGGCTATTCCTATATTGTGGACATTTACGCACCGAATGAAATCCCTCCGGCAGAAGGGTTTCCGGTAATCATCGTGTTGGATGGAACACGCTACAGTAAACTGATGTATGAAACAATGTCAATGCAGTTGCGAAATAGGAAAAAAACATTGGTTGATCCTGCAATTATTGTTGGTATCGGCCATGATGAAAAGGATATTCCAAAACAGCGATTTTATGATTTCACGGCACCGGCAGTTCATTATCATTTTCCTGTTCGCAGGGGGAAAGTGATGCAGGAGCTTCCGGCTGGAGGAGCAGTACAATTAATGGATTTTATTTTGCAGCAAATTGTACCGATGCTTCAGGAAAAATATGCAGTTCACGATCAGAAAATATCACTGTATGGACACTCGTTAGGCGGATTATTTGTATTGTGGAGTTATTTAATTTATCCGGACAGCTTTTATAAATATGTAGCTTTAAGCCCATCGATTTGGTGGAATGATCATGAGCTTTTTCGGACAATTCAACAAGTGGAAAATCCTATTGAAGCACCTATATTCATAGGAGTCGGAGGGAAAGAGGGCGATATGGTTGATGATGCGCAGAAATTTGTTGCAATGGCTTCTGAGAAATGGACTAACTGTGAATTTTATATAGCAGAAAGCGAAAATCACGCATCTGTCATTCCGACTACAATGAGCCGGGTTCTACGATTTTTAAGATCAGATGACTAAG
Organism: Solibacillus isronensis; assembly: GCF_900168685.1. Classification (NCBI taxonomy): domain Bacteria; kingdom Bacillati; phylum Bacillota; class Bacilli; order Caryophanales; family Caryophanaceae; genus Solibacillus; species Solibacillus isronensis. The sequence goes on along the minus strand of NZ_FVZN01000014.1, from coordinate 1,476,481 downwards.
CAGGTGGAACAAACGGCTGTTTTATAACTAAATAAACTACGGTTGAATTCTTTAGCTCTACTTCAAATTGATAAAAATCGCCCTTTTACTGTTAAATAAAAGGGCGATTTTTAGTATGGAATGTTTTAAGACGGAGACAATTGCACCGAATGTTTTTATGTAGATATTTAAGGGAATAGATGACTATCACGCTTCAATCATCGTTAGCTACATGGATACAGTAGGAGGAATGGAAAATGGAAAACAAAGAATCTGAAACAAACAAAAAATCATATAACCGCTTACCTGATGAACGTAAAGACGAGAAAGTAGAAAAATTTGATGAAACGAATCACGTAAATGTACAAAACGAATCAATGAAAGATGATTTATTGCTTAAAACAAACAAAGAATCGTTTAACCGTTTACCGGATGAGCGTGATGATAAGAAAATGGATAACTATAATGAACGCAGTCATGTCGAAGGAAACGAGGAAAAAAAAAGCCTAGAAACGAATAAAGAATCGTATAACCGCTTACCGGATGAGCGTGATGAAGCAAAAATGAAAGACTATAATGAACGCAGCCATGTAGAAGATAACATGAAACAGAATCAAACTGTTGAGTCGGTGAAAGAATCATATAACCGTTTGCCGGATGAACGTAATGATGAAGAGATGAAATCTTATAATGAACGCAGTCATGTAGAAGGTAATCAACAACAAGAAACAAATGTTGAAACCGAGAAAGAATCGTATAACCGTATACCTGACGAGCCAGTTCAGGAAACATCCGTACATGAAAAATATAAAAGTAATAACAAATAAATTTATACGTAAAAAAGCATCGAATTAAAAATCGATGCTTTTTTGTTTAACTTCTAAGTTGATACCAGCTGAAAAGCATAGCGATTAAACTGATGCCCAATAATATCCCGCCAATAACAAGGGATGCATTGGCATAACTCGTTTTTATAAATATGTATTCATTTGTATCTGACATACCCCCAAGAGAGTGTATCCAAATTGAGCCAAATGAATTGGCAATTCTTCCGTTAAAAATAATTAATAGTAGTCCAATGAGCGCAAATATGCTGCTTAATTTAAGCAAATCCGAATTTTTGGTTGAGTTTTTCATGTTATGCCTCCACTGTAGGTGTTCGATATGTGTTTATAATGTCGATTAATTGCGGAAATTGTTCAACGGTATGATGAGCTTTTTTTATTTCTTCAAGTTGGGCGAAATCAAAGTTAACTGCAATGGCTATTAAATTGTTATCAGTCGCTGCGTTAATATCGGATGCGCGGTCACCAACGACAAAACCGTTGACTATATCCTGTTCTTTTTTTATTCGTTCAACAAGATGGGATTTATTTTTTGATGGAATTATATCAATACTATAGCATCCCTTTATCCAACGTTCTAAATTATAAGTAGATATAATTGCTTGTAAATAAGGCGTTTCGCCATTACTTGCAATAAATAATGGGTAAGATTCACTCAATGATTGAAGTGTCGGCAATACGTTTTCATAAAGGGCACCGTTTCCTTGTCGGATTTCTTCAATAAGTGCAGCCTGAAAATAATGATTGCTCTTTTCACGAATTTTATCGGAATGATCGGGACATAACGATTTCCAAACAACATTAAGAGGGACACCCATTATTTCTCGGTATTTCTCAATAGGTGTAGCACCTGACCATAGATTATTTTGACGTAAATACTCAAATGTACGCTCGAGCGCCGGTTCTAAAATAAGATTTGTTTGAAATAAAGTGCCATCCATATCAAAAATAATTGCTGTTTGCATTATCATCACCTCGTATTAATTGTATAGCCAAATGTTTCACCGTTTTTTAAATTGAGTTCGTGCCCATTAATAACGACAATCTCATCGGTCAGCCATTGAATATTTGCTTCTTCGGCATGCTTTTCATAATAAATCTGCTTTTTAAATCCAAAAGGACCATCGAGTTCTCCTCGGACACCAAACGATCCCATCGCCCCTGCATCAAAAGCATAGAAATCCAAAGTATAACCCATCTTTGGTGAAAAGGATGTTAACAGATGTTCTGTACCGCCAAATGAATAGACAACGATTTTTAATGCGAAAAATAAAATAATGATCGATGTAAATACAATGGAGGTTGTATTCACAACAAAGGTAACCGCTTTTTTTAAGCGTGATAATTGTTTATATTCCTGAAGTAACGTATATATAATTAGCACAAAAAGAAGAGCGACAACGATAAGTGTTGTATAGGAAAACGTCCATAAAGTAGTTCGCATTAAATAAAAGCAAACTCCGATAAAGGCAAGACATAAACTGAAGATCATAATGGCAGACCAAAAATTCCGCAAAAAAGCACCTCTCAATAAACTGGAAAATAATGTTTTAACATTTGACGCTGATAAAAATAGAAAGTTGCAAGAAAAAAACAGCCGTTTCCAAAATAGCTACGGCTGTTCATTAATAATTATTGTGCTGGGTTTAATTCAAGTTCCACTTTAATCTTAATATCTTTACCTACTAATACGCCGCCTGTTTCAAGTGCTGCATTCCATGTAAGGCCGAATTCTTCACGGTCAATTTTTGTTTCCGCTTCAAAACCATAAACTTCAACACCCCATGGGTTTGTTCCTTTACCGCCATATTCCACATCAAATACTGCCGGTTTTGTTACATCTTTAATCGTCAAATCGCCTGAAACTTTATAATCGTCACCATCTTTTGTGATGTTTGTCGAATTAAACTTAATGTCAGGGAATTGCTCAATATCAAAGAATTCCGCTGATTTTAAGTGGTTGTCACGATCTTCATTGCTTGTATTAATACTTGTTGTATCGATAGTAATATCAATTTTTGCCGATGTTAAATCTTCTAAATTATCAACTTCTACATCCGCTGAGTAATTAGTAAACTGACCTTTTACTTTCGACACCATCATATGCTTGACTTCAAAACCAATTGTTGAGTGTGCCTGATCGATTTGCCATTTTGCCATGATAAATTCCTCCCAACTATTATGAAACTCAAGAAATTCTTTACCTTGAATTCGAGATAAATTTACCATATCAGGGTAAAGGTGTCAATTAAAATATAAGACTATTTAAATAATTCTAACATTTTACAATGCGTTAATTTTCCATCATCAATTTAGCGATAACTTCATCAAAACCGTCATTCCGTTTTAGTAATTCATCGATGACGAGTTTTTGGCGTTCTTTCGAATGACCTTGGCTCAATTTTGCAGCAGCTTCAATTGTGCTTATTCGTAATTTGAACGGCACAATACCTTTCAATAAGCCGGTCATATATTTGGAGTCGACATCATTTACATCATAGGAGCTATTTGGAGTTTCATACTTCTCAATTAAATGGTGAAGAGATCTTCGGATTTCTTCCTCATCCTCCATCATTTCGACAAGACCCTTTACATGGACAGATACATAATTCCATGTTGGTACTGAATCTTTTGTTTCGTACCAGGAAGAGGAGATATAGCTATGAGGTCCATTAAAAACTGCGAGCACCTGTTGATCGAGAATATCTTTCCACTGTGTGTTGGCACGTGCAAAATGACCATATAGAAACTTTCCATCTTCACTTAAATAGAGCGGTAAATGAGTAGCTTCCGGTACCCCTTGATGAATAGAAACAACTGTCGCAAAACTATATTCTTTAATAATCTGACGAATCTTTTGCTCATCTGTTAACTGATACTGCTTTGGAATGTACATCGTTTTCCCTCACAAATGTTTTGTCATAATAAAATCGATTTGTTCTTCTTCACCCATGAAAAATGAATGGGAGCCTGTTTTTTCAAAGCCCGCTTTTTCATAAAATGCAATGGCATTCATATTTTTTTCCCATACACCGAGCCAAATTTTGTTTTTATTCATTTCATTAGCCAGTTTGATCGCTTCATTTATCAATACTTTCCCTAAACCGAGTTTCTGAAAACGGCTTAGAATATAAATTCGCTCTACTTCAAGTGCATCCGGCCCTAATTGTTCGGACTGGGCTTCATCTATATTAACTTTTAAATAACCTGCAAGCTCTTCATTTACATACAGTAACTTAAATAGTGAGTGTTTATTTTCAAGCTCAGCTGTCAGTTTTACTGCTGAAAAAGCTGTGTTCAAATACGTTGTCATACTTTCCTCGCTATTTTGCTCATGAAATGTTTCGTAAAATGTATCGCGGCTGATTGTTTGTAAAGTTTCTAAATTTTCAATGGTACATTGTATTAGTTGAATGTTCATTATAATTACTCCTTAATAAATGTGTTTTTTCTATGCTTACATTTTCCCAATCTTTTAAAGAGAAGTAAACCGATACTTTGGTAAAAAATAGTTGAAAACTGTATTGACAAAACATTCTATCTATTGTTATAGTTGGATTAACTAATGGAGAAAGATGGTGATGAATATGACTAAATTACATGAGATTGAATCAATGCAATTATGCTTGTCATATGACATTCGCCACAAAAGTGCCTTCTAATATAGAAGAGTCACGCTCCTTTACTGTGCGTATGAAACCTTATGACGGGCAAAATTGCTGGTCATAAGGTTTTTTTGTTTGCCTGAAAAACAAAAATACTATCATACGCCATTAGGAGGCAATTCCATTGAATTTACAACAATTAGGTTTTACAGCATTTTTTGATACACAACTACAAACATTAACGATTGATATGACAACAAAGCTTGTTGGACGCGTCATACTCGAACATAAACATTCTTACCGTGTCCTGACAGAACAGGGCGAATATTTGGCAACGGTATCCGGAAATTTTGCATACCACGCCTTTTCAAGAAAAGATTACCCGGCTGTTGGCGATTTTGTCGTTATTGAACAAATGCCGGGAGAAGAGCGTGCCATAATTCATCATTTATTTGATCGAAAATCCAAATTCACAAGAAAAATGGCAGGTCTAGAAGTCGATGAACAAATCGTGGCAACAAATGTTGATCTCATTTTACTTGGTATGAGTTTAAATGATGACTTCAATATACGCCGTTTGGAACGCTATTTAGTAGCTGCATGGGATTCAGGGGCAACACCGGTTATCGTATTAACAAAAGCGGATTTATGTGAGGATGTTACGCCGTTTTTAAAAGAAATTGAATCGGTTGCTTTCGGTGTGGATATTTTGACGGTGAGTGCGCAGACAGGTGAAGGAATGGTTTCATTACATGCGTTGTTAACTGAAGGGAAAACTGCGGCATTACTCGGTTCTTCCGGTGCAGGGAAGTCAACACTTACGAACGCTTTATTAAACACAGAACAAATGAAAGTGTCCACAATCCGTGAAGATGATGCAAAAGGCCGCCATACGACGACACACCGGGAACTTGTTGTTCTACCATCCGGTGCTTGCCTGATTGACACTCCAGGAATGCGGGAGTTGCAGCTATGGGATCAGGGGGACAGTCTAAATGCAAGTTTTTCCGATATTGAACAGCTTACGGAAAACTGCAGATTCCGCGATTGTAAGCATAAAAATGAACCCGGTTGTGCTGTATTGCAGGCAGTTGAAGAAGGAGCACTTGAGGCTGCAAGGTTAACGAGTTTCTATAAACTGCAGCGGGAACTTGCCTATATCGAGAAAAAGGCGAATACGGATGCCCAGCTTGCGGAAAAACGTAAATGGAAGCAAATATCAAAAAGCATAAAGAAAATGAGATAATTTATAAGTAGATGCACAATTTTTGTGCATCTGCTTTTTTATGTAATTAGGAACTTTGTACAGTCATTGATTGTTAGGAAGATTGAGCTATAATAAGTGGAGTGAATGGATTACAGCGTTATTATTTTATTGTTGTTTAACATAGTCGAACCGGATGAAGATTAGTAAAAAAAGTATTTAAAGTATTATCGCTTACTTATCAGGTAAGCGGTATTTTCGTTTTCAATGTAATTACATTCCTCACCCGAAAAGTGAATAGATTCCTTTAAAATATGCATTTCTATGTCTTAAATGCATATTTACAGGGAATAGTAAAATAGTAGAAAAAACTAGTAATTTATAACATTTAATAGTTGTTTTCTCTTAATAATTAAAAATGAAAAGAGATGAATTTCATGACAGTCACTGGTATCTTAACCGTCACCTTATTTGCATTGAACATATTGTTTGCCCTCGTATTAATATTCATCAGCCGAAAAAGCGCTTCATCAACATGGGCATGGTTATTCGTGCTCTTTTTCTTACCAGTTTTTGGTTTTATTTTATATTTACTATTAGGTCGAAATTTACAGAAGAAACATTTTGTAAGGTGGCATGCGGTACAGCAGGAGGAAACACTGGAAATATTCCAGGATCAAAAAAATGCGTTGGAAGAGGGAACATACGAATTTCCGAATGCCATTACTAAAAAGCATGCACCATTAATTAAAATGAACGTTGATTATAACCATTCATTATTGAGTTCGAAAAATGATGTCAAAATACTTTCGGAAGGGAAAGAAAAATTCCGTTCGGTCATTGAAGATATCGAAAATGCAAAACAGACCATTCATATTCAATACTATATCTATAAAATGGATGATGTCGGGAAAAGTATTTTTAATGCGCTCGTTAAAAAAGCAAAAGAAGGCATTGAAGTACAGATGATGTACGATGATTTAGGTTCGCGTACATTACGCAAAAAGGATCTGAAAAAATTAACGGATGCCGGTGGGCAGGTGGAAGCATATTTTTCATCGTATTTTAAGCTGTTTAATCCACGTATAAATTTTCGTAATCATCGGAAACTCATTATTATTGACGGGAGAGTCGGATATATCGGCGGGTTTAATGTCGGGAACGAATATGCCTGTTTGGATGATGAAATCGGGTATTGGCGCGATACGCATTTGAGAATCGAAGGCAATTCTGTCTATAACATGCAGGCACATTTTCTATTTGACTGGTATCAGGCAAGAAAAGAAGAGCTGACTGAAATCGAACAAAGATACTTCCCGACGTTTACGGTTGATGCAGACACACCTGTTCAAATTGTGTCGAGTGGCCCTGATACGGATTTTGAATCGATTAAAAACAGCTATATCCGGATGATTTTAAGTGCCAAAAAGTATGTTTATATTCAATCGCCATATTTTGTACCGGACGAACCATTTATGCATGCGGTTCAAATTGCTGCTTCTTCAGGTGTTGATGTGCGCATTATGACACCCGAAGTAACCGATCATGCTTTTGTATATGGAGCCAATTCAGCATACAGCGGTGACTTGTTGGAAGTTGGCGGTCGGGTATACCGTTATAAAAAAGGTTTCCTTCATGCAAAAATGATTGTAATTGACGATGAAGTGGCGACAATTGGAACGGCCAATATCGATGTTCGAAGTTTTAGCCTGAATTTTGAAATTAACGCCATTCTATATGATGCTAAATTGGCTATACAATGCAGAGAGCTGTTTGAAGCAGATATTAAGGACAGTTTTGAATTAACGAAGGAGCAATATGAAAAACGCAAAACTTGGACGAAAATACGAGAATCCATTTCGCGGTTATTATCACCAATTTTATAATGCTGGAGCTAGCCGATAAGACAGGCTAGCTTTTTTATTTCTAAAACCGAAATATTTTCGAGCATTTTAACTTATTTTTTAGTAAAATAAGAATTGAAATATAATTCAGAAAGTAGGTAATAGAATGGTGAATGTTAAATATCCTGAAGTTTGGGATTTAGATGTGTTTTTCCCTGGTGGTAGTGCTTCTCCACAATTAATCGAGCATATTGAAAGTTTGACTCCTAAACTAGAAGTATTAAAAGAGAAGATCGACAAATTTGAAGTTCCACAAAATAGTGATGCTGCACTAGAAATCCAATCGATATTGGAAAGCATTAAAGAAGTGATGCTCCACATTTCTCAGGCAGGGGCGGTGCTGTCTTGCTTAACTGCGCAAGACACGACTGATCGTGATGCATTATTGTTGCAAGGCCAATTATCCGGTATTGCGGCAAATTCATCGCCAATCTTAGAAAGTTTCAATCAAAAATTGGGTAAAATTGAACAGTCAACTTTCGAAGCATTATTGCAGACAGAAGAATTGGCGCAATTCGAATTTATCTTAACGGAATGGCGCGAAAAATCGAAAGAATCATTATCCGAAGAAGAAGAAGCGCTAATTTCAGCTTTAGGTGTTGATGGGTACAGTTCTTGGGGCCAACTTTATAACATGTTGATCGGCGATATTAAAGTGGAAGTAGAAGTGGATGGCGAAAAGAAACTATTGTCAGTTGGACAAGCGAACAATTTAAGTTCACATAAAGACCGCACAGTGCGAAAAGCGGCATTTGAAGCATTGGAAAAAGTATTTACAGAACGTGAAGAGTTCTTTGCAAAAACATTGAATCATTTAGCAGGTTTCCGTTTAGCCGTTTATAAAAAGCGCGGCTGGTACTCAGTAACAAAAGAGCCGCTTCAAATTAACCGTATGAAGCAGGAAACAATCGATGCGATGTGGGGTGCCATTACATCTCGTAAGGCGACATTTGCAGGTTATTTACAGCATAAAGCAAATCTATTAGGTACAGAACAATTGGACTGGTTTGACTTTGACGCACCGGTTACGGATTCATCAGCAACTATGTCTTACCAGGAGGGTGCCGAGTTCATCTTAAAACATTTCGGCCGTTTTGGTTCGGAAATGGAAAGCTTTGCACGTACAGCATTTGAAGACGGGTGGATCGAAGCAGAAGACCGTGATAATAAACGTCCTGGCGGTTTCTGTACAGGAATGCCATTATCAGAGCAATCTCGTATATTCATGACATACTCCGGCTCGATGTCAAATGTTTCGACATTGGCACATGAACTGGGACATGCTTTCCATTCATATGCACTGCGTCCGGTACATCCGTTGAACCGCCGCTATGCAATGAATGTTGCTGAAACAGCTTCAACGTTTGCAGAAATGATTGTTGCAGATGCAGCAGTTGAAGAAGCAACAACTGAACAAGAAAAGATTGCATTACTGGAAGATAAAATTCAACGTTCTGTTGCCTTCTTTATGAATATCCATGCGCGTTACTTATTTGAAACTCGTTTTTATGATGAGCGCAAAAAAGGCATTGTATCAACGAAACGCTTGAACGAACTTATGGAAGAAGCTCAAATTGAAGCACATGCAGGAGGATTAGGTGAAACACATCCGCACTTCTGGGCATCTAAAATGCACTTCTATATTACAGGTGTACCGTTCTATAACTTCCCGTACACATTCGGTTATCTGTTCTCATTAAGCATTTACGCGAAAGCAAAAGAAGAAGGTAAGGGCTTCGAAGAGAAGTATATGGCTCTGTTGCGTGACACAGCTATCATGACAGTCGAAGAATTGGCAATGAAGCATTTAGGTGAAGACATTACGAAAGAAGATTTCTGGTTAAAAGGAATCGCACTTTGTGAAAAAGATGTTGAGGAATTTATTGCGTTAACATCTAAATAGGTTGCAAAAAGGGGCTGTGAAAAAACAGCCCCTTTTTTATATCCTATTATAATATCAATAAACTTATAGCGGTTTTTTGTGCAGCGTAAAACCTACTGTATCCGCATCACGTATAGTAATCGTATACGTACCGCTTACTTGATCGTGCTTTACATCAATATTGTCCAATCCTTTATCATAACGGAAAAGAATTTCGCCTTCAGCCGATTTATAGACGACATGCAAATCATCGCGTTTCACTTCAAATGTAGGCGTAAAGTCTGGATTGCGGTCAGTGAATTCATTGATAAACAATTTGGCACCTTGTTCAACAAAATCTTCCCGATTCTCCGGTGGGGCAATCGCTTCATAAATATTATGGACCGATGCGTCGAGCTCAATATATTTACCGTGTTCAAATTCCTCGTCAATTGCTCTTTGAAGTTGGGGAGTCTGCTCTTCGTTAAGTGATTCCGCAATTTTCTCATATAACTCCTTCATGAGCATTTTTGTTTTCTTTTTGTCTGATGCAATCGGAGTAGCCTGCAAGAAAGTTTCCATAAAAAACTTCGCCGGTTCGCCATCCGATTGCTTATCCAGTACATAAATATTTTCTTCGAGCGGATCATAATTCATTCGAATGAGTGCACATTTTTGTACACGACTGGATGCATCAGGCAAAATATTTTCGATCGTTTTCAAATGCAATGTTTCCAAATCAATCTGTACTGCATCTTTTGGATCCAGCTTTAACAGAAGAATATAATCTTCGCCAATAAGTTCAATATGCGCGACAAATACCGAACCGTTACTGTTCGATACCGTTTGCATAATTTGATACAGTTTATTTGATAAATCATTGGCCAGTGATAAGAAGTGTGTGTCATCAGGATATTCTACATAACGGTTCATTTTCGTCAAAATATCATTATCACGGTCTAAAAATTTACATGCAACAGATTTCGGGCTATTCATCGTCGCATCTATGTAGGATTCAAAAAACTGATTGTACACTTCAGATTGGAGTGCGGATAAATCCATTGTTTCACTTGCGGACACAAAACGGCTTTGCTGCATATCCAGCAATGTAACAGCCATCCGTTTCATTTGGATTGATAATGTTGTTTCAACTTCATTCATCTTTACATAACTCCTTTTAAATTCCGATTTTTAAAGTATAGCGGACATTATGAATTTTTGCACGGGCTCAAACTTAGTTTACAAACGCGAATATATGTGTTATGATAGTTTTTGTGCTATTTTAGATAGTGCTATAAATGAATTGGCATTTCTGCTAGTGTTTTTGAAGATACTTATTCACACTGGCGCAAGCTTCAGGGCTGCAAGGACATAGTAGCAGGTTGGGACTATGTTGCTTAAGTTAGAAGAGATTAGTAGAATTTTACCGCGGTTAAAACTGGAGTTGTGCACTCCGAATAAATATAAATTCCCCGGATGATCGGGTTGAGACTTTCATTTATTTATAAATCTATCTATTAAATACTAAAGGGGTCCCCAACATTTGGGGGCCCCTTGTCCAATTCTCAGAATAAAAACCATCCAAATCGGTTTGGATGGCACATTAAAAAAAGTAATAAATGAACAAGGTGAACCGAAAATAACTTTCCACGGTCTGCACTATACTCATGCAACAATTCAATCCCAGCTTTTAATAAAATATCTCAAAATTTGAATGCACAAAAGTATGCATAAATTTATTAGGGATATAGTAGTGACAATAATTTCCATTCACATTATGATTAGTGTGAAGGGAGGAATAGTTATGAGTTTAATTTTACGTTTGAGTAATGGTGAAAAGATAGAGATGAAAGCCAGTCTTAAGGAATTTGAAGAAATGTATTTACAAGATGACGGTCGCTTTCATTCTGGTTATATAAGATTCGTGTTATATGAGGGGAAAGAAGAGCAATCAGAATTAATATTTACAAACCACATTGTTTCTATAGAAGAAGTTAAGTGATTCTCAAAGTCATATCCAAACGGGTGTGGCTTTTTATGATCACTCAAACATTGAAAGGCGGTGAATACATGACAATTGATGATACGCGAGATAAATTAAATGCTGTTCATCGTCCGATGAAGAATAAGAGATACCCTAGAAATATGATGAATAAAGGATTCTAGGGCGTATTGATGCTGCTTAGTGCATAATAAAGTTATTAGTCCGTGAAGCATAAAGAAGTCATATACCCAAGCATTAGTAATAATCCAAGACCCATAACAATGTCCATTTTTTAAAACCTCCCTTAATATAACCTACAATATCTTCCTTTTTTATTGTACAATGTTTACAATAAAGATGAAACTATTTGTTATAATATTCGTATATATAAGTAAGAGCGTTTTAAAATTATACATAATAAAAGTGGGTGATAGACTTGAAGAAATGGATTTACAAATCTCTCGTTGTTTCTGTCGCGTTATTATCGTTTGGTTTAATTACACCAAAACATGAAATTTGGGCGAATTTTGATGAAGATCGTCATGGCAAATCGGTATTGGATCGTCCAAGCGACAACCATATTTCAGCTGCCTATCAGTTGGATGATATTATCGTTGATGAAAAACCGCTGCCAACTACGGATGACTTTGTGTCTGCTGCAAAAGAACAATCATACATAAAATTTGGAACAAAAGTCGGACCGGTTATTGAACAACAATTCGAAACGGATATTTTTCCGAAAATCGAAGAGGCTATTGCAATGACAGTGGAACGAGTTGGCGATGAAAAACTGCGTAACTTAACGGTTTCCGAAAAACCAAGTGGTGATTACTCGGAAAAAATCTTCCACATTGTGGACAGTAAATCAAAAACTGACGTAATCCGTTTCCATGTACGAACAGAGAACCGTCCTTTTGATGGCTACTACTATAATTTCCACTATCATACGTTTGAAGACAACTACTCAAAGCATTACGACCTTGGCGAAATTTACTGGAGCAAAAACACACCGCCTAAATGGTTATCATAGCAAGATGCGGCACCCGCCTAATGGTCGGGTGTTTTTTTGTGTACACTAATATTTCTCACAATACTAGCTTCTCAAAACTATGCTTTCCATCCATTACCAAAAGAAATCTAAGGGACAAAAGCTTAAATAGTCTCCGATTGGCCAACCTTTAATTTAAGGAGTGGTAATCTTGGAAAACAGATTTTTCTTAGGTTTATTTAATGGCCTGATTTTAAGTATTATTTTATGGACGTCTATTTTCGGATGGATAAAAATAATAGCTGGGTTATTATAAGTAGGAAAAAATATGCGAAGAGATGAGCTTTTTACTTAATCCCAAGATAAAGTTCTGAATAAGCTAAAAAGACCAGGTACTCATTACTGAGCCTGGTCTTTTGCTTTTGAATTATTTCTGAATTACTTCTCGTTATTGTTGTTATTGTTGTTTTTGTTTTTTTGCTTTGCGTATTCTGAGAAATCAGCTTCTTTCCCAGCTTCCATATTATAATTCGGTCTGTTTGTTGCTCTTGTATGAGTAACGGTTGCATTGTCCTCTTCATCAAGGTTTTTCATTAACAACGGAATGCATGCAAGACCGGCAAGACCGACAAGTGCATAAACAATTCGTGATAATCCGGCAGTTTGTCCGCCAAATAAAGATGCGACTAAATCAAATTTGAAAAAGCCGATAAGTCCCCAGTTAATTGCTCCAATAATTACAAGTACGAGGGCAATTCTATATAATGCTCCCATTTAAAACATCTCCTTTATTTTAGATAAAGAAGTTCATTCGGTATGTAAAAAACACATACTAAAGAAATTCAAGTATCTATTTCTGCTCGTATTTTTCCCGGGAACCGTTTGTTTATACTTCTTTTTTTAAAAAGAAAATGTATCAAAATACGAATAAAAATGTCCCTGTGAAAATAAAAATAATTAAAAATAGGAATTAATATCTGTCTCAACGAAGTAGAAAATATATAGTTCTGATTTCGTAATAAATAAAGCAAAAGTTATTTATTTAACGTTGGTAATAGAGTATCCGGCGATTTATCATAATATTACTAAACGGCTGGAAAAAGAACCTTTATTTTTTTGAGTAATTTACAAAAAATTTAAAAATTAAAGGTGAATTTTTATGTAACTCGAGGTATAATATTTGTATACTATAGTAAAAAGGAGGACTGCCGATGATAACCGGTCAGTTAGGGCGAGCATTCCAATTAGCGGAAAAACATAAGCTCGACGTAAATACAATTTTGGAATTAACAAAAATTATTGCGAAAGAAGTAAATGGTACTCAAAAAATTGAGGACAAAATTTTACTGCAAATGATTCAAATTCTGGAAAACAACAAAACAATTCTTAGGGAGGCAACATAAAAATTGACGCAAACTATTGAGCTATACGATGACTTAGACACATTTGACTAAAGGCGCTACTCAGCAGACGAAATACGAGTAGCGCCTTTTATTGTGCAATTTTTTATACATATTGTTTTATTTGAATCATTAGTAAATATTCGCTTAGTAGGCTTTTAGAGCGATTTTAAAGATTCACGTGTTTTTCTCAACATAAGTCTATATAATAAACGGAGAACATTCTTTAGGAGTGAAAATATTGGCACATGCAGATCATACATACTTAAATTTATTGCAATATATTTTGGACAACGGTACCGATAAATCTGACCGTACAGGAACAGGGACACGCAGCGTATTCGGCTATCAGATGCGCTTTAATTTACAGGATGGTTTTCCGCTTCTAACGACTAAGCGCGTACCATTCAAGCTCGTAGCTAGCGAACTACTATGGTTTATTAAAGGCGATACGAATATCCGCTATTTACTTCAGAACAATAACCATATTTGGGATGAATGGGCATTTAAAAAGTGGGTAGAATCAGAAGAGTACAGCGGACCTGATATGAGTGACTTTGGACGACGCTCCCTTATTGATGAAGCGTTTAATCAACAGTATCAAAAAGAGCTTTCTTCATTTTGTGAACGCGTATTACATGATGATGAATTTGCTTCAAAATACGGAGATTTGGGTAATGTTTACGGAAAGCAGTGGCGTAATTGGACAACTTCAGAAGGTGAATCGATTGATCAGTTACAGGATGCAATCGATTTAATTAAACATAATCCGGATTCGCGTCGTATTATCGTGAATGCATGGAACCCTGAAGACGTGATTGATGCAGGGGGAAAGGGCAGTAAGGCGGCCTTACCGCCATGTCACGTGATGTTCCAGTTTTACGTAGCTGACGGGAAATTGAGCTGTATGCTTACACAGCGCAGCGCAGATACATTTTTAGGGGTGCCTTTCAACATTGCGAGCTATGCATTGCTGACGCATTTAATTGCCCATGAATGTGGACTTGAAGTAGGCGAGTTTGTGCATAGCATGGCAGATACCCATATTTATTCAAACCATTTTGAACAAGTAAAAGAACAGCTTACACGTGAGCCGAAGCAATTGCCGATTTTAAAGTTAAACCAAGAAAAGCAATCGATCTTTGATTTTGAAATGGAAGATATTTCGTTGGAAGGCTATCATCCGCATCCAACAATTAAAGCACCGATTGCGGTATAGAGGGGGATATCAATGATTTCATTAATCGTTGCGCATGATGAAAACCGGGTCATTGGCTATCAAAATAATCTGCCGTGGTATTTACCGGGTGATTTGAAATATTTTAAAGAAATGACAATGGGCAAACCGATGATTATGGGCCGTAAAACATACGATTCAATTGGACGACCTTTGCCGGGACGCCGAAATATTGTCATTACAAGAAATGAAGACTTTACAGCAGAAGGAATTGAAGTGGTACGAAGCCTGGAAGAAGCTTTGGCGCTTGTTGAAGGGGAAAAAGAAGTGATGATCATTGGTGGTGCTCAAATATTTGAGCAGTCGATGACGATTGCCGATCGTTTATATATTACGTTCATCAACCATAGTTTTAAAGGGGACACTTATTTCCCATCATATGATGACTGGAAGAAGGTCTCATGTCTCGAGCCAATCGAGGCAGAAGACGGATATACGTTCCAGTACTGTATTTATGAAAAATAGCTGTTAAAAAAGGACTTGCTGAATCAATTTTTCAGCAGGTCCTTAACTTTTTATATTAAATAAATATATACACAAGCCACCATACATCCACAGCCTGCAATGACGAACAAATGCCAAATTGCATGATTGTACGGAAGGCGTGTCCACGCATAAAAAATTGCACCAAATGTAAATAGCAGCCCGCCAATAAGCATGAGCATAAAACCATCAAACGTTAAATATTCATATAATGGTTGGATGGCGAAAATGATAAGCCAGCCCATGAAAATATAAAGCATCAATGATAATTTTTCGAATCGATGAATGAACAAACATTTGAACACAACACCTAATATAGCAATAAACCAAATAATGCACAGCATGACAATGCCCGTCACACCCCCGATTGCTACAAGTAAAAACGGGGTATAAGTACCAGCAATCAATATATATATTGAAGAATGGTCCAGTATAGAAAAGAACCGTTTATATTTTTCCGGAACACTATGTAATAATGTCGACATTAAAAAAAGTAAAATCAAAGATGAGCCAAATATAGCATAGGAAGTAATATGTACTGCGGTGCCGTTTACTGCTGAATGAATAATTAATAGTATACAAGCAGGTATGCTGATGGCAAGTCCGATACCATGCGTTATGGCATTCCAAAGTTCTTCTTTCCAGTTTTTATAGTCAAATGCGTCTAAATTGTGCATGAGTCATCACGCTCCTTTATATTAGTATAATTCTTATTCAAAATATTCGTGATAGATGGATGTCATGATGTTATACTGCTATATGTCATATGAAAATAGTGATAAACTGGGTCATTCTTCAATGACAAATGTCATATTGGTAAACAAATATGATTTCTTTATAATAGTAAGGAAGATAGAAAAAGGATGTGTTTTCTTTGAGTCAAATTCATATCGTAACAGATTCAACTTGCGATTTAACAGACGCGGAAATTCAGGAACATGGAATTCATGTAGTACCACTAACAGTTCAAATTGATGATAAAACGTATACAGATCGTGTAAATTTGCAACCGGATACATTTATTAAATTATTAAAAACAGCAAAAGAACTTCCGAAAAGTTCTCAACCGTCTCCTGGTGTATTTAAAGAATTATATGACGAGCTTGGAAAAGATGGTTCAAAAATTATATCAATTCATATGACAGGGAGTATGAGCGGTACATATCAGTCAGCCAATCAAGCTTCTCAAATGACTGATTCTGATGTAACTGTCATTGATTCGCGTTATATTGCTTTTGGGTTGGCATTCCAGCTTCGTGAAGCAATCCGTCTACGTAATGCAGGTGCTACAGTGGAGGAAATTGTTGCAGGTGTGAATCGTGTACGTGAAAACACACGTCTTTTTGTTGCATTGGACACATTGGAGAACATGGTAAAAGGCGGCCGAATCGGAAAAGGTAAGGCAGTCGTAAGTTCTTTATTGAACATTAAGCCAGTTGGTCACTTAGATATTGGGGAAGTGACAATTTGTGCAAAACCGCGCAGCTATAAGCAAGTGGTGAAATATTTAATGAGTGAATTTGAAAAAGATACTCAAGGTAAAAAAGTGGCAGGTGTAGCCATCTCTCATGCGAATGCAATGGATACATTAGTGAATCCGTTGATCGAACAGGTAAAAGCAACAGGCTATACAGGACAAGTTGAAGTTGCCTATACTTCACCGGTTATTAGTACACATACAGGTGAAGGTGCAATCGGCTTTATTTATTATACAGAATAGTTAAAAAGTAATTCTAAAGAATCTAAACTTTAGAATTACTTTTTTTATAAAATGAAAAAATATTTTCTGATATATCACTATTTTTATAGGCAAATCATTCCTAAAGGTGGGGAAAATATTTTATAATGGAATAACAAAATAAAAAGGGGGAAGTTGCATGTGGCGGTTAGTACTCACATCATTAGCTGTCATTTTCTTGTCCGCATGCTCCGTTACAATTGACCCAAAAATAGAAGAAGCACAACAATCCGACAATTCATCCAATGAGAATAATGATTTGTCCATATCAGAAGAAGAAGCAGAAAACGAAGAAACAATTAATACGAGCTTTTTTGATATTATAAATGATGTATTTCAACTAGACTGGTCTGATCGTAAGGAAGAAGATGCACAATCGGTTTTTTATTTAGCATTAGGTGATTCGCTTACGCGTGGTGTTGGAGACGAAACCCAGGATTATGGCTATACGATACGTCTGCAGCAGGAGCTGGAAAAATGGCCGATGGTAGAGGAAGTGGAACTCGATAATCGAGGTAAAAATGGTAGACGCAGTGACCAGCTGTTAAGTCTACTAGAACGTGGTCACTATGAAGAGGAACTGCAAAAAGCAAATCTGATTACGATTACGCTTGGCGGTAATGATGTAATGAAAATAGTTAAAAAGAATTTGTTTTCAATGAAAAAGTCTATGTTTGATAAAGAATTGCCCCGATTTGCTGAGCGCTACGAGCAAGTCATTGCAGAAATTCGTAAAGTAAATCCTGATGTGCCAATTATTTTAGTTGGATTTTATAATCCCTTTTCAATCGTAGTCGATGAGATTACACCTTTTGATCCGATTATTTCGGAATGGAATGATGAAATCGAAAAGCTTGCTGCCACAGATGAAAATGCGTGTTTCGTATCTGTAGAGGATTTATTTGTCTCAAATGAGGATATGGTATATCATGTAGACTTCTTTCATCCGAATAGCACAGGATATGATCGTATGACAAAACGCATCATTGAAACAATGCAACAATGTGATATTGAGCAGATGTCAGACGGTTTATTAGGATTTGAGGAGTGAGAAGATGAACAAATGGAAAGTCGCATTTTTATTATTGGCTGGAGCAGTACTCATAACATTTGCCACATTGCTCTATTTAATAACTGCTGACGTTAAACAAGCAACAGGACAGCCACCACTCCCTGTTGAGGGCAATATATTGACTGTGGAAACGACAGCTAAAGAATTTGAAGCAATTGCAAAACAATACTTATCGGAAGCTATGAACCAGTCACCGGTTCCGGTAGAGCTCACAGTGGATGATAAAATTTATTTATACAGTACTTTAACTGTTTTTAATATCGATTTGCCGATTCAGATGGATTTCATTCCAGTTGTAAATAACGGTAATATTACACTGAGTCAAGAAGCTGTCCACGTCGGCAAAGTAAATATTCCTCCGAAAACCGTCCTGAAAATGATTGATGATGCGGTTAATTTTCCAAATTGGATTACGGTGAAACCAAATGACGAAGAAATTTATGTGGATCTGTCACGAATAAATATCGCAAGTGGTTCCAGAGTGCGGGCGAAGGAAATTGATTTACCAAATGATAAAATAGAGTTGGAAGTAGTTATTCCAAACCAGACGAAGTAAAATAGGAGGTAATTTTAATGGCATATGAAAAAGCGACATTTGCAGGGGGCTGCTTCTGGTGTATGGTAAAGCCGTTTGATCAACAGCCCGGTATTATAGAAGTCGTTTCCGGTTATACAGGCGGGCATGTTGAAAACCCGACATACGAGCAAGTATGCAGTGAAACAACGGGCCATCTTGAGGCAGTACAAATTACGTTTGATCCTGAAATTTATCCATACGAAAAACTGGTTGAACTTTATTGGACACTGATCGATCCTACAGATGCGGGCGGTCAATTTTATGATCGCGGCGAATCATACACTACGGCGATTTTTTACCATGATGAAGTCCAAAAGCAGATTGCAGAATTATCCAAGGCCAAACTGGAGGCAAGCGGAAAATTTAAATCACCGATTGCCGTTAAAATTCTGGAAGCAAAGCCATTTTACGCGGCAGAAGATTATCATCAGCAGTACTATAAGAAGAACCCGGCACATTACGAACGCTATTCGGTTGGTTCAGGGCGTGCAGGATTTATTGAAAAATACTGGGGGGCGAAATAAATGAATAAAGAGCAACGTTTAAAAGAGTTAACAGAAATGCAGTATCATGTTACACAAAACCAAGGAACGGAACCTCCATTCCGCAATGAATACAATGACGTTTTCGAAGATGGTATTTATGTGGATATCGTTTCAGGAAAGCCTCTTTTCAGCTCAAAAGACAAATATGATGCAGGGTGTGGCTGGCCATCATTTTCAAAACCGATTGAACAAGTAGAGGTAACTGAGCATTTTGATACGTCGCACGGTATGCGTCGTGTGGAAGTCCGCAGTAAAACAGCCGATTCCCATTTAGGGCACGTATTTCCGGATGGTCCGCAAGAATTGGGCGGATTGCGATACTGCATCAATTCAGCAGCATTGCGCTTCATTCCGGTTGAGAACCTTGAAAAAGAAGGTTACGGTGAATATAAATCATTGTTTGAATAATAAAAACTCGCTTATGGAATATCCCATAAGCGAGTTTTTTTATATTAGATTTTAAATTCATTGACAACACTTCGCAGGTGATCTGCTTGTGAAGCCAGTTCCACGGCCGATGCATTGATTTCTTCCATGGAAGCAGAACCTTTAGATGCGGCAGCTGCACTGCGTTCCGTATTGACAGCAGTATTGTCTGCAATTGCGGCAACATGTACGAACGAAGTTGTGACACCGTGACTATTATTTAAAGTCTGTTCAATCTGAACAACCATCTGTGTTAAAATATCAGATGTTCTTTCTGTTTGCAGTAATATATTTTGTAAAGAATGAGTCGTCTCATTCGTCACTTCCACACCACGAATTACTTTTTCTACCCCTGTGTGGTTTTGCTCGATAATGGACTTGACCTCTGTTTGAATAGATCCAACTATTGCCGAAACTTCTTTTGCTGCCTTTTGGGATTGTTCGGCAAGTTTACGAACTTCAGCCGCAACAACTGCAAACCCTCGTCCATGTTCACCGGCGCGAGCAGCCTCGATTGCCGCATTTAAAGCAAGTAAGTTAGTTTGTTCGGCAATCGCTGTAATTGTACTAATAATCGAAGTAATATTTTTTGATTTTTCCCCTAATTTTTCAACCGTGTCAGAAGTAGTTGCCATTGTTTCCTCAATTTCAAGCATGACAATTGATGAATGGTTTACCGATCTGCTTCCTTGATGAGCGGCTGCTTTCATTTCAGATGCAGCTTGCTGAACTTCTAGTGCTTTTTCGTCTAATACATGCATCGATTGTTCCAATTTCTGCATTTCATTACCTGCACTCCCGATACTGTTTAAAATTTCACTGCTATCGCTTGCGATGTTCATCGTAGAATCAGCAATGAAATCAATTGTGCGAGCGTTTTCATCTGCAAGGGCCATTAATTCCTGCGAACTTCCGGATACATTATCGGCAAGATTTGAAACGCGTTTAACCAATGCAGAAATCGAGTCGATTAAAATATTCGTGGAATCTCCTATAATAGAAAATTCGTCCTTTGTTTTAACGTTTACACGGCGTGTTAAGTCACCGCCAGCCTGGGCAATATCCAGAATTGATTCGTTGATCTTTTTCGTATTTCTTCGGATTGACTTCGATAATATATAACCTAATGAAATTGTTAAAATAACAGCAACTCCTGTTAAGGCAGAAATCATTATTTTAGAGGCGAATGCAAACTGTTCCAAGTCTGAAATAGTTTTTTCATTGCGCTGTTCAAGTATTTGAATCAGTTTGCCTGTATTTTCATCAATATAACCTTTGAAGTTTTGGCTTCCGCTATTTGCGAAAAGTCTAGCGGCATTTTCATAGCCATATTTTTGACGGATTTCAATAGTCGATTTAGAATAGGATAAATAATTAGCGTAAAACTGTTGGATTAACCCGACGATTTTAAGCTCTTCCTCCTGATTTTTAAATGACGTTTCAACGGATGTTAAATTTGTATGTATTCGTTCCTTTGTCTCTTCATATAATTGAAGAAATTTTTCGTCGCCTGTAATTAAGTAAGTTTGTTCATGGCTTGAAAGCTTCGCAATATCGGAAGCTAAATTATTAATATGCATTTGCTGCTTTAAATTTTCTGCTGCAAATTCTCGCAAGTTATTTTCCAAGTTTGTTATATTAATATACGACAAAATTTGCATAGAGATAATAATTGCCATTAGAATAGTGAAAGTAATTAATATTTTCCCTCGTATTAGGTGAAAGAAGTGAAGTAGGGCTTTCGGTTTAATAGGAGTTTTCCTTTGTTTTTCTTTTTTAGGTTTAGTTTTTTTGCTATTTCGCAAATAATTCACCACTTTCTGAAAAATCAATATTTAACTATTTTACTACAAGAATGGGGAATTTACACTATATATTGTGAAAAAATGTATAAAGGAGGGGAAATTTTGAAAAAATCATTTTATCATTTTGCACTAACATTTCGAGGGGGAGAGTGGTCGGACGAAAAGGTACGTTTTGCCGAAAGTATGTTTCTCGATCACGCTTTTCCAAAAATGTCCGACAGCTTTGATGAACTTACGAATTATATTGAATTTCAATCCGATGAATATATGACAATAGGTGCCTTTGACCAATTATGGAACCTGTATGAAAATAAATTTTCAGTATAAGCAATGTTTTGCATGCAATACGCCAGATGGGGTATAGTGAAATTAGATGCGCCTTTCGTAAAAAAAATCGTTATTTTGTCCAAATATTGTTTTTTATGCAAATTTTTTTGTGATGCAAGACGTCTAACGATTGAATGTTTATACGAAAACGTTTACAATTTAAAAGAATTATGATGAAAAGAGGTTTTTTGATGAGCGTTCATATTAATGCCAAAAAAGGCGACATTGCAGAAATTGTATTATTACCAGGAGATCCATTACGTGCAAAATATATTGCCGAAACATTTTTAGAAGATGTTGTACAATATAACGAAGTACGTAATATTCTTGGATACACAGGTACGTATAAAGGAAAGCGCGTTTCTGTACAAGGGACAGGCATGGGTGTACCTTCAATTTCAATTTATGCGACTGAATTAATGCAAGAATACGGTGTACAAAAACTAATCCGTGTAGGTACTTGTGGTGCGATTCAAAAAGACGTGAAAGTACGTGACGTTATTATTGCACAAACATCATCTACAGACTCAAACATGAATCGAGTTGTTTTCGGCGGTACAATCGACTATGCACCAACTGCAGACTTCGATCTATTACTAAAAGCTTACAACGCTGCTAAAGAAGCGAACTTAAACGTACGTGTAGGAAATATCTTCACTGCGGATATGTTCTATTCTGATGAAGCACAAAACGAAAAATTAGCGCAATATGGCGTATTAGCTGTTGAAATGGAAACATCAGCACTATACACATTAGCAGCGAAATTCGGTCGTCAAGCTTTAACAGTACTAACAGTATCTGACCACATCTTAACAGGTGAAGTAACTTCATCTGAAGAGCGTCAAACTACGTTCAATGACATGATGGTTATTGCGTTAGAAGCGGCTATTCAAGACTAATTACAAAATCATAAGCACTTAATAGGTCAACTTGCGCTTATTAAGTGCTTTTTTTATTTGCAGAAACTTTAATCTTGTTTGTAATCCACCAAGGAAACAGAAAATGTTTTTAATTAGTATAAAAAACGTCATCTTACGAATAGTAAAATGAAGCACGTAACCGGCTTGGATAATCATTTAGATAACGAGTAGCAAAAACATATCATACAATTATGATGTGTTTTTATTTTTGTAATAAGGCGTATAAAATTTCAAAAATTTTCTTAGCGGATGTTTGGCATATCGAATTTGTGATATGGGCAAACTGAGATACCGACAATTTTAAAGCACATAAAATGACGGCCAAAAAAGTTAAAAGGAGTGAGGGGATGAGTCAGGAAGTAGCGAAGAAATTTATTGATCGAATCTCAAGCACAGTGGATCCGTTAGCGAATATTGTCACGGTTAGTCTGTTTTGTGAAAATGCCATTAACCATTTGATTCAGGAAAAGCTGCCGAAAGTACGAAGCTTCAAGGATCAGACAACTTATATCCCGATGGCGAGCTCCAATTACAGCACAAAAGTATATTCTGTTTATGCATTAGGCTTAATTGAACAAAAATTGTTCGAAAACTTATGGTTGCTGAATTATTGGCGCAACAAAGCTGCACATAATATTAGTGTAGATATTAAAGCTTTGCCGATGAATTTTCACATTTTTGATAACAACCTCAAAATCGAAAAAGACATGAATGAAAACGAAATTGTCATCGGGATTGCCCTTTGCACGTACAAGGAATTGCATGTGTTCTTAAATGAACAATACGGTATTAAGTTAAATTGGTGAAGAATAAAAAGTGTCTATGCCTGTAGACACTTTTTATTTTATCCGTCATTTCTAAAAAAATGCACTCTATCCATACAATTTTTTCAATCCATAATAAAATTTATTTAATCTTATTTCCCTATATAAGATATTAATACACCAAATTAGGGTATGGATAGGAGAAGTTTATCTAGGAAGGGTTGAAATCATTTGAAAAAACGATACTTATTCGCGATGTCTACATTATCAATAGCACTAGTTGCAGGATGCGGAGATACTGCAGAACCGGTTGAAGGTACAGATAGCGAAGCCAATTTAACATTACAGCAAGTATATGAGAATGCCATGCAGCGCCAGCAAAATTTGAAAAGTGTTCATGCGGAAACAAAGATGGATCAGGTGACGAGCTTCGTGATGGATGGTCAGACGATGGAAATGACAAGCAACTCAAATTTGGCGATGGATATTCAACAAAATCCGATGGCGATGTATTCAAAAGGAACAGTTGAGATGGATATGGGCGATGATCAAATGGAAATGCCGATCGAAATGTATATGACGGAACAAGACGGTTTTTACTTATATAATGGCGATTCGAATGAATGGCTGAAAATGCCTGATGAACAATATGAACAACTTTTAGCGCAAACAGGTGCCCAGGCAGATGCGTCAGAGCAACTCGAACAGCTTGAACAATTTATCGAAGATTTCAGCTTTGAACAGGATGATGAGAATTATTTGTTGACGCTGAACATTGAAGGGGACCAGTTCAAGCAGTTCATACTTTCACAAATGGGTGCTAGCTTAGGTGAATCAGTGGAGATGAATGGTGAAATTCTTGAAAATATGTCATTTGAAGATTCACAATATAATATTGTAGTAGCGAAAGATACGTTTGATATAAAAGAAATGGATATGGATCTGAAAATCATCACAAATATTGAAGGTCAGGAAACAACGATTGAAAATGATGCGAACATTGTCTATTCGAAATTTGATGAAGTAAAAGAGATCAATATACCGAATGAAGTTTTAAACGAAGCTAAAACTGAATAACAATTCAAGCAGCGAGGCCGCTTTATGGCGGAATTCGCTGCTTTTTTCTATTTAATATGAAATGAAATAAAAAAATTGACGTCTATCCTTTTCTAGTCGCTTGTAAACTGATATTATTGGTATAGTGTGACATCAGACAGTGTAAAAATGAGAGTGGTGAAATTGAAATGGATGAACAAAAAAGAGATGAGGATCAAAACGGTTTAAACGAAGAGCAAATTACAAAGCCGGCAGGGAAATATTTACGAATGAAACCATTTGCATTCATAATGGTCATTTTCCTGACAATTTTATGTACAGCCGGTTTAACAATTTTTGCATTAACATTCGGTGAAAAGAAAGTTGTGGAAGTAAAGGAACCGGTGGAACGGGCGGAATTTAAAAAACTTTATGATGCGTATGATGCACTTCAGCAAAAATATTATGAAGACGTAAATGAGGAAGAAGTGGTATATGGTGCAATCAACGGAATGTTTGATGCATTGGGAGACCCTTATTCTGATTATTTGAATAAAGATGAGGCAAGTTCATTTAATGAAAGCCTGTCTTCAAGTTTTCAAGGAATTGGCGCGGAAATCCAAGAACGAAATGGATATATAATGATTGTTTCCCCAATCAAAAATACACCTGCAGAAAAAGCCGGTTTACAACCGAAAGATATGGTACTGGCAGTTGACGGGAAAAGCGTCAAAGGCATGAGCTCTACAGAAGCTGTGTTATTGATTCGCGGTGAAAAAGGTTCTGAAGTCACTCTGACGATTCAACGCGGGGATGCTGAAAGCTTTGATATGACAATCGTGCGTGATGATATTCCTGTAGAAACTGTATATGGTGATATTGATGAAGAAGGAATTGCACACTTCCAAATTACCTCTTTCAGCGAAAAAACAGCAGTGGAACTTGAAAAGCTGCTAATTGAATATGAAAAGCAAGGGATGAAAGGGATTGTTTTAGATGTACGCCAAAATCCAGGCGGCTATTTAAAGGCGGCAATCGATATTTCTAACTTGTTTGTTGAAGAAGGAAAAACAATCGTTCAAATTCAAGAAAGAGATGAAGCGCCACAAATCGTAGCTGCGGACAATCGTTCTAAATATAATCTTCCCATAACAGTATTAATCGATGAAGGAAGTGCTTCTGCTTCTGAAATTTTGGCAGGTGCACTAAAAGAATCTGCGGGAGCCCA
The DNA here is from genome assembly GCF_900168685.1 of Solibacillus isronensis. Taxonomy (NCBI): domain Bacteria; kingdom Bacillati; phylum Bacillota; class Bacilli; order Caryophanales; family Caryophanaceae; genus Solibacillus; species Solibacillus isronensis. The sequence goes on along the minus strand of NZ_FVZN01000014.1, from coordinate 1,450,554 downwards.
AATCGTTGGATTAAACTCCTTTGGTAAAGGGACAATGCAGGAAATCATTTATATGGAAGACGGAGCAAACTTGAAGTTCACAACAGGCAAATGGTTAACTCCAGACGGTAACTGGGTGAATGAAAAAGGAATTGCACCGGATGTGAAAGTTGACTATCCGGATTATGCTTCATTACCATATATCGATCCGAGCCAGCAATATGAACAGGATGCCAATCATGCGTCAATTAAAACAGCTGAGCGTATTCTGGAAGTATTGGGATATGAGCCAGGTGAAGTCGATACAAAATTTGATGAAGAGACTGAAGCTGCAATAAAAGCATATCAACAAGATAATGAATTAGAAGTAACAGGTATTTTAACAGGTAATACAACATATGCCTTAATGGATGCCATTAGCGAAAAGCTGAAAACAGAAGATCCACAAATTTTAAAGGCGAAAGAATTACTGGAAATTAAGCCTGAAGAATCAACAAACGAATAAAAAATGCGGGCTGGCAAAAAGTGCAGAAACACTTTATTGTCAGCCCATTATTATAGGAAGTGGAAATATGAAGGATGTATATTTATTTAGCGGATTTTTAGGGAGCGGGAAAACGTCCATGTTAACCGACGTCATTCGTCAATTGAAAGAAGCCAATTTGAAGCCTGCTGTTATTATGAACGAATTAGGCAAGCTGCCATTCGATTCACAGGCGGTGGAACAGGATGTACCGTTGAAGGAAATGTTGGAAGGCTGTATTTGCTGCAGCGGAGCGGAAAAAACAGAAGCACAAATTCAATCGCTTTTACACGATCAGGATTTTGATGTACTTATAATAGAAACAACCGGGGCTGCACACCCTGTGGAAGCACTGGACGCCGTCTATTCGCCTCTATTTGCAGATAAGTTAAATATTAAAGGAATTGTGACGGTGGCGGACAGTCGGTTATGGTTAGACCGATCAAGCCTTACTCCGCAAGTTCGATCTCTATTTATGGAGCAAATTCGTCATGCCCATCTTTTATTGGCCAATAAAACGGACTTGCTTACGGAATCGGAACAAGCGCAAGTTGTTTATGAACTGCAAGGGTTTAATTCAAATGCCTTTATCCTTCAGACGACAAATGGTCGTGTTCCGTTAAAGTTATTGCAAAATATGCAGTCAACTGCTCGTATATCAAAAGACGATATCGTAACAGCCCGTATTGGTGAAAGCTTTAATTTAGGCTCACGACTCGTTCGATTTGATACAAGCTTTACACAAGAACAGTTTGAAAACTGGGTGCGCTCATTACCTGATACAGTTTACCGTATGAAAGGCTACGTTCCGATTGAGGGAATCAAAAATCCGATGCTGTTCCAATATGCTTATGGAATGGTCCAATGGCTGCCGGAATATATAAAAATGGAACCGAACTTAGTCATCATTGGTGAAAACATTAAAAATCTAGAAATTATCTCTCTATCATAATTCGTCAATAGCTTTTCATATGAAATGTATGAGGAAATTGGATAAATTTATCGCAAATTACGAATAAAATATAAGATTTTAAGGCTAATAATTTGGTAGATGGATAGTTTACCAATTTATAGGCCTTTTTTTCTTCGATTTTTCAGTTACGATGAAGTCACGAAAGGAGGCGTACAAAATGAAAAAATTAATTCTACCATTTTGTGCAGTAATACTTTTTGCAACTCAAGCACCCGTTGCGAATGCAAGTTCAAATGCAACTGAAGGGGGCAAATCAACAGCAACTTCAAATCACATTCAATTAGCGAATGACTATAATATAAAACTTAACAATTTCTATAAATTTGTAAAAACGACACCTCAAAATTGGACAGGTATTAAAAAACCAGCTTCAACAGAAGTAAACAAAGAGACTACTAAAGAGGCTGATAAAGAAGTTATTAAGGAAACAAACAAAGAGGTTAGCAAGGAAGTAGAAAAAGAGCCAACAAATGTTGTAAACAACGAAACTCCAAAAGCTCCTACAACGTCACAAACACCTGCTACACAATCTAAAACTGATCAGGCACCAGCTCAAGAACAAAAAGAAACGACAGCTACTGATCAAATCTTAGCGATCGAAGAAAAAGTTGTTGCATTAACGAACGCAGAACGTGCTAAAAACGGTTTAAGTGCATTACAAATCGACCGCCCATTAATGGCAGCAGCACGTGAGAAATCTCAAGATATGAAAGATAAAAACTACTTCTCGCATACATCACCAACATTCGGCAGCCCGTTTGACCGTTTGAAAGCATTAGGTATTGCTTATAAATCTGCCGGTGAAAACATCGCCAAAGGTCAAAAATCACCTGAAGAGGTTGTACAAGCATGGATGAATTCAGAAGGTCACCGAGCAAATATTTTAAATAAAGACTTCACTCATATTGGCGTAGGCTATGTGCAGGGCGGTAATATTTGGACACAACAATTTATTAAAAAATAATTTGCTGATGCTATCCTTTTCGCAATGAAGAGGGTAGTTTTTTTGGTTATTTAGTTATTGATTGAATTCTTGAAACAATAAAAATACTTTTATCGAATATTTATTATTTCTTTTGGCCTTTATAATTTTATATGCGAAAACACCCATTTTTAGAGAAATGCTTTATAAAGTGCTAAAATGTGCTACAATATACGGTATACTTTTAAAAGCCTTTTAAAAAAAGGTGTAGAAATCGACGGAATAGAAGTGATAATAAGTAAAATCATTTTTTTAGAATAATAAAATTAGAACAAATAAGAATATTAAAAATGAACTATTAAAAAGCATTGAAAATAAAATATCACATCAAATAAATAAGATATTTATCGAAGCATGTTGAAATGTCATGTTGCATAAAATAGATGCAATGACAATTGCTTTGTTAGGAGAAATTTATGAACGAAAAAACAATTATTTTAACAGGCGGGGGTACGGCCGGTCACGTATCACTAAATGAAGCGATTATTCCTTCATTACAGGAAGCGGGGTATAATGTCCATTATATAGGCTCTCATGATGGGATTGAAAAGGAACTTATAACAAACGCTTTTCCTTCATTACCATATCACAGTATCTCGAGCGGAAAGCTGCGTCGTTACTTTTCAGTACAGAATTTTACAGATCCGTTTAAAGTAATGGCAGGGGTTACACAAGCCTTTTCGATAATCAAAAAAATTAAACCGACTGTCATCTTTTCTAAAGGCGGATTTGTTTCAGTGCCTGTCGTTATTGCGGCAAAGTTGGCAAATATTCCGGTGGTTGTCCATGAATCGGACGTGACGCCTGGATTAGCGAATAAAATTTCATTGCCGTTCGCGTCCCATATCTTTACGGTTTTTAAAGAAACGATGAAACATTTACCGAACGATAAATCGACTTGCACAGGCTCGATCATTCGTCAGCAACTATTTGAAGGAAATCGTGAACGTGGCTTGGCATTATGTGGCTTCACAACAGAAAAAAAAGTTCTGCTTGTCATGGGTGGCAGTTTAGGGTCAGTCATTATTAATGATGCGCTTCGTGAAAATTTGCCTGTACTACTTGAAAAATATCAGATTATCCATTTATGCGGTAAAGGAAACGCCGACAAAAAACTTGAAAATCTGCAAGGCTACTCTCAGTTTGAATATGTGACGACAGAATTGCCTGATTTACTGTATGCTACAGATTTTGTTGTATCGCGAGCAGGTTCAAACTCGATTTTTGAATTTTTAGCATTGCATAAGCCGATGTTGCTCATTCCTCTTTCTGCTGCAAAAAGTCGTGGAGATCAGATTTTAAATGCCAACTTATTTAAAAAACAAGGCTTTGCACAAGTATTGGACGAGGAAAAATTGACAAAAGAATCACTCATGCAAGCGATTCAAAAGCTTGAAGAGAAAGCGGAAGAAATGATCGACCATATGCTTGAAGTCGAACATCCGAAAACACCGAAAGAAATGGTTGCCTTAATTACTCAATATGAAAAATAATAAATAGAAAAGGGGTTACCTAAAAGTTCATACTTTTAAGGTAGCCCCTTGTTTTGTTTAAGGAATATTTTTGACGCCTCTTACATATAAGCGTAAAGAAGGTTATCACGTCACTAGTGAAAATTTCCTTTTTACATTGCCTGTTCTTCTGTTTCCTCGTGCGTATTTGCAGTTGTTAAATAGAACAGATCCTTTGGAATTTTAAAAAGACGGAATTTATTTACGCCTTGATTAATTTCTGTGAAAAGAGATGGATTTGATTCCGCAGCATCTACTACATAAGGTAATTTTAATGCTGCTGCTTGTGAGCGTGCATTTTCTTCCCGGATGCGTAAGAAAACTGTATGGAAATCATAATCGAAAAATAGTTCATTTAAAAACGCTAATTTCGCTTTCTGATTATAACCGATGCCTTGATATGGCTTGCCGATCCATGTTCCTAAAAAGCCGGCGCCATCTTGGATATCAAAAATACTGATTGTTCCGATTGGGGCACCCCAATCATCTACAATTGTACGTGAAATCGTTAATCCGTTTTGTTCTTCTTCTATTAATTGTTTAGTCATAAATAAATACTCTTCAGCTGAAGTCGCTTTCTGACGTACGAATGGAAACACAGACGGATGACGTAATAATTCGTATAATTCTGCTGTTTCATGAAGTTCTCTTTGTTTTAACATGTGAAACGCCTCCTTTTAAGAAGAAAATGGTAGAGCCTGTTGTTAAAGAAATGGTGCAAATAATCTTCTGATGCTAAAAGGTTCTTTATCATAAGGCAGTAGTCATTTCGAGCTTGATCTTACCTAAAAGAATTTGACGTTAAACTATTATGCATAATTCGTATGTCTCGCTCTATCCTAGACAATTAATAACAATATCGAAATAAGAAATATATCTACAGTTTATTATAATATATTCTCTTGACGCAACTTTCAAGCTCGAAAAAAACATTTTTTTCTGCTAAAAGTCGATATATTCAGAAAAGTGCGTAAATAAAAACTATTAATGACAAGATGAATTTTTTAAAAGTATAATATAATAAAATAAGAGAGAACGCGGAGGCACAAAATATGAATATCCAACTTACAAAAGTTCATGGTTCTGGAAATACATTTTATTTATACGAAGCATTATATGATGAACAATTTAATTTTGTGAATATCACAAAACAATTATGTCAACCATCAAATAATGGTGGTGCAGATGGCTTATTATTGGTGCTTCCTTCTTCTGTTGCAGATGCAAAAATGCGCGTTATCAATGCAGACGGATCGGAAGCTTCGATGTGCGGGAATGGATTGCGCTGCGTCGCACGTTATGTCTGTGAAAAATTAAATGTTAATGAAGCGGTTATCGAAACAATGCATGCCTGTTTGAAAGTGAAACGAGAGGATTCCATTTTTGAACAGCTTCCTACATACTCTGTAGAAATTTCGCCCGTTTCATTTGAGTTATCATCATTACCAATGAAGGTAGATAACAAAAAACAATTGCGCCATGAAATTATACCTGCTTTCTCAGAAGAAATTCCTTTTACTGCGATTTCTGTACCGAACCCGCATTTAATCGGAATCGTTGATAAAAAATATATCGAAAATACGAGACACCAACAACAGCTCGCATCCTATTTGAACAGCGAAAATGAATATTGCCCTGATGGGGTAAATGTCAGCTATGTCCAGCCATTATCGCCTAATGAAATATTTGTCCGAACTTATGAGCGGGGTGTAGGCTTTACAAATGCTTGTGGTACTGCAATGACTGCTTCTGCACTAATAGCCTCTATTGAAGGTTTCGTTACGAATAGTAAAGTAACCGTCTATAACCCAGGTGGCTTTGTTCAATGTGAAGTTTCAACTAATGAAGGAAGCTGGGAATTAGCACTTATCGGAAATGCCACGGTATTAGGGGAATATGAGTTTGAAATTCATGACGAAAAAATACAGTTGGTTCATGTTCAGCCATCTGAAGAACAAATCCAATATGAGAAATGCAAACTTTTTGTGAATGATAAAATAGAAAGCTTTCTGTAAAGATCAGTAAAGTAGGGGGACAAGGATAATGAGTTCCATTTTTTCAATGGATCTATTGAATTTGTTATTCAAAAATAGTAATGATGCTGTGTTCTTTATGGAAAAAATAGATGAGAAGTATCGTTATATTTTTGTCAATGATGCTGCAGTAAAATTAATTAATACGAATCCTTGCGGCAAAACGATCGAACAGGTAATCCCGTCCCATATGGCAAAAACGATTATTCACCATTACGACTTAACAATCGAACAAAATAAACAAGTTGAATTTGAAGATTTCACTTATGAAAGAATGAACGTTCGAAAACAAAGAACGACAACTATTCCAGTAGTACAAGACGGGAAAAATTATATTTTGGCAATGACAAAAGAAGTATCGATGAGTCTTGATTTAGAAGATAAATATTTATTTATGCGGTCCTTATTTTCTAATTCATTTTTATCAACGATATTAATTTCTAATGACCTGCAATTGCTAGAAGCAAACACAAAATTTATGGATGAGTTTAATATTCAAGTAGAAGATGCGTCCCGTACAAGTATATTAGACATGCCTTTTTTAAAAAGAAAAATGGCCAAAAAATTAAAAAGCTATTTGAAACGTGCCCAGCTTGGGGAAAATGTTCAATCAAAAATGCTGTTCTTTATCGATAAACATAATGAACAGCGATGTTTTACTGCTTCTTTTTCCTCGCTGACAAGCAACGGAGAAAATATTGCCGTATTTATTATATTGCAAGAAATAACAGAGTTTATAAAACAAGGACAGGCTTTACGTACCGCATCGCACGGCCTGGAAATGTTCAAAAACGCGATCAATTCATTTGCAGACGTAATTTTTACAGATGCTGACGGAAATATAATAGATGTAAATGAAAGAGTTGTTAAAAATACAGGCTTTACCCATGAGGAACTAATCGGTATGCCACACCATTTTCTTCATTCGACGTATCACCCTGATACAACTTTAATGAGTAATTGGCAAAAAGTCAGTAAAGAAGAAATTTGGCGTGATGAAGTGTGCAACCGTAAAAAGAATGGCGAGATTTATTGGGTGGACTCAACTATGATTCCTTTGAAAAATGAACTAGGGGATGTTGAGCAGTTTTTAATGGTTCAATATAATATTTCATCTGAAAAGCAATTAATGTCCGAACTATATATAATTGAACGTAATTTCAGAGCAATTACTGAAAATACGAATGATTTTATCGTCGTAACAGACCGTTTCGGCAAAATTAAATACGCTTCACCTTCCTATTCAAGGAAACTTGGCTATCGGGAAGATGAGCTGATAGGTGTACCGTACGATCGATTGCTGAAGCCAGAAAGTGTCCAACTGTGGCATGAAGCATTGAACCCGGAAACGGTTGATATAGTAGAAGAACAGAAAATAGAATTGCTTTTATATAAAAAAGATAATAGCACGATATGGACGGAAGGGAATTATACGCTAACGTTCGATCTGGCAAATCATGAAATTACGGAAATTGTTATGGTTTCAAGAGAAATTACCGAGCGCAAGCAGCTGGAAGATAAATTAACATATTTAGCGTATCATGATAGCCTGACACAGCTAGGTAATCGCCGGAAACTGTACAAGGACTTTCCGCTGCTTAAGACCGAAGCGGACGAAACAGGCACTTGCCTGGCGATTTTATATCTAGACGGTGACAACTTTAAACAAGTAAATGATTTATATGGTCATGATGTAGGGGATGAGTTTTTAATTCAATTCGGGAAATCGCTCGTTCGCAGTGTGCGGAATGAAGACCTTGTTATAAGGTTGGGTGGAGACGAATTTTTAATTGTTTTAACAGGGCTGTCCTTTTATGAAAAAGAACGCTCTGTTCAACTAGCTCATATAATGGACAGGATCAAAGAAAATCTGCAAATCGGATGGATGATTAGAGCGGCTCATTTTTCACCTACTGCCTCGATGGGTCTATCAATTTATCCACAGCACAGTTTAAGTTTGGATGTGCTAATCGATTTGGCAGATCAGGCATTATATAAGGCGAAACAATCTTCCAATTAGCACGTTCTTCATATCCAAATATCACTTGCAAGAATACGGAAATTTACTCCGTATTCTTTTTTTATTGTAAAATACAAATGGTACACTATTGAATAGATATTGTTGATAGAGAGGGAAGCTGATGAACCAAAAGATTCTAATAATAGAAGATGAAAAAAATATTGCACGTTTCCTTGAACTGGAGCTTAAGCATGAGCAATTTGAAACTGTAGTTGCATATGATGGGAGGACTGGTCTGGAATTGGCGGAAAGTGAACAATTCGACTGTATTTTACTCGATGTCATGCTGCCTCAATTAAACGGGATAGAAGTATGTAGGAGAATCCGAAAAACAAGCGATGTACCGATTCTGTTAATTACTGCACGGGATGAAGTCATGGATCGTGTTTCAGGATTGGATGCAGGAGCGGATGATTATATTGTGAAGCCATTTGCGATAGAGGAACTACTAGCACGGATCCGTTCGATTTTGAGGAGAGTACAGCATACTCAAAAATCTAAACAACTCATTTTAAGAGACTTGGAAATCGATGTGCATGCATATGAAGTAATATTTGAAAATAATAAAATTGAGCTTACACGAAAAGAATTCGATTTATTGAAGCTGCTTGTGGAGAACAGAAATCATGTATGTACACGTGAGCGTATTTTAGAAACAGTTTGGGGATTCGATTCAGAGGTAGAAACTAATGTAGTCGATGTATATATTCGCCATTTACGTTCAAAACTGCAAACAGAAAATACTCCGTACATTGAAACTGTACGTGGTGTTGGATATGTGATGCGCGGGTGAGGATGATGAAAAACAAATTACTGAACCTTTCATTAAAATCAAAGTGGATGCTTGCAGTTGGTGTCACGATTTTTGTAAGCTATGCCCTTATATCTGTTGTACTGTATATCGCATTGCAAACATGGCTGATTCATAATGAAGAAAAAAATGCATTGCGAACGGTTGATGATATGACAACCTACTTCGAATCACAAGGGAACACTGTTACAGTACAGGCACTTCAAAACAACACCGCATTGATGAAGGCCATTTTAAACCAAGAACAAACTGTACGGGTTTTTAATCTGGATGGTATTGAGGTAATGCGGATCAATGATGCTGCGCCGGCTGCACAACTGCCAAAAAATCAAAATTATTTCTCAACAATGATTGAAAAGCAGACGATTTCAGGATCTGAAAGCTATGTGATCCACAGAGTCGTCCAAATCGGACAATTTCAAGGGATTATGCAACTGATTCACCCGTTAGCAGCATTTCAGTCGATGATGAATTATATTTTGACGACAATTTTTATTATTGGTTTCGGGGCTATTTTATTTTCGGTTATGATCAGCTATTACTTAGCGAATATGCTTATGAAACCGCTTGTCCAATTAAGGGACGCAATGAGTTTTGTCAGAAAAAACGGGTTTACTGCACAACCTAAATTTGATTATTCGGCAAAAGATGAAATTGGCGATTTACTTCATATGTATCGTACTTTAATGAATGAACTTGAAATTTCATTTACAAAGCAGCAGCAATTTGTCGCAGACGCCTCGCATGAATTGCGAACACCGATTCAAGTTATTGAAGGTCATTTATCATTAATTAAACGTTGGGGTAAGGATGAACCGGAAGTAATGGAAGAATCATTAAACACTTCATTAACCGAAATCGCGCGAATGAGGAAAATGATTGAAGAGCTATTGCAATTGGCAAGAAGGGAACAAGCGGATGAACAGGCTTCTGCTGATATAGAACAAGTATACGAACAAGTAAAAGAAGAATTATTGCAACTGTATACTAACGCTGAGTTTCACCTGACTGTTAATGGGGATAAAACGGCTGCTTCCATTACCGAACATGCTCTAGCGCAAATCTTTAGAAATATTTTAAGTAATAGTATACGATATAATAGCAATGTTCCAAATCTTCATGTAACAATCGATTATAACGAATTACAGTCGCCTATTTCAGTTACGATAGAAGACAATGGTATCGGTATTTCTGAACAGCATTTACCACATATTTTCGACCGGTTTTACCGGGTGGATGCATCCCGAACAAATAAAGTTGCAGGTACTGGCCTAGGGTTAAGTATTACGAAAATGCTCGCTGATAAATATGAAGTGGAAATTGATGTCGAAAGTAAATTACAGAAAGGTACCTTTTTTTACCTTAAACTTCTTAAAAAATGAATAATTTTAGTCAATCTAATTACTATTTCAATAGTTCACGAAAAAAATTGCTTAATTTGATAAAAAGAGTTGTATTTTTTGTGAAGAGTAGTAAGATTGAGATGGAAAAAATGTTCTTCCGCCGTTTATAAATGTGCTTTTAGTCCATGTGGAAGAATGATAAAATATTATTTGCTTTGTTTTGGTAGATAAAAAGAGGGTACTTAATTTATCTACTTACAAAAGAAGGTAATTTTTGTATTGTGATATACAATATTATACCTTTTTAAGTAAATTATTGGAACAGCCATAAGGCAAAATTTGGAGGTTATTTTCATGTCGAACAATGTATTACCTGCAGGTTCTCCATGGTCAGCGTTTTCTGGTCCTAACTTAGGTTATGTATTAGAGCAGTATGACTTATTCCTGCAATCTCCTGAAGAAGTGGAACCGGAACTAGTAGAATTATTCCAAGCTTACGGTGGTCCTGTTTTTGCAGATGGTCAACAACCGGTTGCAACAGCAGCAGTAACAGGTACTGGAGACTACAAAAAAGTATTAGCCGCAGTTAAGTTAGCAGAATCAATTCGTGAATACGGCCATTTAGCAGCAGACTTATACCCATTAAAAAATCGTCAATTAGATACTTCACGCATTGAAGAAAGCGTATTCAATTTAACAGCAGCAGATTTACAAGCTATCCCTGCATCAGTATTTTTTGCAAATGTTCCTGCAGGTGTTACAAACGGTAAGGAAGCAATTGATTATTTAAAATCTGTTTATACAGATAAAATCGGTGTGGAAGTTGCACATTTACAAAATGCGGAAGAACGTGCTTGGATCGAAGCTCAAGTTGAAGGCGGAACATTCAAAACAACGTTATCTGCTGAAGAAAAGAAAGCAGTATTAGAGCGTTTAACACGCATTGAAAACTTTGAAAAATTCATTCATAAAACATTTGTTGGTCAAAAACGTTTCTCTGGAGAAGGTTTAGACACTCAAATCATTTTATTAGATGAAATTATCAAATCATCTGAAGCTAAAGGTGTAAAAAACGTTCGTATTGGTATGGCTCACCGTGGTCGTTTGAACGTATTAACTCACGTATTAAATAAACCATACGATATGATGTTCTCTGATTTCGCCCACGTTTCTAACGATCTTTTCTTCCCTGAAGATGGTAAATTAGAAATTACAAAAGGCTGGACTGGCGACGTTAAGTATCATATGGGTGCATCTTACACTCATGATTCTGGATTGAACGTTAAATTAGCCTACAACCCGTCTCACTTAGAAGTAGGGAACCCGCTTGTAATCGGTTCTGTACGTGCAGCTCAAGATGATGTATCAGCAGCAGGTGTTGCTAAACATGATCCATCAAATGCATTTGGTATCATCCTGCACGGTGACGCGGCATTCGCTGGTCAAGGGATTGTAACTGAAGGCTTCAACTTCTCTCAAACAGAAGGATTCACAACAGGTGGTACAGTTCAAATTATCGCAAACAACATGATCGGTTTCACAACTGAGTTACATGATTCACGTTCATCTAATTATTCATCTGACCCTGCAAAAGGCTATGATATACCTGTTATTCATGTAAACGCTGACAGCCCTGAAACAGTGGCAGCTGTTGGTCGCTTTGTAGCGGAATACCGTGCGAAGTTCAAAAAGGATATCGTAATCGACTTAATCGGTTACCGCCGTTACGGTCATAACGAAACTGATGATCCAACAGTAACAAACCCTGAAACATATAAATTAGTTGCAAAACATGAACCAATTCGTGCATTGTATGGTGCAGAATTAGCTGAAGCTGGTATTTTATCTGCTGATGAAGTAAAAGCTTTAGATGCTGCTATTTATGCGGAAATGCAAGCGGCGTATGATCATGTAAAAGAAATGGCTGAAAAAGACGAGCATTTAACGCCTAATATGCCGGAAGAACTAAAAATCGAATTCCCTGAAATCGATACTAAAGTAGATGCTGAGCGTCTGGCTAAAGTAAATGAAGATCTACTTGTATTTGCAGATGGTTTCGAACCGCAAAACAAGTTAGGTAAAATTTTAGCAAAACGGCGTGATGCATTCGCTGATGGTAAAATCGACTGGGGTCATGCTGAAACATTAGCATATGCAACAATCACACAAGATGGCACACCGGTTCGTTTCACTGGTCAAGATGCACAGCGTGGTACGTTCTCTCAACGTCACTTAGTATTACATGATAAAAACAATGGTTCTGAATTCACACCATTACATCACATTGAAGGTGCAAAAGCATCATTCACAGTTTACAACTCACCACTTACAGAAGCAGGTGTAGTAGGCTTTGAATACGGGTACAATTTAGAAAACCAAAATGTACTATCTGTATGGGAAGCACAATTCGGTGACTTTGCAAACATGGCGCAAGTAATGTTTGATAACTTCATCTCAAGTGCCCGCGCTAAATGGGGTCAAAAATCTGGATTCGTACTTCTTTTACCACATGGTTATGAAGGTCAAGGTCCGGAACACTCATCAAGCCGTATGGAACGATTCCTGCAATTATCTGCAGAAAATAACTGGTTCGTAGCAAACTGTTCAAATGCAGGCAACTACTACCACTTATTACGCCGTCAAGCTGCATTATTAGGTACAGAAGGTGTACGTCCATTAGTAGTGGTTTCTCCAAAATCACTTTTACGTCACCCACTTGCTGCAGCTACTGCTGAACAACTTGCAACTGGTCGCTTCCAGGAAGTAATCGAGCAAGAAGGTTTAGGCAAAAATACAGAAGCGGTTGAAAAAGTAGTACTTGGTACTGGTAAAGTTATGATCGATTTAGCAGAACGCGTGAAAGACGGCGAAGGGCTTGATCACTTACACATCATCCGTGTTGAACAAATTTATCCATTCCCTGCACAACAAGTGAAAGATATTATCGCTCGTTTCCCGAATGTTAAAGAAATCGTTTGGGTACAGGAAGAACCGAAAAACCAAGGTTCATGGACATATGTTCTTGAAACATTATATGATATCGCAGAAGGCAAAAAAGTTCGCTATGTAGGACGTCCTGCAATGAGCTCAACTTCTGAAGGCGATGGCGATTCACATAAAGCTGCACAAGCTAAATTAGTGAACGAAGCACTTGAAAAGTAATAAATGATTTGTTTAAAAAGAGCTGCTTCTATTTAAAATAGAAGTGGCTTGCTATACAATGAATGTGTAGCGTAATTAAAGGAGGATATGAACGTGGCTGAAATTAAAGTCCCTGAATTAGCAGAATCAATTACTGAAGGTACAATTGCCCAGTGGGTGAAAAAAGTTGGAGATCGCGTAGAAAAAGGCGAATTCATCGTTGAGTTAGAAACTGATAAAGTTAATGCTGAAATCATCTCTGAAGAAGCAGGTGTTTTAAAACAAATTTTAGCTGAAGAAGGCGATACTGTACTAGTAGGACAAGTAATCGCAGTAGTTGAAGCAGGCGAAGGCGCAGCACCTGCACCAGCTGCAAAAGAAGAAGCACCAGCAGCTCCGGCTCCAGCAAAAGAAGAAGCTCCTAAAGCAGCAGCACCTGCACCAGTTGCAGTTGAAGAAACTTCAGGTGAGCGTGTAATCGCTTCACCGGCAGCTCGTAAATTAGCTCGTGAAAAAGGCATCGACTTAGCAGCAATTTCACCTGTTGACCCACAAGGTCGCGTACGTGTACAAGACGTTGCAGCACATGGTACAGCACCGGCGGCTCCTGCAGCACAATCTGCTCAAGCTCCAGCTGGTAATGGTCCAATGATCTTTACACCAGCAGCTGATACAGACCGTGTTACAGTTGAAAAAATGAGCCGTCGTCGTCAAACAATTGCAAAACGTTTATTAGAAGTAAAACAATCAACTGCAATGTTAACTACTTTCAATGAAATTGATATGACGAACATTATGGCATTACGTAAACGTAAACAAGATGAGTTCGTGAAAGCTAACGATATTAAATTAGGCTTCATGTCATTCTTCACAAAAGCTGTAGTAGCAGCATTAAAGAAATATCCATATGTAAATGCACAAATTAACGGTGATGAAATTCACTTAAACAACTTCTTCGATATCGGTATTGCTGTATCAACTGAAGAAGGTTTAGTAGTACCAGTTGTTCGTGATGCAAATGCGAAAAACTTTGCTGAAATCGAGAAAAACATTGCAGAATTAGCTGGTAAAGCACGCGACAAAAAATTAGGCTTAAACGACATGGCTGGCGGATCATTCACAATCACTAACGGTGGTGTATTCGGTTCATTAATGTCAACACCAATCATGAACGGTACTCAAGCTGGTATTTTAGGTATGCACTCAATCGTAAACCGTCCAGTAGCTGTTAATGGTGAAGTTCAAATTCGTCCAATGATGTATGTAGCATTATCATACGACCACCGTATTATCGATGGTAAAGATTCTGTTGGCTTCTTAAAAACAGTTAAAGAAATGATCGAAAACCCAGAAGATTTATTATTAAATTCTTAATAGTATATACTCTACTAATGCGCAATACTTTACGTATTGCGCATTTACTTTTTTTACCGTTAAATTTCAGAAAAATGAGTGTTGACGGAAATGTCGCAATAATGTAATATAAACATATCAATTTCATATCAAAACCTCACACTCTCGTGAGGTAGAGGCGCGATACTTAACAGTTTTATATGGAGCCATGAGCTGGCTGTGAAATATAAGAGAAGGAAATATCGCCGAAGTGTTGTAAACGCTCAATTTTACAATGCTGGGTCTGCAGTGAATAATTGCAGAACTGTCTCAATCATCTATATCCCTGATGGTTGAGTTGTGCTATCTCAAAATGGGAACTGTAGAGGATTCGGGCTAATTATAATTTAAACGACCTAAAGTTCTTCTTTTAGGTCGTTTTTTGCATATATAACGCCCGAAATTTAACAAATAAGGAGAGAATTTCTATGAAAAAGAGACTATTAATTTTGCTGACTGCCATGACAATGCTATTGCTAGCAGCTTGTGGTTCAAGCGATGAAGGTACTACAAGCAGTTCTGATTCAGACAAAAAAGTGATTAAAATCGGTATGGAAGCAGCGTATGCGCCTTTTAACTGGTCACAAAAAGACGATGCCAATGGCGGAATTCAAATTTCAGGTTCAAAGGAATATGCAGCAGGCTATGATGTGGAAATTGCGAAAAAAATTGCAGAAGGTCTGGACATGGAATTACAAATTGTTAAAACAGACTGGGATGGCTTAATTCCATCATTACAATCAGGTGCGATTGATCTAGTAATCGCTGGTATGTCACCAATGCCTGAACGTAAGGAAGTAATTGATTTCACAGAGAATTATTACACAAGTGACTATGTCATTGTTGTAAAAGAAGACGGCCCATATGCTAATGCAACTTCATTATCTGACTTTGCAGGTGCAAAAATTACAGGTCAGCAAGCGACAACACACTATGATGTAATCGATCAAATCGAAGGTGTTCAAAAACAAGTAGCGGCAACTGATTTTGGTGCAATGCGCGTGCAATTGCAGTCAGGCGCAATTGATGGATATGTTTCAGAACGTCCGGAAGGTATCTCTGCTGAAATGGCACTGAATAATATTAAATACATCGTACCTGAGCCAAACTTTGAAGCAGACGAAGCGTCAACAGCTGTAGCAGTAGGTTTGAAAAAGGGTTCAGATTTACGTGAACAAATTAACAAAGTTTTAGCTGAAATTTCGGAAGAAGAGCGTCAACAGTTAATGGAAGACGCAATTGCAAATCAACCAGCAGCACAATAATCGTGTAGCATTAACAGTTTTAATGAGGTTGTCTTGCCGGCAAACGGAAGACAACCTTTTTCTATTAAAATTATGGTTTCATACATAAATAGTAGAAACAAAGAAAGAAATGGAGGACAAGGCGATGGCATTTTTAGAATCATCATGGAACTTGTTTACGGACAACTGGGATTTATTTGTACGCGGAGCTTGGACTGCACTTCTCCTGGCAATTATCGGGACAATTTGTGGAACACTAATCGGATTTTTCATCGGAATTATGCACACAATTCCACAACGCAAGAAAAATATTAAATCAGCTATTCTGAAAGTCATTAATTTTATTTTAACGGCTTATGTGGAAATTTTCAGAGGTACGCCAATGATGGTACAGGCGATGGTCGTATTTTACGGTCTTGTCTATTTAGGAATCGATATTGACCGCTTTTTAGCAGCTTCCATCGTAATTAGTTTAAACACAGGTGCCTACATGGCTGAATATGTGCGTGGGGGTATCGTATCGATTGATAAAGGCCAATTTGAGGCTGCACAAGCTATTGGAATGAATCACCTGCAAACGATGATCCATATTGTTCTGCCGCAAGTTGCACGCAATATTTTACCTGCAACAGGGAACCAGTTCGTAATGAATATTAAAGATTCATCTGTATTAAGTGTTATTTCGGTAGTGGAGCTGTTCTTCACTGCGAATTCGATTGCGGGCAGTAACTATAAATATATTGAAGCGTTCTTTATCGCAACGGTATTATACTTTATTATGACATTTACTGTAACTCGTTTCTTACTGTTGTTCGAGAAAAAGATGGACGGACCGTCTTCATATAAAGTAGAGCTCATTACAGGCAACAAGCTAGATAAGGATGGTGAATAAAATGACAGTTGTAATTGATATTAACCATTTAAATAAAAAATTCGGCGATCATGAAGTATTGAAAGATGTCAATTTCCAAGTAAACAAAGGGGAAGTCGTAACATTAATCGGTTCTTCAGGTTCCGGGAAGTCAACACTGTTACGCTGTATTAATTTACTGGAAACTCCAACTGCAGGGGAAATCATCTACAATGGTGAAAATATTTTAAATGACGGTCATCAAATTGAAAAGTATCGTACGCATTTAGGTATGGTATTCCAGCAGTTCAATTTGTTCAATAATTTGGATGTTCTAAATAACTGTATTGTTGGCCAAATCAAAGTGTTAAAGCGATCAAAAGATGAAGCAGAACGGAATGCGATGAAATATTTGGAGCTTGTCGGAATGAGCGCTTATAAAAATGCGAAACCGAAACATTTATCCGGTGGACAGAAACAACGTGTCGCAATCGCACGTGCACTAGCGATGGATCCGGATGTAATGCTGTTCGATGAACCGACATCAGCACTTGATCCTGAAATGGTAGGGGAAGTATTAAAGGTAATGCGCCATCTGGCAGATCAAGGGAATACGATGCTGATCGTGACACATGAAATGGAGTTTGCCAAGGAAGTATCGGACCGAATTGTTTTCATGGATAAAGGGGTTATCGTTGAGGAAGGCCCTCCGGAACAATTGCTAGTAAACCCAAAACACGACCGGACAAAAGAGTTCCTGAAACGAACACTACGGTAATAGATAAAAGTGAGTGTGAAGTTGCAGTACTGTTGGATAAGAAGA
Organism: Solibacillus isronensis; assembly: GCF_900168685.1. NCBI lineage: Bacteria > Bacillati > Bacillota > Bacilli > Caryophanales > Caryophanaceae > Solibacillus > Solibacillus isronensis. Next base: position 1,432,929 of record NZ_FVZN01000014.1, on the reverse strand, counting down.
ATTCCGTTACTAAGAAATAACGGATGTTTTGAAAATTGATTGGAATGAAGGGCGACTCCAGCGGGAACAGCACGACGCCTGAGACTACAGGCTCAGGCCGTGCCCGCGGAAAGCGTCCCGAAATGGAAATCAATTTTCAACGCTCAGCAAAAAAAGCTATTTTTTCTCTCAGAGAAAAATAGCTTTTTTGGGTTATGTGCCCCTTATTTTCGTGAGTTCCATTCGCTTATTAAAATAAATACAATTGCAAAAGCAATTACAATTGCGAAAAACCACATCGGAAGACTACCAAATGCCATAAATTCCACCTCTGTTTGTGAGTTTAACATGGAAAAGTTGTTCTATCAAATATAGGAAACAGCGATAAATTAAAACTAATTTGATGAGGTAGGCTTCTATGTGTTTATATTAGAAGCAAGAAAAGTCGATTTTTACTACAACGCGCTTTCCACTGGCAGGAAAATCATATAAAATAGGAGAGTATCGATATTAGCTAAAAGTGAGGGAACAACATGCTACATTTAAATTGGAAAGATGCACCGACAATTCGCACAGTAAAATGTGTACATACAGATGCATCGAAATATTTAGTATCAAACGTATTAACAGTAGGCAAAGAATATGAAGTGAAAAATGAAACTGAAGAATTCATCTTTGTAATCGACAACACAGGTGAAGTTGGCGGATTCTATAAAGAATACTTCGCTTAAAAATTAAAGGTGTGCGAAAAGTCATAATGGCTTTTCTCACACCTTTTTTATTTCTGTTCTAATATCGTATGCTCGATTTCATGGCGCTTTTCGTCTGTCTGTACATGTACACGTAATGTATCTTCAATATCGTGCAGCAATTGCATCTGGGTTTGTTTAAACCGGTCAATATCACTATGGGATAATGCTGGTCGATTCGCTGCTTTTTTGGACACTTCAAGCATCTTGCCGTTTTTACGCATCAATTGTTCCGATGCATCCATTAAACGTTGCTGAGACCGTATCGCACGTCGCTGATTGTTCATATTTAATAACATCGCTATTTGAGACTGCCATAAAGGGATGGTCGTCATAATCGAACTTTGAATTTTTTCGATTAACATTTGATTCGTTTGCTGAATCATCCGGATTTGAGGTGCATATTGTATTGCCACTTCACGCGATAATTCAAGATCATACATACGGCGATCAATCCACTCGATTTGCATTTCAATATCTTTCAATTCATGCTGTTTAAACGGATTGTGTCCATCTATAATTTCTTTTTGCAGTGCAGGTAAGACAACATCTCGCATATGCTGTTTTTTAATTTCCAGTGTGGCAATATAAACATTGATTTCCTGGAAATAATCTTCATTGATTGCATAGAGTTTATTTAAAAACTGGTAATCGTTTAATAAAGCATTTTGGTTATATTCCAGTTGGATGCTTAAGCGATCAATGCGTTTACTCAACTTATTGTAATGGGTCATAATTTCTTGAATAGACTGTGTGGAACGACTGAACAGTTTAGCAAAAAAACCTTTTTCCTGTTCAATTAATGCATCCGGGTCAATCATCTCCAAATGCTGCATTAAATCGGATAAAACTTCACCGACTTTCCGTACATCTTTGCGCTGAATATACTGCAGCATCTGGGTCGTGAATTTTTTCAGTGCTTCTTGTGCAGGTAAACCAAATGCCAGAACCGTTTCGTAATTTTTCGGCTCTAAATTTTGGGCTAATTGCAGGGCCCGTTGTTTCATATCATTTGATAATGATGCGAAAAGCGGTGAGGCTGCATTTTTTGCAACATTCACCGCAAACTGTTCCTTACTTACTTGCAAGTCAACATTTTCACTCGCTGTAAAGGCATCAAATGGATTATTGGTCATATTCATTGTTACTCACCGCCGATTTTTAATCGATCTTTACGCTTTTCATTCGACAATTTTGCAAAGTCGAGTTCGATTTTTAAGTTTTCGATATCCGAAGATAAAGCACTTTTCAAATCTGATTCCATCGTAATTTGTAGCTCTTTTAAAGTTCTGCGCGTATCTTCCAACGCTAAGTGCACTTCCGTACCGGGCACTTGTTCTTTTGTCAGTAACGTGTATTTATCAGAAAGCTGAACGGCTGACGGTAAGTGTGCATAGAAGAAATCTTCCACTGCATAAAACTTGTGCGGGTTTGTCTGCACAATATTGATAATGCGTTTTGCTAGTTTTGACATTTCATTTATTTGCTTAAAAGAACGTACCGAACGCACTCTGACATACTGCTGATTTAATGCCTGAATATGTGAACGGGCCTGTTTTAATTGTGCTTCGATTAAATTGTATTCCGATTTTGAAAGCCCAACTTTTTTACTTTGTGTCGTTTTTTGAATGGCGTATGTTACTTTATTACTGATGAAATATGCTGCTGCTCCAAGAGGTAATGCCAGCATCGTTGTTATGCCGGTAAAATTAACAAACGTAAGTGTAGCCGCTGTCGAAAAAACTAATACATTAATTAGATGTCGTGTTAGAAAATTTATAGGACCAAGCATTGTCATACCTCCTTTACTCGATACTATTGATACGTATGAAACGTAAAAAAGTTTCAATATTACTTACTTTATTGCAGAAAAATCAGCGGAATTAATTATTTCAAACCACGTATTTCATAAGAAATTGTAATGGCGGCTTTTCATTAATCGTAACAAGTTTTGGCTCTATTAAAAAGTAAAAAGATTTGAAAAGCTGAACAATTATTATGATTTCCATTCTTCCCCTAATTATAATGAGCATTATTAGACATCGCGGACAAAAGTGTTTAAAATATAGAGAAAGAAAGGATAATGTATATGTATAAAATTATTTATATGAAGGCAGATTATGAGCCTTGGTGGCAATTTGACGGTTGGGAAGAGTATATCGTATCAAGGGAGCAATATGATACAGAGCATCAATTCCAAATGGCATTGAATCATTTGCTTGCTCAATTTCGCAACAAATATGAGTTTGAAGCACATAAAAATGAACGATTTTATGCATTTTGGTCAGAGGATGAATGTGAATTTTGTGAAGCCTGTGATGATGATGCCCAAATTTATCATGGCATTATTGTATTAACGCCAGAAGCGATTACACAATAACTACATTTGATTGAAAATTTGCTTAATTTGCCAAATGGTAATTGACAGTCATAATTATGATATATATACTATATTTAACAATTGAAAGATTGACCGAATACAATGGCTTCACATATTACAAACAGTAATCGAGTTAGTGGATCGGTACTCTTGTAATATGTGTTTTTTTATTTGGTTTTTTAATTGTTAACTTTTATTTTTGGAGGTATTTATTGATGAAACAAGGTACAGTAAAATGGTTTAACTCAGAAAAAGGTTTTGGCTTCATCGAAGTAGAAGGGGAAAACGATGTATTCGTACACTTCTCTGCAATTCAAGGTGAAGGTTTCAAAACATTGGAAGAAGGACAACAAGTGGAATTCGAAGTGGTAGATGGCAACCGCGGACCACAAGCATCTAATGTAATCAAACTATAAAAGTACAAATTCCGAAGCTGCGTATCATTGTACGCAGCTTTTTCTTTGCTATTACACATATTTGAATAGAATGCTATAATTTGGAAGAAGTATAAGGGAGGTTGCGATATCGATACGAAAAGTACATAATACAGTTGCTAACAATAATAGGACGTTAAAATGGGGAACAATTATTATATTAATATTGGCCAGTTTATTCGTACTGTTATACGTGCAAAAACAAAGAGAGCAGTCAGACAAACAAGTGAACGCACTGGCGGATAGTGAAAGTAATTTCAGATCGATAAGCGAAACATATTTAAAAATACATCAATATGAGCTTTTTTATCGGGACAATTGGATTCGCTCAAAAGAAGCTGTAAAATCTTCTGCATTAAGTGAAGCAATATCTAAATTTACGCTTATCGATTATTTACAGCAGCAAAATATTACACTAAGTGATGAAAAGCGCCAAATTCAGCTGAAAATATTAGATGAGCAGATTACATATGATATGCAAAATCCACTATTGAAACTGTATTTTGAAAAGATGTTCCAAGAGCTTGATATTAGCAAACAGGACTATATCGAGGAATATTTACTTGTTAATAAAGAACATGATATTTTATACAGGGAGATGCATGATACTGGTAAAGGCTTGGTTTTGGATGAATGGGGCACTTCAAGCTATCCGGTTAGTGACCAGGAAGAACTGTATACAAAAAAGATGGGAATATCATTCGATTACCTTGAATATTTAGCAGAAAGCGAATTCGTCCATATCGAGCCTTCGATTACTGATTTGGAATTGCCTTTTACAGTGGATTCTTATCATTTCAAGTTCGCTAAAACTCGGGAGGGGGGTATTGTTCTAACCTCAAGAGATTTTAATATAATGGGTTTAACAGATGAACAGAATACCTTAATTCACGAAGTTAGTGAAAAAAATAACCTGCAGGAGTTGGCGCGGTATAATTTCAGTCAATATAAAGAAGCTTTGCAGCAAGAAGCGGCATTAGGAAATGAAAATGCACCGGTTTCAAACGAACTGCTGGAACTATTCATTGTCGTGGAGCGGAGTTTGGATATGGAGCTTGATGAAGTGGCAAATTATCAGTTCGGTAAAATACCTTCATATGACAACAACCAGCTGCGGAGACATAAAGATATTACATTACAGTTGTATGAGTATGAAAATTATTATTTAGATGAGAACGTTCCTGGTAAATCCTATGCTTACCGAATCGCCAATGAAGAAGTAGGGGCGATGTATGGTTTATTAAATTATTTGAAACAGGATTTTGAAGTTGAATTAGATGAAGCAGCACGTTCAAATGCACGATTACAGCTTGAAAAGTCGCTAGATGAGCAAATGAAAAATCCTTATTTTAAAAAGTATATGGATGATATACTCCAGACATTTGATATACCATTATCCACGTATATAGATGATTATTTATTATTGAAAGAAGAATATAAACTTCTTTTACAGTTAATGAAAGATCAAAATATCGGTCTTGATCATAAAGGTCGATATAATAAAGGCTGGATCGAAGCGCGCTACAGAATGGCTGCAGATTTTACATGGGAAGATAAATTTGAGAAAATGTGGTCGATGGATGATGAAGAAATTGTGGAACCACTCGAGCCGCAGCCTGATTTATCATTTCCTTTACCGGTTTATACACCACAAATAGGTATAAATAAAGAAGGACAATATGCTTTCACTTCTATATCAACGCTTCCGTTTTATTTAACCGATGAACTGCAAACATTATTTGATTTACTTGCCGAAACGTATGATTTACCGGTCCTTTCCCGTTATTCAATCACACAATATATAGACAAACTGGATCAATTAAAGGCTGATGAAACAAAGAAAAAGCAATTGCTTGAAATTCTCGACATTTATAAAAATACGATTATCGAATAAGTTTCCAAATAAAAAGAAGGAGTGCAGAATAGCTGCCTCCTTCTTTTCGTTTATTAGCTTAAGCCTTGTGCATCTTTCCACTCTAGATACTCATCATATGTTAATGGTTTATCTAAAATAGAACCGTCTTCACGGATTTCGATTACTCGGTTTGCGATTGTTTGAATGAATTGGTGGTCATGTGATGTAAAGATCATCGCACCTTTGAAGCGGATTAAGCCTTCATTCAATGCTTGGATTGACTCAAGGTCCAAGTGGTTTGTTGGCTCATCCAATAATAATACGTTCGAGTTTGAAAGCATCATTTTAGAAAGCATACAGCGCACTTTTTCACCACCGGATAATACAGACGGAGATTTCTTCACTTCTTCACCAGAGAACAGCATACGGCCTAAGAAACCACGTAGGAACGATTCTGTTTCATCTTCAGGAGAATAAGGGCGTAACCATTCAACTAATGACTTTTCGTTACCGCCGAAGTATTGGTCATGATCCATTTCAAAGTAGCTTTGAGATGTTGTTACACCCCATTTGTATGTGCCGGCATCAGCTTTTTGACGATCCATTAAGATATCCATTAATGCTGATTTTGCATTCGGAGAACCTAAAAGGATGATTTTATCTTCTTTGTTCATAGAGAAGCGGATATCTTTGAATAAAATTTCGCCATCTTGTGAAGCTGTTAAGCCATCGACTGTTAATACGTCATTCCCGATTTCACGACCAGCTTGGAAGTTAATGAACGGGTACTTACGGCTTGATGGACGGATGTCATCCAGCTCAATTTTATCAAGCATTTTTTTACGAGAAGTTGCTTGAGAAGATTTCGATGCGTTTGCAGAGAAACGTGCAACGAATTCTTTTAATTCTTTAATTTTTTCTTCTTTTTTCTTGTTTTGGTCTGCCATCATTTTTTGAGCTAATTGACTAGACTCATACCAGAAATCGTAGTTCCCGACATAAAGCTGAATTTTACCGAAGTCTAAGTCTGCGATATGTGTACATACTTTATTTAAGAAGTGACGGTCATGGGATACAACAATTACTGTATTCTCAAAGTTAATTAAAAACTCTTCCAGCCATTTAATCGCTTTTAAGTCCAAGTGGTTGGTAGGCTCATCCAGCAGTAATACATCCGGTTTACCGAATAAAGCTTGCGCTAATAATACTTTTACTTTGTCAGAACCTTCTAAGTCAGCCATCATCAAGTAATGCATGTCATCGCCGATACCTAGACCGTTTAAAAGAGTGGCAGCATCAGATTCTGCTTCCCAACCGTTCATGTCAGCGAATTCGCCTTCAAGTTCAGCGGCACGCATACCATCTTCATCTGTCATTTCCGGTTTCATGTAGATTGCGTCTTTTTCAGCTTTTACTTCCCAAAGACGTTTGTTACCCATTACAACTGTATCTAATACGTTGAATTCATCGTATTCGAAGTGGTTTTGCTTTAATACTGAAAGACGCTCATCTTTACCCATTGATACGTGGCCTTCTTGTGCCTCAATATCACCAGATAAAATTTTTAAGAATGTCGATTTACCAGCACCGTTTGCTCCAATAAGACCATAACAGTTACCTGGTGTGAATTTAATATTTACATCGTCAAATAATTTACGGTCACCATAACGTAGACCTACACCTGATACTTGAATCATGCAAGTACCTCCTTGAATTGTTTCTTTGTATTTTCGATTGCTTAAAAAAGAGAATTCTCTTTTGCACACAATGTTTCTATTATAGCATGTCTTATTGTTAAATTAAATAACAGCGCATCGGAAATAAACGAATCTTATAAAGCAGAATCATTTAGTTGTCACACATTTTTAGTCCGTTTTACTATCGAGTTATTAAAAGAGAAACGAGGAACGAATATGAAGCAATTATCAAAATGGAAATCTATTTTCATTATTTTTTCCATTATACTTGTTTCCATCAATTTGCGTCCGGCCATTACTTCTGTAGGTCCGATTTTATCGACAATTAGGGAAGCTTTACAAGTTTCAAGTACCCATATGAGTTTACTGACATCGATCCCGGTATTTTGTATGGGTTTATTTGCACCTCTGGCCGTTCCAATACAAAAAAAATACGGTTATCGCTGGTCGGTAACAATTTTAACTGCGTTAATCGGTCTTGCTACGGCGGCAAGAATCCTAATTTCGAATTATAGTGCACTTGTAGTAACGAGTTTTTTGGCAGGTTTTGCCATCGCTATTATTAGTCCGATTATAAACGCCTATATAAAAGAAATATTTCCGACAAAAATGGAACCGGTTATTGGAGTCTATTCCTTTGCGATGGGTTTTGGGGCTACGTTAAGTGCTGGGTTCACAGCCATTATTTATAAAACTTTTAATGGGAATTGGGCACTGGCATTAGGAATTTGGGGTATTTTGGCTATTTTAGCGATGATCAGCTGGTTCACAACAGTAAAAGATTCCGGTGTTGCGTCCATCACAAGTCTTCAAACCGAAAAAAAACGGAACCCTTGGAAAAATAAAGTAGCATGGTCGATCCTTTTATACTTCGGTTTCCAAACATCGCTGTTCTTCAGTTTGACGACATGGCTGACATCCGTAGCGTTGGAACAGGGGATGCCATTGTTAACGGCGGGTTCTGTTTTGACATTGATGACAATCGTTCAGTTAGTAGGTAATTTACTCATTCCGTCTCTCATTAACCGTTATCCTAATCGAATCATTTGGCTGCATAGTTTAATTATGATTGGATTGGTCGGTTCGGCCGTATTCTTTATCAATGAGACTTGGGCAATCTGGATCAGCGCGGTTGTATTCGGTTTTGTTCTAAGCGGATTATTCCCGATCGGGTTAATGCTACCTTTAGATGAAGCAAAAAACAAAGCCGAAGCAAACGAATGGAGCTCCATGGTATTGTCGGGCGGTTTTATGATGAGTGCAATCGTCCCGCTTATCATTGGGATTGTGTATGATGTGACCGGTACTCATTACGTTACGAAGTGGATTATCGTCATATTATTCGCTTTTATGTCACTTTCGATCATTGGAATGCAAAGACAAAAGAAATCAGTATAATGGGAGGAGTGTCTGAATCCGTTCAGTCACTCCTTTTTTTAAAGTCGCGTTAGTTTACATAATCTTGTTATGGTAAAGTAGAAAAAAAAAATGGTTTTATTAGAAAATATCGGGGAGTTATTAGAACAATTAGAGGAGATATTAGAAGAATTTAAGAAGAAATTAGAATAAAGCGTTCAACTCACTGCTTTTAACTGAGGGTTCGTTAAGGGAGTATTACGCATTGGATTTTATTAGAACAACCTAGAGCTTTATTAGAAAATGTCTTGATGATATTAGAACATCAAGAGGGGATATTTGAACTTCCTTAATACATATTAGAACATTACCAGGATATATTAGAAAATCAGAATTTTATTAGAATAAATAAAATGATATTAAAACATTTCCAATTATATATAGAAAATACAACAATGATACCGCCTTATCTCTCATAAGAGAAGACAATAGGGAATAGCCCCTTTGAAATACTATTGATTCAATCGTACATATTATCCGACACTACATTATAAAAATTTTACTACCAAATAAAGCTCATAAGAAATAAAGGAACCCAACAAATAATGCAAATAAATTGTTTGCCTATTTAGAAAGGGTTCTATTTTTATATGTCGAAAATATTGGAAATAGGGGACATAAGCTTATCAGTTAATATAAACAGTTCTATAAATATATTATGTAAACTAAACTTTCTTTTACGAACTTTTATTTGCATGTATAATAAAGAAATTGAAGTTATTGAGGAGGGATTATGATTTCACTAGCATTACAACATTTAAAAACAAATTTTGGGTATGACTCTTTCCGTCCTGGTCAAACCCAAATTATCGATAATGTATTAAATAACAACGATACGCTTGTAATTATGCCGACAGGTGGCGGTAAATCCCTTTGCTATCAGATTCCAGCACTGTGTATGGAAGGTACGACACTTGTTATTTCACCATTGATCTCCCTTATGAAAGACCAGGTAGATATGCTTGTATCCAGCGGAATTTCAGCGGCTTATATTAATAGTTCGCTAAACTATGAAGAAGTGCAGGATGTGATGTATGGTGTTCAAAGCGGTAAAATTAAATTGCTTTATATCGCACCGGAACGACTGGAGAATGAGCGTTTTTGTATGGAACTATCTCAAATAAATGTGCCACTATTGGCAATTGATGAAGCACATTGTATATCACAGTGGGGGCATGATTTTCGTCCAAGTTACCGTTCAATACAGCAACTGCTGCATTTATGGAAAAAGAAACCGACCGTTATTGCATTGACAGCAACGGCTACTGAAGAGGTAAGTGCAGACATTCAACAGCTTCTTTCCATTGAAAAAGAAAATTCATTCATTACCGGATTCGCACGTGAAAATTTATCATTTTCAGTTTTACTTGGAGAAAACAAAGAAGCTTATATAAAAAAATATGTGAAAGCAAATGAAAATGAAGCAGGGATTATTTACGCAGCCACTCGAAAATCAGTCGAATCCGTCTATGAAATGCTGAACAAAGCCGGTTTTGCAGTAGCAAAATATCATGGTGGTATGTTTGAAGAAGACCGTACATATGAACAAAATCGCTTTTTAAATGATGAAGTTCAAATAATGGTCGCTACTAATGCATTCGGAATGGGGATTAATAAAACAAATGTACGCTATGTGCTTCATTACAATATGCCTCGTAATATGGAAAGCTATTATCAGGAGGCGGGCCGTGCAGGGCGTGATGGACTGGATAGTGAGTGTATATTGCTTTACAGCTCTTCCGACGAACAAACACAGCGTTTCTTAATAGATCAGGCACAAGATCGCTCTCGAATTCCTTTTGAACTGCAAAAGCTTCATGCGATGATCGATTACTGTCATACAGAGCGCTGTTTACAAAGTTATATCATTGAATATTTTGGAGATGAGGCGGGACAAGATTGCGGCAGATGTGCGAATTGCACAGATAACCGTCCACAGCTGGATGTAACAACTGATGCACAGAAAGTATTGTCCTGTATTGTAAGAATGGGGCAAAAATTCGGTAAACAATTAACCGCTTCAGTATTGGCTGGTTCGCGCAGTAAGAAAGTACTTGAATTCAATTTCCAAAAGTTGCCGACATACGGCATTTTACGTGCAATGAATGCGAAAGAGATTGCCAGTTTCATCGAGTTTTTAATTTCAGAAAAGCTGATTGTCGTAAATAATGGACAGTTTCCGACGTTGTCCATTTCTGATGAAGGTAAAGAAGTACTGCTTGGTCAAAAACAGGTGTTGCGTAAAGAAGCACGTATTATTGAATCAACAGTAGAGCCAAACGATCCTCTATTTGAAATTCTTCGTAAAATACGGAAAGAAATTGCCGATCGTGAGAAAGTTCCACCTTTTGTTGTTTTCTCAGATAAATCTTTAAAAGATATGTGTGTCCGTAAACCTAAAAACAGTACACAATTTTTAGAGGTAAGCGGTGTAGGGGAGAGCAAACTAGAAAAATACGGTAAAACTTTTATTGAGGCGATTATTGCAAATTCATAATGTATTGTTAAATAATTACAAGGTTGACGATTGCTCGAAATTAAACTTTTCATAATTATTTTAAAGATATCCAGTTTATTCTAAAAAACACTTTTTAACGAATAAATTCAATTTACTCATTAAATTTGCTATCTCACTATACTAAAGGAATGTATTGCCAAGCGCAGTACATTCTTTTTTAACTATTTTACGGTTTAAATCATTAAACTTTAAGTTAAGATATTGTAAAAATTCTGTATTCATAGTTTAATAAGAATATTCAGTTAAGAAGTGTAGGTGAAATATTGAATATACTAGGAGAACGCATCAAAAAGCTGAGGAAACAGAAAAAATTAACTCAAACCGAGTTAGTAGGTGAACGTTTAACGAAAGGTATGCTAAGTTTAATTGAGAACGGTAAAGCACAGCCTTCAATGGAGAGTCTCCGTTTTATTGCCAAAAGATTAAATGTCGATGTCGATTATCTGCTGGATGACGGGACACTCACAATGCTTAGAAACTTGTATACTACAATCGAAGAAGATGTAGAGCGTAGAAAACTTATACGCGACCCTAAAGAGCTCCAATCACTTACGATTAAAATAATCGAAAAAATTGAACCTTATTTATCGGAAATTCAAGGCACGAACTATGAACAAATTCGTTTAAGAGAAGTTTATTTTTTAATGAATCGTACAATTAACAAGGCCAAATCACTCGACGAATATTGGAAGTTTATCGATCAGTACGAAGAAATCCATGCATATAGTCGAATGCTTCGTTGTTATTTTTATTTATGCCAGGCTGCGATCGACCAGCGTAACTACAATGAAACATTAGCTATTTTAAAGCAAGGAGAAAAACGTATCGAACCATATGAGCTGATGATGGATCCGATGGTAATCCTTGATTTGTACTATAATTTAACGATTTCCTATTCAGCAGCTGATGATACGAAAATGTCTGAACACTATTTACAAAAGGCCTTAAACATGGCAAAAAAGAAGCAAATATTTTATCGTATGGACCGCTTTTATCATTTGTTGTTTATTCAATCGATTGCGAAAGAGGATATTAACAAGAGTAAAGAGTACATAGAAAAATTAATGCTTTTATCAGAGTTTGCTGACGATCCATCGATATCGGTACGCTATTTATACAGCAAGCTGCATTATATGAACATTGTTGAAAAGAAATACGCACAAATCGTTCCGGAAATTGAACTTTATAAATCAAAACTGCAGGATTACTTATTTTTATTTAAAAATCCTATCTTCATCGGTGAAGAAATGTATGCGGAATTTAAATTGCAAAACTATTCTAAAGCACTCCAAATCGGTACTGCTTTAACCATTCCTGACTACTTACACCATCCCATTGATTTAGCTAAATATTATCAGTTCTTTGCTGTACGGGCATTAGCTTCTTACTATGAAAAAGATGAAGTTGCCGCAAAACGTGATATCATTTTCGCGAAAAATGGCGTTGAAGACTTTCCTGAGACGATTTACAAAAAATTTATTTACAAAGCTTTCAATGAAATTTTCATTTAACTTTAACAACACTATAAAAAAACGTACCGCTCGAAATATCGAATGGTACGTTTTTTATTATATTGAAAGATTAGCTTTCTTTCCAGTGAGCATCAAGAAACTCATCGCGCCCGGATTTGGCACGGTCTTCTTTATAATGTGTTTCTTCTTTTTTGTAATAATCTTGATGGTAGTCTTCTGCTGGCCAAAAAGTTTCTGCCTGTTTAATTTCAGTTACGATCGGCTTTTTAAAACGTCCGCTTTCCGCCAAATTTTTCTTCGACTGCAATGCAGCCGCATACTGTTCATCGCTATGCGTAAAAATCACTGTTTTGTATGATTCTCCACGATCGTGGAACTGTCCGCCAGCATCTGTCGGATCAATTTGCATCCAGTATATATCCAATAGTTTTTCATAGCTGAAAATCTCCGGGTTAAATTCAATCTCGACAACTTCCACATGTCCAGAGTCTCCACGCTTTACATCTTCATATGTAGGGTTTTCCACATGTCCACCCATATAACCGCTCGTTACTTTTTCGATGCCATCCCATTGATCAAATGGTTTGACCATACACCAAAAACAACCACCTGCAAATGTTGCCTTTTCCATTTTGAATCACTCCTCATAAACCAGTAAACATATTCAACGAGTACTTTACCTGAATAAAGCAGTTAAATATGCTGTATTCTAACATGGATAAGAATGACATTCAATTTATTAATCTTTTAATAGCATATAATATTCTGTCGCGTAATAAAAATAAAGAAAAAAGATATGCTGACATTTGATTAGTTAGGAAGAAAAAGTGCATAAAATGGTATACTATAAGTAATTTGCAACTAAATTTAATGTAAATCGTCTAAACTTCACAGAAATAGAAAGGAAGTTGTAGGAATGGAAGAACAGACGCGTCAAACACGCTATCGGAAGAAAAAAATGCGTAAAGGCCGGGTAATATTCGTGGTTGTATTTCTTTTACTTTTAAGTGTAATTGGATATAGCTATGTACAATATAATAAGGGGAAGGATTTGGCTAGCGATAAAAAAATTGAAGTAGAGGGTTTTGAACCAGATGATAATCATCCGACTATAGAAAATTACTTAGTCTTAGGTGTTGATACTCGAGGTGAAGAAAAATCGCGTTCCGATACGATGATGCTGCTTTCCTGGAACAGAAAAACGAATGATATGAAGCTCGTATCATTTATGCGCGATATTTATGCGGACATCCCTGGATATCAATCATATAAACTAAATACGGCCTATTATTTAGGTGGGGTTCCGTTACTTCAGGAAACGTTAAATAATATGTTCGATATACCAATTCACCATTATGCCATGATTGATTTTAAAAGCTTTGAAACACTAATTGATATATTAGCTCCAAACGGTATTGAGATGGATGTTGAAAAAGATATGGGCGGATTAATCTATGTGGAACTTAAAAAAGGCCTTCAAAACCTGAACGGTAAAGAACTGCTCGGTTATGCCCGTTTCCGTGGTGATGCTGAAGGTGATTTTGGACGTGTAGCACGTCAGCAAAAAGTAATTGAAGCTTTAAAGGATCAGCTATTTTCACCGAAAAACGTAGCGAATATTCCTAAATTCATCGGTGCTACTCAGGGTTACATTACGACAGATTTAACAAGCAAAGACCAGCTGACAACTGCATTAAAAGCCGTGTCTGGCGGGGAAATCAATGTTGAAAAAATGACGATTCCAGCAGAAGGTACTTACAAAATTAACAACTACCGACATGCTGGGGAAGTACTGGAAATCGATGTGGCAAAAAATTCGCAAATTTTACATGATTTTTTAAATTTAAACGAGTAAGCGTTATATGTCCATTGGTTATTCATGCTAAAATAAAGTATAAATTAAATATTGTTGAAATATTGAGGTGGTCTTTTGGAGAGAAAAAATGAAATGAATAAAATGAATTCATTACCCCAGGAAACGTCTAAATTTTTCTCTTCTAAATTTATTCGATTTTTAGGTGGTAAAAATTTATTATTCTTATTAGTGATCATCTTATTAGTTGGCTGTACGGTATTCGTGTACGATAAAATTTCCTTTATATTCGAGCCGTTACATGTATTATTTGAAGTCATCATATTACCTGGTGTACTAGGGGTCATCTTGTTTTACTTATTACGCCCGCCATTGAAGCTATTAGTGAGATGGAAAGTGCCGCGCGCATTGGCGATTCTAATTTTGTATATTATAGTAATTGCTTTGATCACTTTACTTGTGTTACTTGTTTTTCCGTTTTTACGTGATCAGTTTACTAACTTAGTACAAGAATTCCCAGTAGTTTTAATGGCCCTTGCAAATGATTTATTAGCATTTTTAAATAACTCTCATTTCAGCGAGTATTTTGAAAAAATTAACTTTGACTACAATCAGATTTTAACGGACTTTACAGATAGTTTTATTACAACGGTGAAAGTAACTTTAGGTAGTTTAGCCACTGGTGTAGCTACTGGTATAACAGGCTTCCTATCAACAGTTACAGGCATCATTTTATCGCTGGTCATTGTGCCGTTTATCACATTTTATTTATTATATGAAGGCGACAAAATGCCGCGCTTCATCTTACTCCTATTCCCGCCACGTATGCGTGAGCGAATTGGAGATGTATTGCACGATATGGACAAGCAAATTAGCTCCTACATACAAGGCCAGATTTTAGTATCGTTTTGTATTGGTGTCATGATGACAATCGGCTTTTTAATTATCGGAATGCCATATGCTTTATTACTTGGCTTCCTCGCAATGATCACAAGTGTTGTTCCATATTTGGGACCAGCCATTGCAGCGACACCTGCCGCAATTATCGCGATTGTGAATTCACCATGGCTGTTAGTAAAGTTAGCTATTGTATGGACAATTGTACAATTAATCGAAGGGAAGTTTATTTCCCCTCAAATTATGGGTAAATCATTAAGTATCCATCCTATTACGATTATTTTTGTATTATTAACAGCTGGTTCTTTATTTGGAGTTCCAGGTGTCGTGCTAGGTATTCCTGGTTATGCTTTAATAAAAGTTCTCATTTCACATACGTATCGACTCTTTAAAGAACGCTACAATCGTTTCCAGTCAGACGAGACGAACCTGTATGAAGAATTGAAATAAGATTAAACAGGAAATTGTAAAGATGGGGTATGTTAAAAGCGTAAACTTTTAACATGCTCCCTTTTTAGGTTCTATAATATTTGTTGGGGTATTCAAACAATTTCACAACTAAAAAAAGCACAAAATCACACTTTTTTATATACTTGAATTGTCGAGAAACAAGCAATAGAAAGGTGATTTGTGCTGTATGAATTTTAACATGAATATCCCAGGATTAAAAGATGTAGAAATTACAAAAATTGAAGAGTTAGAGATGGGTATGGCAATTTCGATTGAACTTCCCCGTCAGGCACATCAATGCCCAGCCTGCCAACAATGGACTACGAAAGTACATGATTACCGGATTCAAAAAATTAAGCACTTAAAATGGTTTGAGCGAATGACCGTAATCTTTTATAAGCGCCGTCGTTATGCATGCGGTTGTGGAAAGCGCTTCGCTGAAAAAGCATCCTTTATTGAGCGGTATCAGCGTTTTACAAAAGAAGCGAATCAAGCGTTAAGCATTCGCGCAATTAAAGCGAAGACATTTAAAGAAGCAGCGGAGGTTACGGGTACCTCTAGCACAACCGTAATTCGTCGCTTTAAGAAAATGGTGCATAAAGAAATGGTCCAAGGTGTTCAATTGCCGAAAGCGATTGCGATTGATGAATATAAAGGCGATACCGACGCAGGAAAATATCAATTAATTATAGCGAATGCCGAAACCAAAGAACCGATCGATATTTTGCCAAACCGCCGAAAAGAAACGATTAAAGATTATTTGAAGCGTTACGGAAGTGAAGTGGAAATCGTGGTGATGGATATGAGCCCTTCCTTTAAATCAGCGGTCCGCCAGTCTTTAGGTAGACCGGTCATTGTGGCAGATCGCTTTCATTACTGTCGTTATATTTATTGGGCACTAGATTCGGTTCGTCGAGAAGTTCAAAAGGACTGGCACGAATACGACCGGAAAAAGTGTAAAAGAATGCGGCATGTGCTCTATAAACGTCCAGAAAAGCTGAAAGAAACGGATCAATTTTATTTAACCCGCTATACAGAGATGTCTCCTATTTTAAAAGCAGCGTATCATCTAAAACAAAGCTACTGTGAATGGTTTGATCAGGCAAAAAAAGAAACCGATGTATCAAAGATTAAAGAGGGACTATTTCAGTTCTACAAACAAGTTGAAGAATCAGGGATTCCTGCATTTAAACGTGCGATTCAGACATTTAAAAATTGGCAGACAGAAATCTTAAATAGCTTTACATTTGGTTATTCAAATGGCTTCTTAGAAGGCATTAATAATAAAACAAAAGTGATGAAACGGAATGCATATGGATTCAGACGTTTCGATCACTTTAAGGCAAAGATTTTATTAAATTTGAAGTATAAAAATTTGGGTGGTCATGTGGGATGAAATCTGTTTAGAATAATTTCACCCCAACATTTGATTTAGAACCCCTTTTTAAAATCTTTTACCAATTACATATTTAAATGGAGGAGTATACATGTTAAGCAAATGGCTAACATCACTAGAAGAGAATGGCGTAAAGGTTGAGACTGTCATTGAAAAGACAGAGCTTGTAGAAGGGGACATATTAAACGGGTCCGTTTATGTGACAAACCTTACTGAAGACGAAGAGGATAAAATCGATTACATTTCATTATTAGTTCTTTGTGAAGAATTGGATGGCGAATTAACAATCGTCGGGAAACACTCGTTTCAGCTAGTGGGTGGGATCCGATCAAAAGATGGCGAAATTATTCCATTTGAGATTATTCCAGATGAGCGCTGGGTATGCGGAAAAGATGAGCAGCTCATTTTGCAAACGACCGTTGTATTTTTAGATGGAGTCGCTATCGAAGAGCAAGGTGTTATTTCATATAGCGCCATTGAATAAAAGAAAAGGCGTTGCTGATACTTACATACAGCAACGCCTTTTTATTTATAGTTTTATTGTGGATAGTCGTTTAACGGCTTCCTGGAGCTTTTCAACCGGCTGCACTAATGCGAGACGCATATAGCCTTCACCGGCTGTGCCAAACACCGTACCCGGCACCATAACGACACCAGTTTGTTCGATTGCTTTATAGGCAAAGTCGATACATTTTATATCATAAGGATATTTTGCCCAAACAAACATCCCGCCATCACTCGGCGCAACTTCCCAGCCGATTGATGTTAAGCCTTCCATAAGTGTTTTATGACGGACAGAGAAGGTTTCTCTCAGTACACTCGTAACTTGCTCGGCATTATCCAACGCTAAAGCAGCTACTTGCTGAATCGGTTCGAAAATACCAAAATCCAAGTTCGACTTCAGCTGTTTCATAATCCCGACTAATTGTGCATTTCCAACTATGTAGGCAATACGAGTACCAGCAAGACTGAAGCTTTTCGATAAAGAGTTAATTTCCAGACCGACTTCCTTCGCACCTGGTGTCGCAAGGAAGCTGATTGGCGCATCTCCTTTAAAGTAAAATTCGGAATAGGCCGCATCATGCAGAACGATAATATTATACTTTTTCGCGAATGCCACAACTTCTTCAAAATACGCGATTGATGGCATGGCTGGTACCGGGTTACCCGGCAAGTTTAAAATTAGTAATTTTGCTTTTTGGCGAATCTCTTCCGGAATGGCTGTTAAATCCGGCAAATACTGATTTTCCTTTGTTAGTGGCATATAGTAAGGTGTTGCACCTGCCAAATGTATCCCTGCATCATATGCGACATATGCCGGGTTTGTCGTAAGTACGACATCTCCAGGATCGCAGAACGCTACTGGGAGATGGACTAAACCTTCCTGTGAGCCAATTGTTTGGACAACTTCAGTTTCCGGATCTAACTCAACATTGTTTACTCGTTTATAATAGCGACATACCGCTTCATTGAATGTTTGAATACCCGTTAAAGTATAGCCGTAAGAAGACGAGAGTGCCGTAAGCTCAGACATTTTTTGGCGTAAAGTCTCTGCCGGAGCAATATCAGGGCTCCCAAGGCTTAAATCAATGAGTTCCGTTCCTTTTTGCTCTTGCAATTTAGCATGTTTTTTTAAGTCCCCAAATATAGCCGGCACAAATAAGGACATTTTTTTAGACGGTTGGATATTCAATCTTTAACACTCCTTAAAACTTTCAATTGTAAGCACCATTTTATCATACACATCACGTATAATGGGGATGAAATCAGAAAAGAGAATTAATTCACTACATAAAGCACGAAACCGTAGTGGAATAGCAATATAAGTACTGGAAAATATTATTCCTAGGAAAATAAATGATTACGAGGTGTAGGATGAAAATCTATTCATTAAGCGGGCCAAGCGGTACAGGGAAGAGTACGAGTGCTTTACAATTTGCGCATGACAATGAAATTGAGGCCATCATTGACGACGGTATATTGATCGTAAACGGTGAAAAAGTCGCGGGGACATCCGCCAAATTTGAAAAAAACACATTAAAAGCAGTGCGCCGCGCTATTTTGGATGATGACATACATAAAGCGGAAATACTGGAGGCGATTAGCTCCCATGAGGTGAAATCCATTTTACTGATCGGCACATCCGACAAAATGACGAAAAGAATTGCAGCTCGGTTACAGTTTGGGGAAATAGATGAGTTTCACTATGTTCATAATATCCGAACGGAAAAGGAAATTCGCATTGCCAAGTACGTGCGGGAAATTCAGGGCAAACATGTTATGCCTGTTCCATACCGCCAAGTAGAACAGAACTTTTTCAAACGCCTTGTTCAGCGCGGAAAGGAAATTTTCTCTTCTTCACAAGTTAAACTCGGAGAAACGACGATCGTACAGCCGGATTTCCACCAAAATAGTGTGTATATTTCTCGGAATGTATTTAACGATGTGTTGGACCATGTACTTGAAAAACAGGATAAACTGGCAAAATTCGAAATAGCCAATATCCAAACAGATGGCGTACCGCAAATGACAATAGGGCTTTATTTAAAGTCACCTGTTTCCTATGTTGTGCCGGATTATCTATATGAACTTCAGAAGGAAATTTCAGAGGAATTTTCCTTGCATTTCGGTATTGAACCCGAAACGATCCATGTGCAAATAAAAGGAATTAAGTGAATGGTAACAACAGGAGCTGACAAGTATATGTCAGCTCTTTATATAGGAAATATTGTATAATAATTAAGTAGTTTCTATTTTTAGATGATTAAGTATATTCTAATTATTAAGTACTGGTTGGACCAAATCATTTAAAGGTTCACGATTATAGTAAGGGGGAAATGAAGTGAATTACATTGAACAGTTACAGCAAATTTTATCACAGGAGCAAGTGACAACAAATGAAGTGTTACGTACACAACACGGGAAAGATGAGTCTTATCATGAACCACATTTACCGGATGTTGTTGTCTACCCGAAAACTGCACAGGAAGTAAGCGAAATTGTAGCACTTGCAAATGAACAGCGAATTCCAGTAGTGCCTTTTGGTCTTGGTACAAGCCTAGAAGGTCATGTGATTCCATATGAAGGCGGAATCTCTTTGGATTTATCGCTGATGAATGCCGTATTAGAAGTACGACCGGAGGATTTTCTTGTAAAAGTCCAACCAGGTGTAACGCGCAGCCAGCTGAATAAAGAATTAAAAAAATACGGTTTGTTCTTTTCTGTTGATCCGGGTGCCGATGCGACATTAGGCGGTATGGCTGCAACGAATGCGAGTGGAACTACTTCTGTACGCTACGGCATTATGCGTGACCAAGTCCGTGATTTAGAAGTCGTTTTAGCAAATGGGGATGTAATCCATACTGGGGGATTGGCCGCGAAATCTTCTTCAGGCTATCACTTGAATGGTTTGATGGTCGGTTCCGAGGGGACACTTGGGGTCATTACTGAATTGACATTGCGGGTTTTCGGGATTCCGGAAAGAATTGTTGCGGGCCGTGCGACATTTGAGACGATCCAGCAAGCAGTCGATGCTGTTGTTTCATTGAAACAAGCCGGAATACCAATGGCCCGTATGGAACTTGTCGATAAACAAAGTATTGAAAAAGTAAACTTTGCTTCCGGAACAAATTTCCCTGAGACTCCAACGCTATTTTTAGAATTTCATGGGAATGAAGCAGGTTTGCAGTCAGACGTTGTTTTTGCGACAGAATTATTGAACGACAATGGCTGTATCGAGCTGGCTTTTGAACAGGATGAACGTGCGCGCAATCATTTATGGGAGCTTCGTCATAATATGGCTTATACATATATTCATTCCGCACCAGGGAAAAAGCTGATGTCTACAGATGTTGTTGTACCAATCAATTCATTGCCGGACGCTATTCAAAACTCCCGTGAAAAAATTGAAAGCATGCAGATTGATGCGGGTATTGTCGGACATGTAGGAGACGGCAATTATCATATATTGCTGATGGTAGATATGGACAGTAAAGAAGAGATTGCGAGAGCAAAAGAACTGAATGAACATGTCGTTGAATACGCCCTGTCACTTGGAGGTACTTGTACGGGAGAACATGGTGTTGGTTATGGTAAGAAAAAGTATCAGCAACAAGAACACGGACTTGCTTATTTGTGGATGAAAGAGATAAAACGTATATTTGATCCGAACAACATTATGAATCCAGGCAAAATTTTTCTTGATTAGGTTCTGTTGAAATATAGCCGTTTGTCGAAAATCGCTTTATTTATAGAACTTAAATATAAAACAACTGATTACAAGGAATTCAACAGCATTTGACAAGCGTCCTGTGAAAAACAGTTCAAACGACTTTGTATGTTCTGCACGAATAAGATCGAATCCTGTAATTTTAATTTGCATGAAAAAAACTGCCCCGCGCAAAGGAGGCAGTTTTTTTATTGTTTTGGAAGCTGTCTTGTGAAAACAGGCTGACGTTTTTCAACAAATGCACGAACACCTTCAGAAAAGTCTGTTTCGGAAACAAACGGTGTTGATCCTTCCCATAAAGCAGGGGCTGAATCCACACATTCCTTAACCGAACGTTTTACTGCTAATAAAGAGTCCGGTGACATACCGGCAACAAGCTTACCCATACGGATTGCAAAACGGTTCAGATCTTTTTCGGCAACTAAATAATTGAGCATTCCGGCTTTAAACGCTTCTTCTGCTTTATACATGCGTCCTGTGAATACAAAATCCTTCGTTGCGGAAGGTCCGACCAAATCGACTAAACGCTTGGCGAATTTATTATTCAATGTAATGCCAAGCTTACCGACCGGGATCCCCATTTTCGCTTTGTCCGAGCCGATACGAATATCACATGCAAGGGCAAGCTCCAGTCCAGCGCCCATTGCCGGTCCGTTAATGACACCGATTACCGGAATCGGCAAGTTTTCGATTGTCGAAATCGTTCTCTCCATATGCACGAAAGCTTCTTCCGCTTTTTCCAGCGAAATCGAATTAAATTCTTTAATATCCGAACCTGCTGTAAAGTTCTCGGCGGAACCGCGTAATAACAGTACTTTGTTTTTAGGATTTTCCAATGTGCGCAATGCGATTTTTGCAAGCTGATCCCACATATTCGCCGTTAATGCATTTTTAAGCTGCGGACGATGAATCGTAATAATGGCGAGCCCCGCAGTTTCCTGATATATGATTTTCGCTTCTTCCGCTTCAAGTCTTGTCGTACGTACTTGCATTTATGGTCCCCCTTAACTATGTATACATAGTCATTATAGACGAAAAAATATACAATAACATGCATTCCGGGCGGTTCAAGTAAATATATCGAATATTCAGCAATTTCATGTATGAAATCCATGTAATTCTTACCACTTCGCATGTTACAATATAAAGAAAGGGGCGAAAAATGTGGAAGAAATCCAACCGTATGTTAAAGCGTTTACAGCTTACTTGAAGTCATTAAATAAATCCTTTCATACGTCGAAACAATATACATTGGACGCAAAGCAATTCGCGGAAATCATTCAGCATGAGGATCAGATTAATGAAGCATTACAACTTTATTCAAAAACGATTCAGGAAAAGTATCCTTCGTTCAATTCGGTCAACCGCAAATTCGCATCCATTCGCCATTTCCTTACTTTCTTACAGCTGCGCGGTGTGATTTCCGTATATAACGAAGAAATCATTGCTCCGTTAACAAAGCAGGAAACGGAACTGAATGTGCTAAAGGAAAAGCAATTTAATCGGGCATTAGCCTATTGGCCGAAACAATATGAAATTGCCTTGAATGAGGAACATGAATGGCTTGCATTACGCAATACTGTCATTGTGTTTACCGTTGCGGAGCTTGGTATTAAACCAGCAGAGCTTGTGCGGATGGAATGGAAGCATATCCATGCCGAAAAGCGTGAAATTATTGTACTGGCTTCTAAAAGTTACCGAGTTTTACAGTGTTCAAAAAAACTACTCGAACTGCTAGAAGACTATAAACGCCATACAATTGAATTCATGCCGCTAACGGAGCATTCACCGTATGTTTGGCTAGGTGTCGGTAATAAAATGGGGGAGCCGGTCACCGTCAAAACGATTGAACGGATTTTTAAAGCGATGTCCGAACAGCTCCATTTTAAAGTGACCGCTACCAATATGCGCTACCACGCAATTCAAAAACTATTAACAAAAAAAGAGGATCCGAAAGTTTTGTACGAGCAGTTCGGCTATGCGAGAAAAGGCGTCCTGCTTGAACGAGAACAACGATTCCCGAAAAACGGCTAGTATATACTATGATTGATGAAAGATTGAGAGGGAACATGATGGCAATTTCAATGATGGAAGCATATACGATAGAATTACTGAAAACTTATCCTTATACATTCGAACAAGTAAAACACTTTATTGAAAATGATGAACTTCATTTATTAACAGATACTTATGATATAGATCCAGAGAGTTTAAAAATCTTATTGAATGAAAATGCTGAAGAGATGGAACAGGCTTTTGCAGGGCACTATAAGGTGAAATTTGTAACGATCAATGGTTTGAAAAACTTGCTGCGCATGCGTTTTCAAATATCCGATAACCAGTACGAATTGTTGCCTGAAGGGAACGGTCTGCAATCGTTACAAGTCGATCCAATCACTGAACAGCAAATTCGCGGAATGCTTTCTTCAAACTGGAAAGTCGAGCGTAACGGGGAACTGATTACATTATTTGTCTAGTTAATATAAAAAAGGGATACGGGAACAGTCAATCGACTAACCCCATATCCCTTTTATCGTTGTCGTCGCCTGTTTATTTTCCCGTAATAGCTAATTGAATATTTATAAACTTGGTTTAAAATAAGCAGTGCCAGCGTCAATAAGCCGATAACCATCAGTATAAGTGCGATCCATTCAAAGAAAGTGAAACTAAAAATTTCGGAAATTTTAAATGGCTCTGCCAGCATTTCAATGACCAGGTTCATTCCGTATATACCGGAAATCATACTGAATATCGTTAAAATAAAAATCAGTTTATTTAACCGGTCTGTTGAACGGTCTTCCTGGATACGGTATAGTTCTTCAAGCGTTTCTTTCGTCTCGCGGTAAAGTCCGTCAATACGGAATACTTTCCTGAAATAATGCGAGATTTCCTTCCCCTCTGTACGTGCCGATACCTCTGTAAAATAATACCTCGATGCAAACTTCGTAATCTGTTCAATTAACTCCTTTACAATATCCTTATCTTTTGAAAATTTCAATTCACTATGTTCGAATACGAGCTTTAACAACATCAGCTTATAAAAATAGTGAATAAGCAGTGTGTAGTAAGAGACTGAGTGAAAGCTGTTTAAATTCTTATACATGCTTTTGTCATCTACGGATGATAGGTGAATATGGCCTTGCAATGTTGTAATAATATGAAATTTTGGTGCCCATCTTTCGTAGCAATGTTCCTCAACAAAGCGTTTGATATACTCCTCATTTGTACTCGAAATATAAGGACCCCCTTTGCTATCCCGACCATTTAATTGTCCTGCTCGATACAGTAAATATTCATCAATTTCTTCGTCTTCTCCCATATGGAAAAAAGCACTGACATACATACGCTCATCTTCGAAAAATGGTATTTTGCTTATGTTTTTGTGTATGGATGAATAATCAACAAAATAATTTTCCAAAAACGGGGCGATTTTTTTTAATAATAATTCATCTGTATTGTTAAAGACAAAATTGTCGTAATATATTTCCGTACCAAGCTCTTCTTCAATTTTTGGCCGCAACACTCTAAAGAAATGACCGAATGATAACGCGGCATTCATATCCACATCATCTGCCAATTGAATTCTCAATGCTAAAATCCCAATACCAAATGGACACAGATTAATATCCGCGCTTAATAACGTAAATGGAATTTCATCGAATGCCGTCTTCATTTTTCCTTCGCAATGGATTTTTTTCGAGTAGCGGTTGAAGTTTCGTACGGAAATTTCGTCATTCAATAATTTCTCTTCCATGAAAGGATAAAAGAATTGCGTTAACAATTGGGGGGAAACTTTAATATCGGTTCCGTAAAGTGTTTCGTTAAATTCCTCTTCATCGATCGTAAAATGATAAAATTTGTTGCGCTTTAATACATGCTGTAACTTTTCAAAATCGTACTGTCGATAATTGAAAGGATAATAAAAAACATAGTGGGTTTTTAGCGAATTCATCCTTTCACCTCCTGGAACATCTATTCCCAAAATTCGATAAATTTAACCAAAAAGGGCTTCGACAAAAATCGCTCTCAGACGATTCGACACGGGTCATCATCCACGATTCGACATTTCACTTCGTCTGAGAGCGAAATCACGAAACGAGAACGTATGTTTCTTTTCGTTGTCGAAAAACCGCTTAAATCACTTAAATTAGCAATAATGTTCCCAAATATAAATTTGGGAACATTTTTTATGCTATAATAAGAGCTAAATAGAGGGGGATTGGACGAAAATGAAGCTGCCGAAATTTTTACGTGATTTTTTGATTTACTTAACAACAATTACGGGAAAGTCCCAAAGAACCCGAAAAGAATATGAATATGATCTAATTTTGTTCATGCGCTTTCTAAAAGCGATCGAAGAAGATATTCCGTTGGACCGTTTACATACTCTCGATATTTCTGAAGTTACAATCGATCAAATTAAAGAAGTGTCTCTTGAAGACTTATATTTGTTTATGGAATATTGCGAAGTACAGCGCGGCAACTCTTCAGCAGCCCGTGCTCGTAAAGTAGCAACATTAAAATCATTTTTCAAATACCTAAAAGGAAAGCGCCGTCTAATTGATGAAAACCCTGCAGAACATTTGGAGACACCAAAAATCGGCCGACGTCAGCCGGTTTATTTAAACTATAATGAGGCAAAGAATTTTATCGGGGCTGTTCAAACACAGTCGTACAGTGCACGCGATGAATGCATGATGGTCTTTTTCCTGAATCTCGGCATTCGTGTTTCCGAGTTATGTTCTCTCAATATTGATTCCATCAATGGCCGGATGCTGACGGTGATCGGGAAAGGGAACAAAGAACGACATGTGTATTTAAATGATGCGTGTATGAACGCACTTGAAAAGTACCTACAGGAGCGGCATGCCTATAAAGGGGAAGGAAAAGAACCGCTGTTCATCTCTCAAAAGGGAACACGTTTTGCGAGACAGTCGATTGCACGGATCGTGAAAGTGATCAATGCCAACAGCCAGTCACCGAAAGAAAAGCTGACACCGCATAAACTTCGACATACTTCCGCGACAATGATGTATAAATCCGGAGCGGACATTCGAACATTGCAGCATATTCTTGGCCACTCCAGTGTTGCAACAACGCAAATCTATACACATATCGAAGACAAACAAATTCAGGAAGTACTTAAAAACAATCCATTCAATAGTTTATAATAATAATATTATGTAAACTAAATAAACATGGAGAAAGAACTTAAATAGGTAAGGCGATCGGCACGCAATAAAAAACACCCATTTTCTATCCAAGAGAAAATGGGTGTTTTTTAATCAATTAATCTAATTCGTTTTCATGTTTATTCAATTGTATTGGACTCATTGCTTTAAAATCATTGCCGGTTGGATTTTGGAATAGTCTCAGATCAAATTCGGAAGCGACTGCAAAGAGATGATCGAATATGTCCGCTTGAATCGACTCATACACAGCCCAGTTGATATCGTTTGAAAAGGCGTAGATTTCAATTGGTAATCCAAGTTCACTCGGCGCTAATTGTCTCACCATCGTAGTCATGTTTTTATGGATTCCTGGGTGGTTTTTTAAATAGTTGCTAATATACATCCGGAATAACCCGACATTTGTCAGTGCTCTACCATTCACCTGATTGCTAGTATCGATACGATGTTTAATATTGTAATCTGTAATTTCCTGTTGTCTCGTATCAATATAATCCGTAAGATAATGGATGTTTCGCAACTCCTTGATCTTTTCCTCCGAGCAAAACGCGATACTTGTCGTATCAATAAAAATCGAGCGTTTGATCCTTCTGCCACCAGTTACTTGCATACCTCTCCAGTTCTTAAAGGAATCCGAAATCAATGCATAACTAGGGATCGTTGTAATGGTTTTATCAAAGTTTTGGACTTTTACTGTGTTTAATGAAAGATCAATGACATCACCGTCCGCGCCGTATTTCGGCATTTCAATCCAATCACCTACCCGCACCATATCATTTGATGTTAACTGGATTCCTGCGACGAGACCTAATAATGAATCTTTAAAAACAAGCAGTAGTACAGCTGACAGGGCACCTAGTCCACTTAGGATAATCAACGGATTTTCACCGATTAAATTTGCTATGACCAAGATAATCCCGAGAACATAGACAATGATTTTCACGACTTGAATATAGCCTTTGATCGGTTGTACTTTCGAAATTTCAAATGTTTGATAAATATCATGCACAGCATTTAATAAACTGCCTAACAAGCTTAATACAACGATTATGATATACGTAATGGCTCCTTTTTCGATAAGGGCTTGATACGTAAAGGCTTCAGCAAAATAATAAATAATGATCGCCGGCACGATATGCGATAACTTATGGAACACCTTCTTTTCCAACAGAATGTTATCCCACTGATACTTATTGTTATTCACAATATGTGTAATAAAACGGATGACGATCTTTTTCGTGATGAAGTTTGCGATTAAACAAATGATTACAATAAATATAATCATAAGCGCTACTGAAAGGTATTCAGCAAATAATGGACTTAATCCAAGTTCAATAAGTTTTTTGTAAATAAGGTTCATCTAATTCCTCCCGACTCCTATGGTAACAAAGAAGTCGATAAGATGAAATGATTGTCTACTGCGGATTCCTGATAAAAATCATTGTCGAAAAATTTAAAAAAGTCAAATAAAAATTCAGATAATTCATTGACACTGTTCATAAACTGTTATATATTTAATTTACAAATAAAAACTGTTATATAACAAAGGGGAGAAAAACAATGAGTTATTTTGAAAAAGGATATCAAATGTATGTAGAGAAGTGCGAGCAGTTTGGATTACAGCCGGTGAATTTCCGATATTACGTAAATCAGCTTTCTCATCAGCAATTACTTGCGTACAACGGCTATGCAATGGAACAGGAGATGAGACAAAATGATTAGTCCTCAAACCGAAACTGTTTATTATAAGGATGTAATGCCGATTCATTCAATCGAACTTGTGAACATTCACTATATCCAGCCTGATCTGATGATGGAAATATCCCACATATGTGCAAACTACGCCATGCTGCATCGAGGTGTCTATGAAATTACAACTTAATCTACTGTATTAAATCAACCTACGAATCCTTTGTAGGTTGATTTTTTTGTTATAAAAATTAAAAAAGCTGCTTCGTAACCGAGTTACAAAGCAGCCGTTTATTAATCAAGCAAATAACTTTCAATTCGTAAAAACTCTTCCTCATCAATATTGTCCATATATTTATACAGCAAATCGAGGTCGACTTTAATTTCATCTTTATGTGTTAAATAAAACTGTTCTGTTAAATGAGAAATAATTAACGGAACCGCTTTTTGATGGTTAAACCGGTGTAAATAGGTTGATAAAAAATCCTCATTCACTGCGATATCTGTATTCAGACCTAGCGCATTGAAATCGACATAATTGATATGTGCTGTTAAAAACTGTTCCGTCAAATGCACATTATATTGGCAAATGTAAGACCAATCCAGCTCATTTTTATATTTATTCAGCCAATGAAGCTCCGCAATGGCAGTGAATAACTGCTTTTGTTCGTCACTATATGCCTTAAATTTTTTATCCATTTCAGCATTCGTTAATCGTCGGTCCCCATAACGGTTATACTTCTGACTGACTAGTGACGGAATACCTTTCACTAAATGCTCACTGCCAGCCCATTTATACGAACCGCGGTCATATTCGAAAAGCTGCAAATCCATATCCGGGATTTCATCGGCTTCCGGTAAATAAATAAGCTCAAATGAATTATAAAAGACGTTGCCTTCAATAAAATCATCCAGCTGGTCGACAAAGTCCGGATTCAGACGCTTTTTGCTCGCCATTAAAGTTGTTACTAGATAACGTTTAAAGGACATCGACAACCGCTCAAGTACCGGTTTGTTGTACTGAAGTGCTTCCAGATCCACTTCAGGCAAATAATCGATTAAAAACTGCTCTGATAGTAGCGGATTCGCATAACTCACATACGTAAACGGCAAGTAATGAAAATAAGCTGTTAAGCGTGAAGGATGCAACTGGACAGCCTGATGGCACCAGTTTCTATAAGCTTCTAAAAATACTCGGTCATATGGAAGCTGCTCGTAAACAGTTTCATCATTCGATTCCAGCTGTTTCACAATGGACAGATCATTAAAATCATCTACTGAAAACTGTGCAGGGAACGGGATTTCCTGAAAAGCCTTATTTAAATGGAAAGTTGCTTTTGGCTTCGTCGAAACAAAACTGTACGTCCCGATTGCTCCGCGCTCCTCCAGTAAGATATAGGCAAGTTCCTGGCGTTCATCCCGTGTTAAGTCACAGTCTTTTGGAAACTTTACTGCTGCAAAATATTGCGCTTTTGCCAAGTCATAATAGAACTTGTAGTCGCCTTCTTTTGTATAAGGTTCCTTTGATTCATTTTGCTGCCAGTAGAGGAGGGCTCCTTGTATCGGACTTCTATTTGAAAACGTAATATTCGCGATTGAAAAGATATTTTGCGCCAATGCGTCATCATACAGAACTTTAATAAACTCGATCTTTTTAATTTTTAGCATGCTAAGACACCTCCGTTCCTACTATTATATACTTGAATCATAGAAATTCCGAAAAAAAAGTTCGCAAAATAGGTTTAAGGATGTTTTGACGTGGTATATTACTTGTAAGTAAAGTTGCGGTCACTGAAGAGTATATGTAAGTTAACCACTAGTTTAGATTGTTTATATGATGATTTCTATTAGCTTCGTTGTATGCGTTTATCAAGCAACATTCACAGTATATTGTAGGCAATTAATGAACAAAATGCTTTAACGAAGATTTTCGAAAGATGCCAACTAAAGTTAGGCGAGCGAAATGCATACACGAATTGAGATATACCATTGAAAATTTCAGCTCAAGCGTTTTATAAGATGTTAAACTAACGTACGAAACATTACAACTTAATAGGCAATACCGACCGCAACTTTACTCCTTTCACTCCTTATGCCATAAGGAGTGTTTTCTTTTGTGCAATAATGGCTATAATATACGTAATGAATTGCTGATAGGAGAATGACAATGTGGAAGATACATAATGGGAAACTGATTCAAACAACGGATGAATCAAGAATCCGGTACAAAACGCGAATGAGCGCGGCAATTATTAACAGTTTAAAGCAGCTTGCCGAAAAATATGACACACATATCGGTTATTTATTGGAAAACGGTTATAGTAATTTAATCGACTCCGGTTCAATTGTTTACGATAAAAAAAACCGGCCTAAAGATCGCATCGAATTCCGGACGACATGCGATAAAGAATTACTGGATAGCCTGAAGGAATTTGCAAAGGATCATAGCCTGAACTTAAACGACGTCATTGAAGCAAGTGTTGCGTATATCAATTATGAGGATGTTAAACACGCAAATTGGCGTTACCGTGTAGAAGTTTAATAAGTAGGTATGAATGAAATAGTCATTTAAAATTAAAAGCTTAGCTCCGAAATGGGCTAAGCTTTTCTTTATACCATATTTTACAATTTTCGTTTAATTGGTGCTATACTATGGAAATCTATAAAAAGAATAAGGAGGTTAGTAGAAATGTTCAAATTCAGTTGGGTAGGGAGCGAAACGCATTTTGTTGATTTACCGCATCTTCAGCAATACAAAAACCTTACGATTGGACGGTTTGGCGGCAATTCATCAGCAGGACAATATAAAAACGAGGATGGTTGCATTGTCTGGGTGAATGAAGAACAGAACTGGGAATTTGTCATGATTTTGGACGCTCATAACAGTGCAGAAAGTGCAGAACTTGTTGCAGAGACTATTACGAAAGAAGAAGATAACCTGACTTCAATTTTTAACAAGCCACTTTCTGAAGCTTTTCTGGAATTAGATCATCATATCCTATATATTTTTCAAGATCCGCTCTTTTTAGCCCGTTGCCGTGAAATACATGGGGAAACGGCATGTCTGATCGTGTTAAGGAAGTATAAATATATTTGGTGGTTTTCAGTTGGGGACTGTATTCTTCATTTATTTCATCCTGAACTGGCTGACATGCAGGAATATCAGTTAAATCAAAGAAATTTCTACGAATGGATCGGGAATGTTAATACATTTGAATTGGATGTACCGTGTTACAGTACGGGTCGCAGAGAATTGCGAAAAGGGATGAATCAGCTTTTTATGACAACGGACGGATTAACGGAATGTCCCCATACTACATTTGATAACCCGAAGGAAATTATGGAGGTATTTGACCATTCCCAGTCTCCACACGATTCTGTATGGCAGCTATTAAAGGAGATTGAAGCAAAGGGCGTACGGGACAGTACAACGATTGTTTCATGGACTGTTGATATTAATCAACATGCAACTGAACCGAGTAATAAATAATCATTTAAAGGGGTTTTATATATGTTTAAAGTAAAAACAGATTCTATTACAGGTTATAAAGAAAAGGATATTCATTATACTGTTTTAAGTACCGATGAGCATGCACCAAAATTGGCGATTTTGCTTCCTGGAGCCGGCTATACCGCGCAAGCACCACTTCTTCATTATTCGACGGGTGTATTTTTACATAAATCGGTGGATGTGCTGCAGGTGAATTATACGTATAACGATAAGTTTTACGATCATTTCTCTATGGATGAGCTCGTTGAAGCAATTAAATTTGACGTTGGTACAATCATTGATAAAGTTTTAGGAGAGAAATCATATGATGGCTATTATCTTGTTGGAAAATCTCTAGGAACGATTGCTATGGCTTCACTGTTAGATAGGGAGATCTTTTATCATGCAAAAGCTGTATGGTTAACGCCGCTTCTTAATCGGGATGACGTTTTTGAATCGATGGTACACAGCCGTAACGAAAGTCTTTGTTTTATTGGAAATGATGACACGCATTACAATGCGGAAAGATATCGTCAATTCGACAATAATCCAAAGCTGGTGACGAAATTACTCGAAGGAGCGGATCACAGTCTGCAGTATAAGAGCGATCCTGTCCGGTCAATTGATCTATTAAAAACGGTTATCAAGGAAATCGATGCATTTTAAATCGAGTAGGAGGGAGTGATTAACTCCCGACCTCTCACACCACCGTACGTACGGTTCCGTATACGGCGGTTCAACTAAGATGAATAACGTAAAGTTTCATAACGAACTTGCAGACTTTTCAGCCCTTGGCTCTCCCAATAGGAATTGCCGAGGGTTCTGTGTAATATGGGGCTATTTGAAATGCGCCAGTACCCTTTTCGGGTATTTCCCCATTCATATGCTTTCCCATAAGGTACTTTTAGGCGAATGAGATTTCTGACTCTTGTTCGAGGTTTCTTCCAATTCTTCCACAGACACATACGTAGTCTTCGTTTTATCCAACTATCTAATGTTTTAAAGATAGAGTGTGTATCCGCTAAAGCAAAATATCCACACCATCCTATTAAATATTGGTTTAACTTTTCGATTCGGTATTCCATGGAATATGGCATCTTACGTGAGGTAATTTCTCGTATTTTCTTCTTCATTCGGACGAGACTTGATTTCGCAATGCGAACCTTAGGTTCTTTATGAAATGTGAAACTAAACCCTAAGAATTTGCGTTTCCATGGGCGGTCTACGGCTGATTTCTTTTCATTAACTTTTAAACGAAGTTTTCCTTCGATAAATCGTTGTACGTTCTTCATTACTCGTAATCCTGCACGTTCTGTTCTCACATAAATATTGCAATCATCTGCGTATCGAACAAATTTAAGTCCACGTTTCTCTAATTCTTTATCTAATTCATCTAACACAATGTTTGAAAGTAATGGACTTAAAGGGCCACCTTGTGGTGTTCCTTCTTCTGTACTTGAAACTACTCCATTTATCATGACACCGGCTTGGAGATATTTGCGAATAAGTTTTAATAATGGTTTATCTGAAATTCGTTTCGCTAATGTTGCCATTAAACGGTCATGGTTGACCTTGTCAAAGAATTTCTCTAAGTCCATATCAACGACCCATCGGTGTCCCTCTTTTAGATAGCTTTTCGCTTTTCGGATAGCGTCATGAGCGCTTCGATTTGGGCGAAACCCATAGCTATGATCCGAGAATGTTTGGTCATATTCCTTTGATAAAATCTGCGAGATGGCTTGTTGAATCAAACGGTCTGTTACGGTTGGAATCCCTAATAAACGCACGCCACCGTCTGGTTTCGGGATTTCGACTCGACGTACTGGTTGCGGTTCATAGGTTCCATCCAAAATCTTCGATTTAATGGTATCCCAATTTTCGAGGATGTGCTGTCGTAAGGTTTGTACGGGCATCATATCTACTCCATGGCTCCCTTTATTCGCTTCAACTCGCTTTAATGCTTGTATCATGTTTTGCCGTTCCAAAATTTGATTCAACATCACCATTTCGTTCCTTTCCGTGAATAGCTGTTCTTCTTTTGCCCAACTGGACTACACCCTCCGCAAATACCCTCGTGGGATTCACCACTACTTTCTAAGCGTGAGGTTTCCTCTGTTTTCTGTGTTCATACATCCAGTTGGAAAGCCAAGGGCTATTCTCTCTTAATCGTTCGGTCCTTCCAAGTAATTCTAGACTTACTTGTACTATGACCTCTGCTGACTTCTGACAGTTCAGCTACTTGTCACCAAGTAGGTTATGAAGGGTACTTCGCATTTCTGTCAGACCTCCCCGGGTAAGCGCATGCACTTTCACACCGTCTATCCGCCTCATTTACTCGATATGACCTTCGACAGAAGGAGCTTTGTTTTGTTCAGCAAACTCGCTCAGCCATACCTAGCCTTATATGAGATTCGTGTTCCTCGGACCGGTGTTTTGCCGCCAGCTTCCTTCAGATTCCGCGTCACCACGGACACCCTTGCTCTTGGCTAACCTCTACTTCTGTCTTCGGGGCTCGGGACTTGCACCCTATAGTTCATGCGCATGCCGGGCACACTGAAAAAAGCCTTCCACCAATACGATGGAAGGCTTTCAATTTATTCTAAGTTATCAATTGCGTACTGAGCTTCTTCAGCTGTAAATTTTTCTCCGTATTCGGAAATCAATTGATCGTAAATGGCAGAGTCAGACATCGCCATTGTTTCAGCGTATGATTTTGCTTTATCTAATGCATTTGCTTTCCAGTCAAACTCCAGGTTATCGATTGCATATTGCGCGGCTTCTTTAGGGAAACCTTCTCCATACTCCGAAATTAACTGATCATAAATACCGGCTTTAGACATTTGCATTGTTTCCGCATACATTTCTGCTTTTTTCAACGCAGATTTATATTCACGCGGTACATTATCTTCTTTTGCTTCCTCTTTTGGCTCTTCTTTTACAGCTTCTTTTGTATCTGCAGCTTGTTCTTTCGGTTCAGTTGTCGCTTCAACTTTTGTATCTGAATCCACTTCAGATGTTTCTCCATCACTGAACACTGCAATGATTACTATTAATATAATAAGGGCTAAAAACCCGCCACAACCAAGTTTAAATACTTTTTTCAACGCGGTAAATCCTCCTTTTTGATTCTATCTATATATTACAAGTTATCGTAGGATAATAATACTGGTAATATTTTTATATATAGCAAATGTTTATTAATTAATCGATATTTATTCAACGAAATGTGGCAAATTTATTATAAATACTGTTTCAAGGGTGCTCTAGATTGATAATAATAGGGAGAAGCTGTAGCTTATTTACATGTTAAGGGCGTGGAATAAAGGTAACTTTTATAATAAAAAAGGTACTTTTGCAAAGAGTTACAAAAGTACCCAAACTATATTTAAGGTTTTAAAACAACCTTTATACAATCTTCCTGTTTTGTATCGAATATTTCATACCCATACTTTGCTTTTTCAAGAGGGAGGACATGTGTAATAATATCACCTGCATTCACTTTACCATCAGCGATTAAGTTATATACATGAGGCATGAGATGAACAACAGGGGCTTGTCCAGTGCGTATTGCAACATTGCGTTGGAATATGTCTCCGAGTGGGAAAGCGTTGTATCGGCCACCATAAACACCGGTAATTTGGATCGTTCCTCCTTTGCGTACTGCTTGACTGGCTGTCACAATCGCTCCCATAGCACCACTTTGCAGTTTTATACCACTTGCCAGAAACTCTAATGGTGTCATTTTTCCGCTCATCCCGACACAATCAATAACTACGTCCGCGCCGCCTTTTGTAATCTCTTTTAAATATTCACCACAATTTTCATGGTCTTCAAAATTAACGATTTCAACTTTATTTGTCTTTTTAGCGTGTTTGAGACGATATCCTACATAGTCAACTGCGATTACTCTTTCTGCACCTTTTAACCAAGTAAATTTTTGCGCCAATAGTCCAACAGGTCCGCAACCAAGAATAACAACTGTATCTCCTTTTTTCACACCGGCATTTTCTACACTCCAAAAAGCAGTAGAGGCAGCATCAGCAAGGAGAACGAGACTTTCATCAGGAACTTCAGATTTCTCCGGAATTTTAAAAGGGAGGAAATTGCCATAGGGAACACGCATATACTCGGCCTGGCCTCCAGGAAACCCTCCTGTTGTGTCTGAATAACCGAAGTAGGCGCCCATTTCACCATTGTCATTCGCATTATCACATTGACTTTCCAGCTCGTGATTGCAATACCAGCATTGACCGCATGCGACATTAAAGGGAATGACAACCCGGTCACCTTTTTTTACCTTCGTCACATCCTTGCCGACTTCTTCCACAATTCCCATTGGTTCATGGCCAACAACATAATCTTGGCCTATATTTGGTATCATTCCATGCATCAAATGCAAATCTGATCCGCATATGGCTGTTGTTGTGAGACGGATTATAATATCATCGGCTTTTTTTATTTTAGGGTCTTTTACTTCCTTGACCTCAACATTTTTTATACCTTGAAAAGTAACAGCTTTCATTAAAAAATCCCTCGTTTCCGTTTACTTTTTTGGTGGGGTAGGGAACATTCCTTTGCGGTTCATGCTCTTAGGAAATAGATCCAACTGGGCAATACTTATCGCATTTTCAGCAGATTTAATATCCAACTCTTTTTGACCTTCCAGATGATAAGGCTTCAGCCATTCTTTTTTCATCATAAGCTCAGAAATCTCAAAATATAGATCAATCATCACATTCAGTTGCGTTCTCATAATTTTTTGTAGTGCCGGGGAAGCTGTTTCGGTTAAGGCGATTGAAAGATTTCGAATTCCCGTCTTTGTTGTAAGCAAAAACTCAAGCGCAACTCCAGAATCCGTTAGTTCAGGCATTCCAATTGAATTGATCGGATCTAAATAGTCTTCCATAAAATTGACCTCCTAATATACCAGTTCCGATTTAGAATAGAGCTTAACCATTGCGGCAAGTGCTGGGGTAGATAATTTTACATTTTTGTCTAATAAGGCTCTTAAATCATCATCAAAGACGACACCTTGACTTAACTTTGATTTAAGTAAACTAGTTGTCATAAAGTTTATAACTTCATGAAATTCCATTGTTTCATGAAGAGCTAATTTTTTCTCTAACATGTTAAACACACCTCCAGATTTTTCTTTAAAAAGTCTACCCTGGAGCAATTCCCTTTATACAAATTCGTATTTTCTGTTTTGTTTTGGGTTTTTAAAAAATGGTGGGGCTTGTTATCCTGGAAGCTTTAAAACAGAGCGCGGATTTCGAAAGATTCAAATACTTTTAATACCATTTTATCAATTAACTAGTATACTTTAATTGTAAAGAGGAAAGGCAGGATTTAACGATGAACACAGAAATATATTTTGTGAGACACGCACATTCAGTTTTTGATTTAGAAAATGAAGAATCTAGAGGATTATCCGACAAAGGTAGAAATGATGCTGATAAAGTGACAGAAATACTGAGTTCAGAATCCATTGATTATATCGTATCCAGTCCATACATGAGAGCAATTGAGACTGTAGAAGGTCTTTCGAAATTGATTGACAAAGAAATTGAAAAGGATGACCGTTTTAGAGAAGGTTGTTTAACTGCGAATGATTATATTTTTGAAGATCCAATAGAAGCATTTAAATATGCGTTTGAAAATCAAAATTTCTCTTATCCGGGTGGAGAAACTAGTCGTGAAGTTAAAGAACGGGGAATTGCAGCATTATATGAACTATTGCATAAATACAAAGGGAAAAAATTGCTATAGGAATCCATGGAAATATCCTGACAA
The DNA here is from genome assembly GCF_900168685.1 of Solibacillus isronensis. Classification (NCBI taxonomy): domain Bacteria; kingdom Bacillati; phylum Bacillota; class Bacilli; order Caryophanales; family Caryophanaceae; genus Solibacillus; species Solibacillus isronensis. Next base: position 1,395,484 of record NZ_FVZN01000014.1, on the reverse strand, counting down.
ATATTATGAATCACTTTTGATGATCGTTTGATATTAGCTTTTGGAAGACTACAACAAAACCTGACATTTATAAACTAACGGTTAATGAAAGCAACCAATTAGTAAATAAAGTTCGCTTATGGAATGGAAATTTTGAGAGAGAATACTAATTTTCATTCGAAGATTATCATTGTTCCACGGACTTTAAAAATTACGGCGGAAGGAGAGGAAAATGAAAAAAATAATTATCTTTAATCTATTATTTTGTATAATAGTAATTTTTGTTAATTACAATTATTTTAATTCTAAATCTCGGAGCGCGATCGCATACAACTATGCGAAAAGCTATATTGAAACGAACTATGGCATTGCTAGAGAAAATTTAAAATCTGAAGAAATCGATTACATGAGAGGAATGGGTTTGTTTGAATTAGAAGTTATAGATATAGAAACTCAAAATTATTACTTTTTTGAAGTGGATATTAACGATGACTATTCTTTATATTATATAAAAGATCTTACTGAGCTTCATCGTAAAAATCATCCTAAAGATCAAGTTGATTAAAGAAGCGCGGACAGAGATGAGTTGATTGGATGCAAAGTTGGAGAAACAATAGTCACATATATATTTGTTGATGTACAAAAAATATATAAAAAAAATTATTTTTTTAAGCTATTGAGGTATAAAAGCTGAAATAGCTTAATTTTATAATCATAAGAGAAAGTTGCTCCAATTAAATGTATGAAGTAACGTAGAACGTAGATATATAAAAAGGCGACAGGAACAATGTATATTTTATTTAATGTTAATTTCTAAAATAGGGACACGGTCATAATATATATTATAGGAAGTTAAGTCTCGTTTCAAAAGTATACTTATAACAGTGAGACAAAATGCGTTTTTTGCTGAAATAGCCATAATATAACCGGACCCGTTATATTATGGCCATTTGTTTACTTTTTCAGTTGGATCGTCACGCTTTTATATAACTGTATATAGATAAACTCATCATCAGCAAAATACTCCAACGCGTTTTGTTTACTTAATTGTTTTTCTGAGCCTGGTATTAATGTAATTGGCAACTTCAATTGTGCCGGCTGTTTAAATTCCACGTTTTTTCGGTTACTCGTCATTTGAATATGTAAACCTCTATTAATATATAAATCTACCGTTAGTTGTTTATAATGTTCATCTACATACAATTCGATTCCATCCGCGCTTTTAAACACAATTGGCATACAATCATCTTGCTGATCTACTGTCGCTACCCAACTGTCACCAAACGTATTTAACAGGACTTCCAAGCAATTTTCAGCAGTTTCAAATGATAATGAATCTTCACTTACTATATCCGCAGAAATTGATTTCTGAATGCTTTCAGTCGTTTGATCTGCATACAAGACTTCTAATGTCGTATCAGTTTCATAGATTCGTATAACTTGTTCCGCGCTTAGCTGTGTCAATTCATCAGCATCTAACGCCAATTGATACAAATAGCCATTATGAGAATCATTCCTGAAATACAAAAATCCATTTATATAGAAACAAAATTGAATTTTAACAATAAGTTTCTGTTTTGTCTGAAAAGGATCATCAGCAAAGTTCATTTCATACAAATGACCATTTCGAGGATGAGCATAATATAAACTAGTATTAACGAGACAGCCATCATATAAACGATGAATTGCTTCAAATTTTTTACTTGTACACATTGGATAATGATTTTCATTCCATTCATGATCAAGACGCATTTTCTCATCCGCAACTAAAAAATAACGATAGCGAACTTCTTTACCAGGAATCGAACCGATATCATCCCAAGTCACGTCCACATGATACCAATGATCATCAATCTGAACCATATTCCAAGCATGCCCCTCTGTTCCCTCACCCGCCGCTTTTCCGATCACATAATAACAAGGGATCTCCAGAGCTTCCATCATCTTTTCAAATAGAAGCGCATACGCCATACAAACACCATGTTTTTCATTCATAAACGTATACACAGCAAACGGCGATCCATCTGTATGACGTTCATAGCTATACGTTCTTGCAATATAGTCATGAACAATGAAAACCTTTTGCAGCGCAGACATGTCTGGATGAATTCGCTTCTTAATAATGGCTTGAATTTCATTAACGATCCATTTTTCTTCCTGCCGCGCCATCCGGTAACGCATTGTAAATTCCACTTTAACCCGATTCTTTGTTAATTGGCGATATTTATAGCTGCGCTTTTCACAATGCTGGGTATAAAATGGCTGTTCTAGATGGCACTGATCAAAAGCTTCCTTAATTAAAGAATCGATCGGCATTGGCAGCTGGCCGTTAATATGAAGCGTAAACTGCCTGTCCATGCGCTCCATATGGGCAATAAGCGCCGGCAGCAACTGTTTTGCTGTAATGGTCGTTGTTTTAATTGAATTTCCTTGCCTTTTATACTGTTCATAGCTTTCAAAATACGTTTTCACAATCTGTCGATACTCCTCTTATAACGCTTCCGTTTCATCTTCTTCAAATGAATTGAGCTTAACAAATATTTCAACCATTTTCCCATCCATTTCAATGATTTTCTCCAAATGCATCCCATTTTTCAATGCAATTCTTTTAGATCCTTCATTACCTACTTGAATCGCTGAAATATACCGGTGCAACCATATTTCTTCATCTGCATATTCCGCAAGAGCATGTGCTGCTTCAAACCCGTAGCCTTGTCCCCAATAAGCACGTTTAATCCAGTACCCGAGCTCAATTTCAAATGTATCGTCAATGACTTGTGCAACAAGCCCCGCGTGTCCGATAAATTCTCCGGTTTGACGATGGATCAGTTTATGTAACCCGTAATCCCCAAAGTTTTGATACTGTTCAATCATACGTTCGATCAAATGAATCGCATATTGTTTGTCCTTTATTTGTCCATTGCCAATAAATTTCATCATGAAAGTGTCCGAAACGAGGTCTATCACATGAGGAAGATCCTTTTCCGTATAACGTTCAAATGTTAACCGCTTTGTATTCAAATTCAACATTGTATCCCTCCGATTTAATACTTTTTTGATTATTCATTTATAATATCTCGGGTTTTTTCTCATGTATAGTCAAAATATTATTATTTCACTTTCATTTTCTGTAAATAACTAGTTTTCTTTTCTTCAAATAAACTCCTTACGATAAAATAAAAATTTTCACATTGTTAGTATATCAGATTTTTACTATCCCTTTTGTGTTATAGTACAATGTACTGAATTACTCGAAATCAGCATGAATTACAGATATTTTAGGTATCGAAATATAATATTGTGCTTTATGTATTTTAATTTCTAGCTAAAATATGTTTTTCATTACTTTCCTTTTCGCAAATAATAATCCTTTGTAAATTTCAAAAACATCTCCTTCAATTTTATCTCCTTAAAACTTGATAATTCTACTCCATTCCCATTTTAAACATTCCAACTTTTCTGAAAAAATGTTATTGCATTATATTCTATCCCCTCTTACAATGAGTACTATTAACGGAATCAAATAGTAATATGCCGTTTAAAACAGAATAATTTTTCATAAGGGGGAATTCCGTTGAGTCAATTAGGGGACAAAATCTCAGCGAAATGCGATGGCATTAACTATGACAAAATCGATCGCATGGAAACATTTAATCAGTTTGTAAAGAAGAAAAACACATTTTTATTCGGAATAACTATAACGTTTTTGACATTTTACATCTTACTACCGGTACTGGCATTCACACCTGTGTTACAACAGAAGGCTGTTGGCAGTATTACTTGGGTATGGGTATACTCGCTTGCCCTGTTCATTATGACAATTATTTTATGTACACTCTACGTAAAAATGGCATCTAAATTCGATAAAGCTGCAGCTGCTGTTTTACAAGAATATGAAAAGGCAGGTGCATAACGATGAATCTCGTTTCAGCAGGTTTCTTTATTGGTATCGTAGGGTTAACACTGATCGTTACATATATCGCTGCTAGGAGAACTTCTTCAGCAAGTGATTTCTACACAGCTGGCGGTGGTTTAAAAGGTTGGCAAAACGGATTTGCCATTGCTGGCGACTACTTATCTGCGGCCGCGTTTTTAGGGGTTTCCGGAGCGATTGCATTAACAGGCTTTGACGGCTTCTTCTTCTCTGTCGGATATGTCGTAGCAAACTTAGTTCTTCTATATATAATAGCAGAACCGATGCGTAATTTAGGACGCTATACATTGGCGGATATGCTGACAGCTCGTTTTAATGAAAAACGGATTCGCGGTGTAGCGGCTACAGGTACGATTATTATCGTCATTTTATATATGATTGCCCAATTAGTTGGTGCCGGTGCATTAATTAAACTTTTATTCGGTATCGAGTATTGGATGGCTGTTTTAATAGTAGGTGTCATGATGACGACGTATGTACTGTTCGGCGGAATGACGGCAACGAGCTGGGTACAGATTATTAAAGCAGGTCTATTATTGTTCGGTACGACATTACTAGCATTTTTAGTATTCTCGAAGTTTGATTTCAATTTAGTGAAAATGTTTGATACGGTCAGCACAAATTACGGGGACGAATATTTAGTGCCTGGTATGAAGTACACATCTACGATCGACTCAGTTTCGATGATGCTTGCGTTAGTGCTTGGTACATCTGGTTTACCGCATATTTTAATGCGATTCTTTACAGTAAAAGATGCGAAAACGGCCCGTGCATCGATTTCATGGACAACATGGATTACGGCGATCTTCTTCTCGCTGACAATTTTCTTAGGTTTTGGTGCAATGCATTTCGTCGGATTTGATAAAATCATCGCAGAAAATGCTGCAGGTAACACAGCTGCCCCACTGTTGGCAGAGTTTTTAGGAGGCAATATTTTACTATCATTCATTTGTGCGGTTGCGTTTGCTACTATATTAGCGGTTGTATCCGGTTTAGTATTAACAGGTGCATCGGCGATTTCGCATGATATCTATGGTGAGATTCTAAAAGAAGGGAAATTAACGGAAAAGCAACAAGTATTAGCAGCAAGAATCGGTTCTATTTCCATTGCGATTGTTTCGATCCTTTTAGCATTATTTGCACAAAGTTTAAATGTTTCCTTCCTAGTATCGTTTGCATTTTGTATCGGGGCATCGGCAAACTTACCGGTTATCCTTTATACGATCTATTGGAAGAAATTCAATGCAAACGGCGCGGTTGCGGCAATGGTAACTGGTTTAGTATCGTGTCTAGTATTAGGTGCGCTCGGTCCAAACATTTGGAGTCCTACAGGAAATGCAATTTTTGTTGGTGAACCAATCGTAAATTTAGCGGTTCCTGCCATTATTACGATTCCTTTAAGCTTCTTTGCAGGATACCTAGGTTCGATATTAACAGCACACAAAGTGGAACAAGCAGAGGCAGAACGTGTTTATAAAGAGATCCGCGTTAAAGCACATACAGGTATTTCTGTACAAGATGTTTCCCATTAATTATTAGAAGAAAGTAAATTAGAACAATAGATTTTAATAAATAAAAACTGTCTCGAAAATATTTGCTATTTCCGAGCAGTTTTTTGCTTTTTTATACCATTTTTTACATGAATATAACTTTTCGAATATACTGAATTTATTTTTTTGTAAAATAAATCATTTTTTAAATATTACTTTTACTTATAGAATTGAATAATATTTTCTTATAATTAATTTTCTGATTTTTTGTAATTATTTAACGTTTTGACCCCTTCAAACCCATGTAAATACTACCTTTCCATCGATTATCCAAAATATAACAATTTAATATTCTCCTCTTAATGTATTATTTTTTCTCTATTAAACTTATTTTTTCAAAAAATTTTTCCACATAATTTATTTAAAAAGTGTTGCAATTTTGTTACAGCTAAAATAGAATGAAAATGTAAAATCCTAAAAGCAGAATTTTACGTACATTAAGCAGTAATAATTATCACAAAATGGGGGAATGTTTATGGGGAATAATCAAAAGCCAATTATTGATTATGAGAGAATTGCATCGCAGCAATCTTTCAGGCAACTGGCGCGGAAAAAGAATTCATTTTTATGGTCGATTACCGCAATCTTTTTAGTACTTTATATGTTACTACCAATCTTAACTTCGTTTACAGAAATCTTACATCAAAAAGCGATTGGTGATATTACATGGGTATGGCTTTATTCGGCAGGGTTGTTCGTAATGACTTGGGGATTAGCTCACTTCTATGTAGCACGTGCTAACAAATATGACGCAGAAGCGAAATCGATTATTGCGGAATATGAAGGAGGTAGAAGCAAATGAGTTTTACAGCGATATTCTTCTTCGTAGCAATCGTAGGTTTAACTTTAGTCATTACTTGGTGGGCATCTAAACGTACATCTAGTGCGTCGGATTTCTACACAGCTGGCGGCGGATTAACGGGCTGGCAAAATGGTATGGCCATTGCTGGTGACTACTTATCAGCAGCATCATTCTTAGGTATCGCGGGTTCGATTGCATTATTCGGATTCGATGGCTTCTTCTTCTCGATCGGTTACCTAGTAGCCTATTTAGTAGTTTTATATATCGTAGCAGAGCCATTACGTAACTTAGGCCGATTCACATTAGCCGACATGATTACAGCTCGTTTCGATAAAGCAAAAGTTCGTGGTACAGCAGCATTATCTACAATTACAATCGTATTGTTCTACATGATCGCTCAGCTTGTAGGTGCAGGTGCACTTATTCAATTACTGTTAGGTATTGAATACTGGATGGCGGTACTTTTAGTTGGTGTCATGATGACAATTTACGTATTATTCGGTGGTATGACAGCAACATCTTGGGTACAGATCATCAAAGCATGTCTATTAATGTTAGGTACCGTTATTATTTCATTCTTAGTATTAGCAAAATTCGACTTCTCTATTGCGAACATGTTTACACAAATGACAACGGCAACAGAGCATGGTGAAGCTTACTTAAATCCAGGTTTACGTTATACAAACGGTATTGATACAATTTCAATGCTGTTGGCATTAGTACTTGGTACAGCGGGTCTTCCACACATCCTAATGCGTTTCTTCACAGTAAAAGACGCTCAAACAGCTCGTTCTTCAGTAATTTGGGCTACTTGGATTGTTGGTTTATTCTATGTATTAACGATTTTCCTAGGTTTCGGTGCAGCAGCATTCGTTGGTAAAGACGAAATCGTAGCAGCGAACCCGGCAGGTAATATGGCTGCCCCATTATTAGCACAAGCGCTTGGTGGCGACATCTTATTCTCATTCGTGTGTGCGGTAGCATTCGCGACAATCTTAGCGGTAGTAGCAGGATTAGTACTTTCTGGTGCATCTGCCCTATCACATGATATTTACGGTCAAATTATAAAAAAAGGTAAAGTTACTGAACAAGAAGCGGTTAAAGCAGCGCGTATCGGTTCAATTATTATCTCAATTGTTTCGATTCTATTAGCTTTAGGTGCTCAAACATTAAACGTTGCCTTCTTAGTATCGTTAGCATTCTGTATCGCGGCATCAGCAAACTTACCGGTAATCATCTACACAATCTACTGGAAACGTTTCAACACATCAGGTGCTGTTACAGCAATGTTAACAGGTTTAATCTCTGCATTGATTTTAGTTGCCGTATCTCCTAACGTATGGAATCCGGTTGAAGGTAAAGCAATCTTTGTTGGTGAACCGTTAATTATGTTAACGAACCCGGCATTAATTTCTGTACCTCTTGGTTTCTTAGGCGGATTTATCGGTACATTAATTTCTAAAGAAAGAAATGATCTGAAATACCGTGAAGTTGAAGTAAAAGCTCAAACAGGTATTTCTGTACAAGACATTTCTCACTAAAAATAACCTTCCTTTCTTTGACGAGTTGAGGAAAAACGAATCAGCTTCTAACAATGTTAGAGGCTGATTTTTTATAACTTTACTGTTTTCATGAAATCTCCCCTATTCTATCTTGAGGAGTGAAGCGATGACGCTTGGACAACATTTACGCGTATTCATTTGTGTCGTAGTGATGGGCTGTATTGTCGGCTTTGTACTGAACGGGAAAGAAATTGAGACGGAATCCCCTTATATCGATTATGTAAAAGCGCAGCAGTGGCCTTTTAACGAAGAGTTGCTCATTGGTGAAGTATTTGATGGCCATTATGAATTGACGTATTGGGAGTACTTTACCGCCCGAAATGGCCAGCATGTCGTCCAGTTTACAGGAAAGAACGATGAACAGCAGGATATTTACCAGTTTGTCGTCGAGGAAGATTACACGGAATTTACGATCGGAGCGGTCAAGCAGAATAATATCCTTTTACCGCCTGATCAAAAATGGAATTTTGTCAAAACGCTCACGACTAAAAAAGCGTCAAAATCCGGAGAATTTCTTGCCGGAATTTGACGCTTTTACTATGCTTTTATTCTATTAAAAACAGGAATATTCTCCTTAATATTTCATGGTACAATAGAAAAGCAGCATCCAGCTGACTCCTTTTGTAAAGGAGGTGTACTACTGTGTCTTATCCATCACGCAAAGAAAAGGCTAAGGCTGTTTCGGAAAAAAAGCGTAAGGAAAAACTCGCCATTTTTCGTTATGCGACAGACATTTTTCGTATTGTCGATACCATCTATCGTTTTTTCCGAATGATGCTGTAAAAAATTTATTTTCACCACTTAGACTAGCCATCTAGGTGGTGTTTTTAATTTCTATTAAAAAAGGGTAAATAAAAAAGCGATTGGGGGCCACCCAACCGCTCTGTACTACTGTAGATCCATCACGCATGAATCTTACTAACTTCATTGTATGAAAGTATGCCTTTCATGTCAATGAATTACTTTTATCATATGTTTTAATTCCGGCTAATATACATAAAACCCTACTCTGTCTTTTCAACATAGGCGCGGCAGATTGCCCCATCACCTTCTGTATCAATTCGTAGTGAACCGTTTGAATAACGGTCCGCTCTCGTTAAGGATGTCACTGAAATTGTTTCCTGTATACCTTTTTCGGTTTCGATTGTAAATGTATTTCTAAAGTTAACAACTAAAATTGTATAAATACGATGCGGGTTCGATTTTAACTCTTTTAATATAACGACACCGCGTTTTGCACGGTTGCCAAGTTCAAGTTCCGACAACAGCATTCGTTTAACGGCACCGCGCTGTGTGACGATAACGAGTTCTTGTTCCTGCTCCGGATTTAATAATGCAACCGCTGCAAGATACTCGCCCTCTTTAACAATAATCCCTTTCACTCCTGCTGTTTTTACCCCTGTTACCGGAAGATCTTCCATAGGGAATCGGATTGTATAGCTCGTATTTGTAGAAAGCAATACTTCTTCCTTATCTGTAACAAGACGCGCAAAAATCATCTCGTCTTCACCTTTTAAATTCATTGTCTTAATCGGTTTCGAATAACGAGTGACGATGTAATCGGCAAGTGCCGAACGCTTAATTTGCCCCTCTTTTGTAGCGGTAAATACATACATATTCGGTTGCTCGAACGTTTCAATACCGATGACTTCGATAATTTCTTCATTTGAGTCGATCGGCACAATACTTGAAATATGCTGTCCGAGATCTTTCCAGCGAATATCCGGCAATTCATGTACCGGCTGGTAAATGTAATGACCTTTACTCGTAAACAGGAGTAAATGATGCTGCGTATTCAAGTTCGCTTCATACAGCAAGTAATCGGAATCCTTCATAGCAAAATCCTTGCCGTTTGACGCACTGTGTGAACGAAGGCTTGTCCGTTTTACATAGCCGTCTTTTGTCACGGTTACGACAACTTCTTCACTTGGCACCAATACATCGCGCGTTACTTTAATTTCTTCGATTTCTGCTTCAATTGTAGAAAGACGAGGAACAGTAAAACGTTTTTTAATATCGTTCAATTCAGATTTAATAACACGGATCAATTTCTTTTCGTCCTCTAAAATAGCTTTCAGTTTCACAACAAGCTCATGTAATTCATCTTGCTCTTTTTGCAGTTGTGTAATATCAGTATTTGTTAAACGGTAAAGTTGAAGGCTGACAATTGCTTCAGCCTGTTCTTCCGAAAAGCCGAATTTTTCGATAATGTTATTTTTCGCATCGCGTTTATCTTTCGATGCACGGATTGTTTCAATCACTTCATCTAAGATGGATAAGGCTTTCATAAGACCTTCAACGATATGTAAGCGATCTTCTGCTTTTGTTAAGTCATATTGGGATCTGCGGCGAACGATTTCCTTCTGGTGATCAATGTACGCATCCAACATGAGCGGCAATGTCATCATCATCGGACGACGGTTATGAATCGCAATCATATTGAAGTTATATGAAACTTGCAAATCCGTTGATTTTAATAGGAAATTTAAAATCCCTTGTGCAGGCACATCTTTTTTCAGCTCTACAACAATTCGTAAACCGTCACGGTCCGATTCATCGCGAATTTCGGAAATACCGTCTAAACGGCGATCATTTACGCGAAGTTCGTCCATTTTACGGATCATGTTGGCCTTATTTACTTCAAACGGGATTTCGGTAATGATAATTTGCTCTTTATTGCCTTTTAATTGCTCAATTTCTGTACGTGAACGGACAATGATTTTCCCTTTACCTGTTTCGTACGCTTTTTTTATTCCGTCAACACCTTGAATGATCCCGCCCGTAGGAAAATCAGGACCTTTAATAACGGTCATCAGTTCATCGACTGTACAGTTTTTGTTGTCCAGACGCATTAAAACCGCATCAAGTGCTTCCTGCAGATTATGTGGCGGAATATCCGTCGCATAACCGGCCGAAATCCCTGTTGCGCCGTTGACTAGTAAATTCGGGAATCGAGATGGCAATACAGTCGGTTCCATATCCTGATCATCAAAGTTTGGTACGAATTCAACTGTATTTTTATTAATATCACGTAATAGTTCTGCGGCAATTGCCGAAAGACGTGCTTCCGTATAACGCATTGCGGCTGGCGGGTCACCATCGACAGAACCGTTGTTACCATGCATCTCGATCAGCATATGACGGCTTTTCCAGTCCTGACTCATACGGACCATCGCATCATATACCGAAGTATCACCGTGCGGATGATAGTTACCGATTACATTACCGACTGTTTTTGCCGATTTACGGAACGGTTTGTCAAAAGTATTACCTTCATGGAACATCGCATATAATATACGACGCTGTACAGGTTTTAACCCGTCTCGTGTATCCGGTAATGCTCGGTCTTGAATAATATATTTGGAATAGCGACCAAAACGGTCACCCATTACTTCTTCTAAGGGCAGATCTTGAAATTTTTCTACAAAACTCATTATTCGTTAACCTCCTCATGCTGGATGAATTCATTTTCTAAAATGCTTGCATCCTCTTCCATGCCGAAGTTGACGTTTGATTCGATCCATTTACGGCGGGGCTCTACTTTATCGCCCATCAATGTTGTAATACGACGTTCTGCACGTGCACCATCTTCAATTTTCACACGGATTAATGTACGTGTTTCCGGATTCATCGTTGTATCCCAAAGCTGGTCGGCATTCATCTCACCTAAACCTTTATAGCGCTGAATAATATAGCCTTTGCCGATTTTTTTCGTTGCGGCACTCAGCTCCTGTTCAGTCCAGGCATACATAAGCTCCTGCTTTTTGCCCGACCCTTTTGATACTTTATAAAGAGGCGGTAACGCGATATACACTTTTCCTGCTTCGATAAGCGGACGCATATAACGGTAGAAGAATGTCAGCAATAATACTTGAATATGGGCACCATCTGTATCGGCATCGGTCATGATGACAACTTTATCGTAAGCGGCATCTTCCACCGAGAATTCAGCTCCGACACCGGCACCGATCGTATGGATAATCGTCGCGATTTCTTCATTTTTCATAATGTCCTGCAGCTTGGCCTTTTCGGTGTTGATTACTTTACCGCGCAATGGCAAAATCGCCTGGAATGTACGGTCACGACCTTGCTTCGCCGAACCGCCCGCAGAATCACCCTCTACCAGGTATAATTCATTTCTTGAAGCATTTTTCGACTGTGCAGGTGTCAGTTTACCAGACAGAAGCGTACTCGATTTTTTCTTTTTCCCGTTACGGGCGTCATCACGTGCTTTACGTGCAGCTTCACGCACTTGTTGGGCACGGATTGCTTTACGTACTAAAGAAGCCGACAGCTCGGCGTTTTCTTCAAGTACATACATTAATTGCTCTGAAACAACGGTATCAACGGCTGAGCGTGCTTCAGATGTACCAAGCTTCCCTTTTGTCTGGCCTTCAAATTGCAGCAGATTTTCAGGAATACGTACAGAAACAATTGCTGTCAGGCCTTCACGAATATCCGTGCCTTCCAGGTTTTTATCTTTTTCTTTCAGTAATCCGATTTTGCGGGCGTATTCATTAAACACACGTGTCAATGCTGTTTTAGCACCAGTTTCGTGGGTACCGCCATCACGTGTACGGACATTGTTAACAAACGACAAAATCGTTTCGGAATAGCCGTCGTTAAATTGCAGTGCAAATTCCACTTCAATTTCCTGAATGATGCCTTCTACGTACTTAACCGGATGCAATACATCTTTTTCTTCGTTTAAGTATGTGACGAACGCTTCAATACCGCTTTCATAATGGAAAATTTCATGCTTTCCTTCTCCGCGCTCATCGATCAGTTCAATTTTTAAACCTTTTAATAAAAACGCAGATTCGCGTAAGCGCTCTGCCAATGTATCATAATTATATTTAACGACTGAAAAAATCGATGGATCCGGCAGGAAGTGTACGAGTGTTCCTGTTTCCTTCGTTTTTCCAATCATATCAAGTGATGTAGCCGGTTTTCCGCCTTGTTCAAAGCGCTGGCGGTAAATTTGACCATCACGATAAATTGTTACTTCCAGGAATGTTGATAAGGCGTTTACAACAGATGAACCAACACCATGTAAACCGCCACTTGTTTTATAGCCGCCTTGTCCAAACTTTCCGCCTGCATGAAGGACGGTGAAAATAATTTCAGGGGTTGGTTTACCCATTTTATGCATACCTGTTGGCATACCACGTCCATGGTCACGCACGCTAATACTGTTATCTTCATGAATCTTCACGATGATATGATGTCCAAATCCAGCAAGCGCTTCATCCACTGCATTGTCAACAATTTCATACACTAAGTGGTGAAGACCTCGACTATCTGTAGAACCAATATACATCCCTGGTCTTTTGCGTACGGCTTCTAAACCTTCTAATACTTGAATGGCATCTTCATTATACGAAATACCGGTTTGGTTTTTTACCAAATGTAATCCCCTCCAAAAATACAAACAAACGTTCTATTTACTACCTAATCGTACGCTCAAATATGCATGATGTCAATGTTTAAAGGTACTGATTTAGGCTTTGCAAAGATTAATTGTATCATCAAAAACGAACCTTTAAAAGCATATCCTTCAGCAGCAAACAATAAAATGTAACTTTTTCCCTGTTTTTTTACGGTGGGCGAAAAAATAATACCTCTTTCCTTCTATTAAAAAACATTGTAAAATATTCAATACATACTATTAGTACCAAGTAGTAATTCTGAATTCGAAAGGAGCACAACACTTGATCAACGCGTTAATTATTATTTGTGCTTATTTAATCGGTTCCATTCCATCAGCTTTATGGATTGGCAAAATTTTTTACAAAACGGATATTCGACAACAAGGCAGCGGCAATTTAGGAACGACCAATACATTTAGAGTATTAGGCAAAAAACCGGGCATCGCCGTATTGCTTATTGATATATTGAAAGGAACGGCTGCGGTATTGCTTCCGTTATTGCCGTTTTTCGCAGACAGCACTGTCCATCCTTTAATCTTAGGTGTCATCGCGGCTGCGGGCCATATGTTCCCAATCTTCGCTAGTTTCCGTGGAGGAAAAGCGGTTGCTACGAGCGGCGGCGTTATTTTAGGCTATAATTTACCGTTATTTTTAATCTTAATCATCGTATTTGTCATCGCCTTAAAGTTAACTAAGATGGTCAGCTTGTCATCTATGATTGTATCCGCTGCAGCGGTTATTTATGTAATTGGTCATTGGATGATAACAGGTGAATATGCATTATTCATTTTAGTTGTCGTTCTGGCTGGCTTCATTTTTTACCGTCACCGTGAAAATATTAAGCGGATCAAAGCCGGTACTGAACCGAAAATTAAAGGATTTTAAACGATTGACTGAAGGGGTTTCCTTTCAGTCTTTTTTTGTACCTAAAATTTAGAACGCGAGCTTTGTAAGTTTTTTTTATTTACTGCATAATGGCAGTAGAGGTGAAATATATGGAAATCAGACTATCAGAAAAAGCACTCAATTGGTTTAAACAAGAGATGGAAGTAGAAAAAGGCGATTTTATTCGCTTTTATGCACGATATGGAGGTTCTTCACCTTTTCATGAAGGGTTTTCGTTAGGGATGACACGGGAGCAGCCGCATGAAATAGGTATTGAAACGGTTGTGGAAGATATTCATTACTACATCGAAAAATCCGATGAATGGTTTTTTAATGAACATCATTTAGTTGTAGATGTCGCCGATTCATCCGATGAATTAACTTATTCGTATGAAAAATAAATGCCCTGTTTCCGCTTCCTGATACGAACAATTTGCCGCTCAAAAAGTTCAAATGTTTCGAATTTATTGTAAATCCATTTTTGCCGATTCAATCGTTATAATGAGTAAGGATTATATCGAGGATTGATGAGGGATTACATGTGAAAGTGAAACAGGAATTTTATTGGCGCTGCGTATTTTTTATTGCAGGCATCATTGTTTTATCATTAGGCGTCGCATTGACGATTAAAGGACAAATACTTGGCGTTGGGTCATGGGATGTCCTCCATATCGGACTACAAAAAAACTTTGGCTTAACGGTCGGTATGTGGTCTATTATTTTAGGCTTGCTCATTCTGGCTGTCGATACGTTTTTCACGAAAAGATTGCCGAAAGTCGGAACTTATTTGGACATGTTCCTGACAGGGATATTTATTGATATATTTTTGATTGTATTACCGGATGCGAATACGCTGTTAGAACAAACATTGGCGTTTGTTGTTGGCGTTGTCCTGCTGGGCTTCGGCTGCGGGATGTATATGGTCGCAAACCTTGGTGTAGGACCTCGTGATACGTTAATGCTGTTGTTCGTGCATCGTCTTGGTTGGAGTGTCAACCGTGCACGTACGACAATGGAAGTAACGGTTGCTGTACTAGGTTTTGTATTGGGCGGACCAGTCGGAGTCGGTACGGTATTTATGGCGTTCGGCTTAGGGCCTGTCGTACAATGGGCGCTCAAATGGAACGGAAAGCTGTTCCACCGCGCAGCAGGTGTCGAAAGTGTTGTTATATAAATAATGAGGAGAGCAAACATTATGCGTTTGCTTTCTTTTTTTTACATTTAAATTATTACAATTTTCAAAAAATACTTTCGCGACAATGGAAAAAAGTGCATAGTAGTAAGTGGAGGTGTTTTTAAATGATACATATTGAAAATATCCATTTATATCGCAATGACAAACAGATTTTAAACGATTTAAGCTGGCATGTACAAAAGGGGCAGCATTGGGCCATTTTAGGGTTAAACGGCTCCGGCAAAACAACGTTGCTGAAAGTAATTAACGGCTATATTTGGCCAAATGAAGGTAAAGTCCAAGTACTGGGTGAAACATATGGCAAGACGTATATACCGAAACTGCGGACGCGGATCGGCTGGGTCAGCAATGCGATGATCGATAATTTCAACTGGCAGGATAACGCGATTGAAATCGTGCTCAGCGGCAAATTTGGTGCCCTTCGCCTATTTAATGATGTGACGGAAGAAGAAATTGATCATGCGGTTTCTATAATGAAGCATTTTCACTGTGACCATTTAGCGAATAAATCATTCGAGCATTTGTCACAAGGTGAACGTCAGCGTGTCCAAATAGCAAGGGCCATTATGGCAGATCCGGAAATTTTAATATTGGATGAGCCGTGTGGCGGTCTGGACTTAATCGAACGGGAGAACTTGCTCCAAACGATTGAACAGATTGCTGAAGCAGAAAACGGCCCTACCCTTATTTATGTTACGCACCATGTAGAAGAAATTTTGCCTTGTTTTAGCCATGTGCTTTTAATGAAAGACGGAAAAAATGTCGAAGCCAATGCACGCGAAGTTGTTTTAACAGACGAATTATTAAGCGATTTCTTCGGGCGGGAAATCAGTTTGCAGATTGAACGCGAACGTGCCTGGGTCGCAATTAAATAAAGAAGTTGGATGCTAAGTAAAAGTATATCGTTGAATAAGAAGAAAATTCTTTATTAGAAACCGATATTTATAAAATTGATTGGAATGGAGGGGAGGCGACTCCAGCGGGAATAGCGTGACGCCTGAGACTACAGGCTCAGGCCACGCCCGCGGAAAGCGTCCGACCCGGAATGGAAATCAATTTTTAACGTTCAGCAAAAAAAGCTATTTTTCTCCTAGAGAAAAATAGCTTTTTGGGTTAAGTTACAGTTTTAAATATATAAGCATTAAATATGATATTCAATATTTTCATCGACGTAATGCCATTCATACGGCGTTTCTTGGTATACGTAGTAGTTCAGCCAGTTGTAGAACAACAGATGTGAATGGGCACGCCAAACATTTTTCGGTGCCTGCAGCGGGTCATTATTTGGGAAATAGTTGACCGGAATTTCCGTATTGTCCGGATCCTTCTCTATATCGCGGAAGTACTCATCCGATAATGTCGTTGCATCATATTCCAGATGCCCTGTAATCATAATATGTTTATTGTTTTTCGATTGAACGATAAACACGCCTGCATCATCCGAGTAGCTTAGTAAGCGCAAGTCAGGATGGGCACGCACTTCATCAATCGAAACCGATGTATGGCGTGAATGCGGTGCCACATACTCATCACTAAAGCCCCGCACTAAATCTACTGTTAAATCCGTGATCACATGGGAATAAACACCGGAGCATTTTTTCGGCAATTCGAATTTTCCGATGCCAAAATGGTGATACAAGGCAGCTTGGGCGCCCCAACATATATACATGATCGAAGTGACATGTTCATTTGCCCAGTCCATAACATGCGTAATTTCATTCCAGTAGCCTACATCTTCAAAATCCATTTTCTCTACTGGCGCTCCTGTAATAATAAGTCCATCAAAACGACGGTGCTTCACTTGATCAAACGTCCGGTAAAAAGTATCTAAATGCGATTTGGAAACATTTTTTGATTCGTATGTAGCCGTGTTTAAAAATGTCACATCTACCTGTAATGGTGTATTACCGAGTAAGCGCAGCAATTGCAGTTCGGTTTTCTCTTTTTCAGGCATTAAATTAAACACTAAAATATTTAACGGTCGAATTTGTTGTGTTTTCGCACGGTCTTCCTCCATGACGAAAATCTTCTCTTTTCTAAGCAGCTCACCCGCCGGTAAATGTTTTGGAATATTAATCGGCATTCCACTTTCCCCCTCATAAACTTTTTCAATAAACTTTTAATAATCTGTCGTGTTCAGGCAATGCATTGTTTTACGAGCGAAACGAACCGTTCCAGAACAATATAAAAAGCCCCTCTCACTCCAGCAAAACAGAATTGAGAGGGGCTTATACCCGTTCTTATCTGCCAAGGTCAACACCTTGCTGGAAGTAGCACCTTTCTAGTTGGACTAGAGGTTGCTGAAGCATCATAGGGCCAAGTTCCCTCCGCTTCTCTTGATAAGACTATTAAATTGTCATTAGTGTATCATGTACTTTGTAATTTTGCAATAATTCCAAAAATATTATTTTACTCTTCCTGCAGCCGCTCTTTTTCTATAGTAAATAAGATTGTCTCCAGTCGCTCATCCCAAACACGTGTCAATGTATTGTATACCCGTACAAAATGCCTGTTTTCTTTTTGATCAAACAATAAAAAACATATCACCGGTATATCATTTATCTGGAGCGATTCCGTTGAAACAACACTTGTTATATAGTGCGGTACTTCATCTTCCGCCACCGGTTGTTCGGAAAGTTGCTGTTGAATGAACTCAATCAGCACCGTCTCTTCAATCGCTTCGATTTCTTCTGTTTCGATTGTCGGGAAAGGCTCCGGAAACTCTTCCAAATCTGCAAATTCTTCCAGATCACCTACCAATGGCCGTTCATGAATCGGGCTGTATTGAACAAAATAACTTGTTTCTTCAAGTTCCTCTTCAAAAATGCCCGATTCCAGCTGTGTTTTCCCTTTAGCAGTTAGTGCAAATTCCTGTTCCTTCACAATCATGCCCAGTCGTAACATTTTATTCGTCAAATCATGAATAAATAACGGTTCCACCAATAAAATTTCGGCTAAAAGCTCCACATTATTAAGCTTCGCCTTCTCAAATGAAATGAGCATCATCTTCATTAAAATATCCATGGCATTACGCATTACCGGGTGATATTTCACTTCCAATGTGTGAATTGGAATGGCGTATTGCATTTGCTTTTTGATTTCAATGGACGGGTTTTGGATGAGTTCTTTCTGCAGCTGTGTAACTGTACTTTGTAAATCCATTCAATCCAATCCCCCTGTTTTTACACAGCAAAATAGCCGTCCTGCTCTTTTACTGTCGTTAATACATGTGCATACATATCCCGTGTTTTCGCGCTCTTTGGACGCTTTGTAAACATTTCGGTACTGCCGACCATAATGAGCAGTTCCCGTGCGCGGGATAAGGCAACATTCAGGCGTCGGTAATCTTTCGCAAACCCGATTTCTCCGCGCTCATTGTCATGATTCCGCACCATGCTGACGATAATCACATCCATCTCCATCCCTTGGAATTTATCAACAGATCCTGTACGGATGTGTAAATGCGGTACACTGATTTCCTGTTCGATCAGACGATTGATGCGTTTCACCTGCTCCGCGTAGAATGAAATAACGCCCACCGATTTTAATGCGTCTTGAGCAATCAGCCCTTGTGCTTTCGCCTGTTCTGTTGCGGCATTTAATTCAAGCAGCTGCTGTTTAATCTGCTCCAGCTCCGCTAAATTGAATAAACTCGAACCTTCTTTCATACGCTCTTCAAAATACGGCTTGGCATTCGGAATATCAAGCCATAGTAAATGGTGATTTCGTGTAATTTTTGATGTTTCAAGGAAATGATCACGTACGGCATCTGAATCGTCTAAACCACATTGCAGCTGTTCGGATTCATTTTCGTAAAACGGTGTGATAGTTGACATAATATTTTTATGCATACGATATTGGAGTGCGAGCATCGTTTTGTTTTGCGATGGCAAATTGTTATAAAGACGCTCGAACAATGATTCTTCCAGTAACTTTTCAAGCTCCCGTTTTTCTTCAAATGTTGTACTTTCTTTCACAACTTGCTCCAATGTCTCTTCAAATGTCGCATCGCCTACAAGCGGCGGCAACTGGTGATGGTCTCCAACTAATATGATTTTTGCGCCTTTTAACATCGGCAGTAACAGTTCCGGTGGTGTTGCTTTCGAAACTTCATCAATAATTACGACATCAAAAGTCGGATAGTTGTCCATAAACTCTTTATTTGCCGATGCAACACAAGTTGTCCCGATCACATTGGCATGTTTCACATACAATTTGCGGATTTCGTCCAAGTCATGGGCATTGGCATTTTTCAGTAAACCGTGCCATTCTTTTTGGAGTTCTGCCGTTACCGGAAGCAAACTGATTTTTACTTCAAGCGTCTCGATCTTTTCTGTAAGTAGCCCGATCTTTTCGTTTACTTCAATGATTGCCTGCTCTGGGTTCAGTTTTGTCAGCTGTTCGAGTTCTGTCCGGCGTTTTTCAAGCTGGACGCCTTCGCTGTTGATTCCTTTAAAGCGAACTGTTAACTGTTCGACAGACTCAGTACCAAGGGCAATCTGTTCATCTAACACTGCCAGTTCTTCCGCTTTTTTGTTCAGTTGCAGCTCAACCTTTTCACGGTTTTGGCGTTGTGTTTCGGTTTTCATCTGATCCAGTTCATTTGTTGCAAGTAGTTCTTCAAGCTCATCTGCGGAATGGTTCAACGTAACCGATGGATCAATTTTTTCATTGATCGCATCCATTTGGGATTTTACCGTGGTTGCCTCTTCTTCCAGCTGCTGAAGTTGCAGTGCTTTCACATCATTTTGCTCTTTAAACTGAAGAATAATCTCCTCTTTCAGCTTCTCGAAAATAAGCACCGTTTCACGGATCGCATCCATATATTTATTGTTCAGCTGCTCGATATATTGCATGCGCAAATGAATCCCCTGGATGGAGCGAGTGCCGTTTTGAGCATTTACACGACGGTCCCTAAAAGCGATACTCAGCTTCGTCAAAAACTCCTGAATTTCTTCCAGCGTATAATGATGCCCCATATCCAGCCTGTCCGGCGTTACATGGATCCCTAACGCCGTTTCGCTGTAGTGCAATGCCTTTTCCAGACGTTCTTTCACATCTTTGATTGGCTTATACTGCTCCATTTGCGGCTGAATTCGATCCAGCGCTGTAAGTAAACGGTCCATTGCATAGTTTCGGCGAATATTGTATTCACTCATGAACGCTTCAATTTCGTATACTTTTTTCAACGAAGCAATTTTATCTACAAGCAGATCATACTGTGACGTTTCATTGGCCTTTTCAATTTTCGTTTTAACAGCATCAAAACGCTGCTGGAATTGATCCAGTTGGGCTTTATAGTGACTTTGCGTTAGTTGCTGCTGGAAGTTTTCTCTCGCTTCTTTCAACTGTTGTGCTTGTTCTGTCAATTGCTCGACAGTTAATCCGTCTTTTACCTGCTGTTCAAAATTCGCTACGGTTTCGGCTACTGTGCTTTGTGTTGCCTGCAGTTTTTCCAGTTTGCGTTCATTGTCTTCCAGTTCTTTTTTGCATTCGGTCAATTCTTTTTTTAATGCCAGAATCTTTTCGGCCAAAACATGCAATTCTGCTTTTGCCGATTCTTTTTGTTCAATTTGCAGTTCAAGCTCTTTTTGTTTTTGCTCAAGCGCGGCGATCCCATTTTGAGCTTCATTGATTTCATCATTTAATAGCTGTTCTTTTCTTTCATGGAGCGAAATTTCATGCCCGATTGCTTCAAATGTCTGCTCCTGCCAATACGACGCAACATTTTCTTCAATGAACTTTTTCCCTTCTTCTTCAATGCTTTCTGTACGGCCGTAACGCAAGATCCGGATATCTTTGTTCGATAAAAGCCGGCTTAATGCATTGTCTACCGCTAAGTTTGATTGGGAAGCAACAAGTGTTTTCAAACCTGCTTTTGCATTTTGATAGCAAATTTCCGAAATTACCGTCGTTTTACCAGTACCCGGCGGACCTTGGATGACATAAAGATCTTCGGAACTCATCGCCCCTTCGACTGCCTGCTGCTGATACGGATTCAGCCGGTTATGGAAATCGAGAGGAACCGTTTTTCTGCGCTCGGCGATGACAGGTTTATCTTCAAATAAAATCGTTTCAAGGTTCGCATTTGCGGCCAATCCTTCTTTTAACCGCTCAAATCCTTTTAACAGGCGTTTTAGCTGTGATTTCGTCGCAGCATTGGAGAATTCGATATCTTCTGATTGGAACTGAAGCTCATTTCTCCGCGCTAAATTGCTGTAATACGGTTTTAATGCAATTTCAACGGTATTTTCGTTGCGGCGGATTTTAGCAACATCCCCAATTTCCTGAACATAGCCGCGCAAACGCGCACTAAGGCCCTCCAGCTGTTTCCACTGCTTTTTATCGAGGTTGTTAATGCGAACGGTCATATGAGAAAAATCGGCATCGAACGTGACACTTGAAAAACGGGCATGAATATCTTCAATATCCGCATTTTTGTTTAACACTTTTAAATAGCCTTCCCAGCTGCTGATCCGCTTATTGACATAGTCAAAGCGTTCCTGTGCAATCGGCAGTTCATCAATGGCTTTTAGGAACGGCTCCTGGTATGTATGGCCGCTAATACGGGATGCAACGAAATGGATTTTCATTGTGGCGCGGCGATTTGTGACAACCGGTGTCCCTTTGCCGCGTGTTCGAAAGCTTTTCGCCACAAGACCGTTTTTCCGGTCAAATACACAGTCCATGATGACGACACGTTCTTCAAACTTGTTTTTTAGTTTTACGTTTTTATCATTATCGAAAAAGATGCTCAGATGTGTTTGCTCTGCATCGACCGATACTTTTTCAATCGCGACAATGAAATATTGCTGTAAATTAAAAAAGGCGTGTTCATCTGGAACATGCTCCTTCATCGCATCACGTGCCGTATTAGTCAATAAAATATGACAGCGGGTTTGAATATTTGCGATTGTTTTTGGTGCCATGAACACACCTCCCTCATAGTTTTTTTATATACAGTTCCGTTTGGTC
Organism: Solibacillus isronensis; assembly: GCF_900168685.1. Lineage (NCBI taxonomy): Bacteria > Bacillati > Bacillota > Bacilli > Caryophanales > Caryophanaceae > Solibacillus > Solibacillus isronensis. The sequence continues at coordinate 1,373,173 of NZ_FVZN01000014.1, read as the reverse complement.
GTATATGATTATAACAATATTCGTCAGTTCGTTAAAGAAAAAATGCCCTGTTATCAATTTAACAGGACATGTCGATTAACTTTGAATTTTCGCAACTTCCGCATATTTGGCATCCCATGCCGCGTCAATTTTTTTCAAAGCGACCGGACGGAAGTTTTCCTTTTTCACTAAAATATGTTGAGACTTCGCCGTTACTGCAACGGTGCCGTCTTCATGCAGAATTTCATAGCCGTATGTAGTGCGCAGCTTCGTATGTTCCTCAATCCATGTGCGAACCGTAGCCGTTTGTCCATAGCGCATTGCCGCTTTATATTGAATCGAGAAATCCATAACAGGCGATAAATAGCCGTCTTCTTCAAGCTTCGCATAGTTAAACCCTAGATCCTTCACAATTTGCGTACGCCCGATTTCGCACCAAATGATGTAATTGGCATGATACACAACACCCATCTGATCTGTCTCGGCATAGCGTACTTCTACTTTTGTTTCTGAAATAAACATTCTCTTCACCTCTAGAGGTATTATAGCGCTAAAGTGAATGAGTTGTAAGGATAATGAATCGATATTCTGTTTTTAATAGGGTAATTGATGAAGTGTTTAAACTAAACCAGTAATCCAATATCATCACGCTTCTTTACTTTTTCTTTCAATTTCCAAATACAGCAATTTTGGAACAGTTTTCCTCCAGAGCTCTGGTATACTGATTTTACTGTACGAATCACTTTACAGCTGGGGGAATTTAAATGGACACAAGAGAAACTTTACAGATAATTTTAGAGTTTATTGACGAGAATATTACTGAAAATATTAGTCCGGATATTTTGGCTGCACAAGCGGGCTATTCAACATGGCATTTCAGCCGAGTATTCCAATGGGGTACCGGATATTCGGTGATGAACTATGTCCGGAACCGCCGACTTGCGTTTGCCGCACATGAACTTTCTTCGGGCAAGCGGATTCTCGATATTTCGATAGAATATGGGTTTGAAACACACTCTGGATTCAGTAAAGCTTTTCGGCGTCATTACGGCTGTTCACCAGGAACTTACCGTCTGCATGCGCACAGTAATCGTCCGTTTCCGCCAAGCCTTGCCTGCACGTACAAATACTTTATTGGAGGAATTGTTATGGAACCTAAATTTGTCACACTGCCTGCTATTAAACTAGCTGGTTATGCCATTAAAACGACGTCAACTGGCGGCGAAAACTCAACTGCCATCCCGGCTTTTTGGGACGACTATATAAGTGGCGGAAGAATGGAAAAACTTCATTCGGAAAACTTTATTAAAAAGCACGATGAATACGGTGTATGCTTCCCGGAAGATCCGATAACCGGAGAATTTGAATATGTAATCGGGGTCGAACCAAAAGACGGTGCTGAAATTGCTGGCGAATACCATGTTCGTGAAGTATCTCCCGCAACGTATGCTGTCTTTTCAACACCCCCTTCTGATGCCTCAAACTTTGTAGCTGCTATTCAAGGCACATGGAATTATATTTTTAATGAATGGTTCCCTAAGTCTGGTTACGAGTACGCACCTGGTTGTAACGATTTTGAATTGTACGATGACCGTTGTATGCTTGATGAAGGAAAAGTTTGTGATATTTATATTCCGGTTGTTAAGACACAAAAATAAAATTTGAAATAGTCATTAACTGCAGTTAAGAAACATATATTATTATAAGTGGTCATTTTTTGGACTTGAGTGGTCGCTCAAGTCTTTTTTTGTTGTATTTACCAAAGAAAAAGGTGAAATATTTGGTTCCTTCCTTCTAATTAATCGTTATCTATATTGCTTCATATTATATTTAAAAAATGGAGTTGATCTTCATGGCGATATGGATTGACATATCCACTTTAGAACATCAATTAAAGCTAATGGATGACAATAAACTTATAAAAGTTTACCCAATTGCAGTTGGAAAAATATTGACTCCAACACCTTCTGGAACTTATACCATTATCAATAAACAACTTAATCCTCCTGCACCATTCGGCGTGCTTTGGATGGGATTGTCTCAACCTCATTATGGTATACACGGAACGAATAACCCGTCTTCTATTGGTAAGAACCGCTCACATGGATGTATTAGAATGTTTAATCACGATGTTCTAGAACTATCATCTAGAACGCCTATTGGGACGAAAGTTTTAATTCATACGTAAACCTTATAAAGTTTTCTGAAATAGTTTTAAACTATTATTATATTGGGAATAACAAAAATAGAAACTTAAAAAGGGGTAATTATCATGAACATTAAAAAATTATTAGGTGTGCCATATGCAAATTTAAAAACAGCGAAAGTATTTGTTAAACCAGGGCAAGTAGTTGTTACATATAATAAGAAAACATACTTTATTGTAAAAAAAGATGTATTTACAAATATTCTTCATCCATTAAACTACAATGCTATTAATTCTTGAGAGATAATTTTATCTCTCTTTTTTATTTGTCTCCGTCAATTTTCTAATACCATACAGTATGGATAAATATAAAATAAATTTTCATACTAACTCTATACTTTAAAAAGGATGTGACTTTTGTGGAAGAAACGAAATTTGCCGATTTGGATCGCGATAAAATCGGAGAAATTAAGAAACTGGAACAAAAATTAAATGTTACTTTGATTGCTTATGATTTATCCCCGAGTCATCAAGCTCATCATGAGGACGCCCCAATTGTAATTAATCCTTCTTAATGTAAAAAAGCCTTCGCATTACTTGCGGAAGGCTTTTTTAAGTTGAATGCTTGCCAACTACACTTACTACCCCTTTATTTGATCAAGAACTGTTCGGAATGGCTGCCGCTCACCCGCTTGCCTAAAATCTTTAAAGGGATTGCCTATGCTATTTAAACGCGCCATTACATTCGGTATCGTGAAAAAATCGGGCGTTAATTTTTCATTTACTTCTTCCCATAACAACGGTGTGGCGATTAATCCTTTATTATTGCCGCGTGCTGAATAGGGTGCAACAATCGTTTTCCCTTCCCTATGCTGGACATAATCCAAATAGAGCCTCTTTCCTCTGTTTTTCTTCATCCGCTCGATTGTGAACGAATCAGGATATTGCTGAACGAGGAATCGGCATATAAACTCCGTAAATACACCCGTTTCTTCATAGGAGAACTTGCGAGGCGGCAATGGAATATAAATTTGCATACCTTTACCGCCTGACGTTTTGACAAAGCTTGTCAGGTCAAAATAATCCAAAATCGATTTGAACTTCAATGCAGCATCTACCGCCATTCCAAATTCATTAACAGATGGTGGATCCAAATCAAAGACAATTTCTGTCGGCTGTTCTGTAGTAACCGGCTGAAATGGAATATGAAATTCCAATGCGAGCTGATTGCCCAACCACAATAGGGACTCAATATTATTACATAAAATAAAATGGGTGTCGTCCACTAACTTTGTCGTCATAAAACCCGGCAATTTATCGGGATAGTTTTTCTGGTAAAAGCTTTCTCCGGGAACCCCGTGCGGATAACGGATGACTGTCAATAGCCGGTCTTGCAGAAAAGGCAGCATCATCGGGGCAACCGTCTGCAAATAATATAAGTAATCATCCTTTGTAATATTGGTTGCAGGAAATACCGGTTTATCCGGACTTGTGACTGTTACATTTTCCGGAATCGGGTTTAACTGTCTTTGCATTTGGTGCCAGTTACAATCTGAAACCTCCAGATGATGCTGGAAAGAATGAAAGCGCGGTTCTCTCAATTTACTGCCGTCAAAATCAATACAGACAACGGTAACGCAAATTGAAGGAGGAATTTCAAATATACTTTTCGCCACCAGTGTTCCATTTGTTTTAAAAAAGGCGATCAATGTTTTGCTTTCTTCTTCAGATAAACCATGTTTAAACGACACAATTTCCATAAGCATATCTTCTTTATAAATTGCACCATTTAAGAAACCGTTTGACTGATCAAATTTTGTAAGAATGACATTTACATGCTTCCAGTTTTTTATTTTCAGCCAGCTTTTCGTTCTCGTATCTTCCAGCCATTTGCTGTTGCGCTTCTTAGCGATAACTCCTTCCCCATTATGGGACTTTACTGTTTGCCAAAGTAAATGCGGATCTTCAAATACATCGATCATTTGCAGTCTTCTTGAATCGCTATATTGAACCGTTCCAGCTAAATTAAGACGTTCAAAAAGATCGGATAGTAATTGTTTTCTTGTTGTTAACCGACTATTTCCCTTATCTTTCCCTTTTAGTTTCAGGAAATCAAACACAATATAATGACAGGGGAATGTATCTGCATTCGATTCAATATTTTTTAGGTTCGTCATTTTTCCCCGCTTTTGTACAAATGAGAATTTACTTTGAAAGTTGTTTATTAAGTAAACGACTTCCCCATCAAAGGCAAGCGGTAAATAAGCTTTGATTTTGTCATAAATACTTTCACAGTAACAAATAATTTCAGGGAATTTTTCATTTAAAATGTTTCCATTTCGACTTTTCAGTATTGGTGATTGATTACCTTTTTCCCAAGTTAAAACAGAACGATAACCGTCATATTTAGTTTCGTATAACCAGTCATCACCTAATGGAATTTCCGGTGCATCGGTTAATAACATTGGTTTCACATAAAGGCCAACTTTCGTTTTACTATTTATCCTTTGTTATTTTTTCAAAGACAATACATAAATTAAATTTTTAGTCCCATAGTAAGGAAAAATGAGGTGACAACATGCATACTGTCTGGAAAGGTAGTATTAGTTTTGGCTTAGTAAATATTCCTGTAAAACTTCATGCGGCAACTGAAAATAAAGATGTTAAACTTCGCCAGCTCCATAAGGAATGTCATACACCAATCAGCTACAAAAAGGTGTGTGAAGGATGTCAAGCAGAGGTAAAAGACGAAGATATCGTAAAGGCGTACGAGTATACGAAGAACAAATTCGTCGTTTTGGATGAAGAGGACCTGGAAAACTTGCGCAAAGAAAATGAAGATAAATCAGTAGAGATTATAGACTTTGTGAAGCTGGAAGAAATTGACCCGATCTATTTTGAAAAAACGTACTATTTATCCCCTGACAATACGGGCGGAAAAGCATATGTCCTATTACGAAAAACGTTGGAGGAATCCGGTAAAATCGGTGTGGCTAAAATTACGATTCGATCGAAAGAGCAACTGGCCATTGTCCGTGTTTATAAAAACACATTAGTGATGGAAATCATTCATTTCCCGGATGAAGTCCGAGATGTCGGGGATGTTCCGAATATACCGAGTGTTGAAGCAGTCGTGCAAAAGGAACTTGATACAGCCCTTATGCTTGTTGAACAATTGACAACCGAGTTCGATCCGACCAAATACACGGATGATTACCGGACGGCACTTATGCAGCTGATCGAGGAAAAGAAAGCGGAAAGTACTGTTGTCGCAAACGAAAAACGACCGTTGCCTGATAATGTGACCGATTTAATGTCCGCATTGCAAGCATCCCTTGATAAAACGAAGAAGCCGAAAACGAGAAAGCGAACAACTACTACAAGAACAAAGAAAAATGCATAAATTAAAGCCCATTTCCAACGAAGAAATGGGCTTTAAATCGTTTCATTTTATTTTACTGCTGCCGTTATTAACAACTCTTCGATTGCCTTCTCGATATCTAGGAATGAAGCATCCGGCTCAAAACGTTGGATGACATGTCCATTACGGTCTACAAGGAACTTCGTGAAGTTCCAGCGAATATTGCGGCCGATTAAATAATCCGGATAGTTTGTTTGAATTGTATTGTATAAATGTTTTTGCTGCATTGTCTCACGAACAAATTCTGGACAATCAACTTCGTGTTTTAAATAATTGAATAGCGGATGTGTTTCGTTGCCATTCACATTGATTTTATCAAACACTGGATATGTAACACCGAACTGTAGCTTGCATTGTCTTGCGGACGTTTCCCCGTCTTCCGGATTCTGCTCGCCAAATTGGTTGCATGGAAATGAAAGAACTGTGAACCCTTTATCTGCATAGCGTTCATATAGCTTTTGCATGTCTTCATATTGAAATGTAAATCCGCAACCGCTTGCCGTATTCACAATCAACATTACTTGATCTCGATAAGTTTCCATCGAAAGGATCTCACCATTTGTTTTTTTTACTAAATAATTATAAATGCTCATTATGTCATTCTCCCTACAACGTTTAGTATAAAACTATCATATTACATACTTCCCTAAAGTACAAAATAACTAACCTAAAAGTTATAAAAAGATTAAGATTGGCTACTTTAAGTAAAAATGGGCAAAATTAAAGGCGCATAAGATTCCGAAGAATCATGCGCCAAATCATTCGATGGCTAACCGACCATCACTAATAGTATCACCACTTAAATTTACTTTTATACATAATAATTTAACAATAAACTGTTTTTTCATCTTTGTTCCAGAGTAAATTACACGCAGCAGGGTATTCATATGAGTAACACGGGAATGATAACGTTGTATGAAAGGAGCGAATAAAACATGCCAAGAAAACTGGTAGCTGCAATAAAAGAGCATGCAATTCCCTTTAACAAACAAAGTTTAAATAAAATTGTCGAGTCGATTGGAAATGCCAAAATTGTGATGATCGGGGAAGCTTCGCATGGTACATCGGAGTTTTATACAGTCCGCGCCGAGATAACGAAATTGCTGATCAATCAAAAAGGTTTCAATATTGTCGCGGTGGAAGGAGACTGGCCGTCTGCACAGGCAGTGAACCGCTACGTAAAAGGTTATGAAGAGGATAATGCAAATGCTGCTGCAATTTTGAAGGAATCTTTTAATCGGTGGCCACAATGGATGTGGGCAAATGAAGAAGTAGAACAATTTGTAGAGTGGCTAAAAGATAAAAATAATGCTTTGAGCACTAAAGTCGGATTTTATGGCATTGATTTATACAGTCTCTTTGAATCGATGGATGAAGTGATACACTTTTTATCTAAAAACCCTAAGTACAAAGCAGATTTTGAACATGCAAAGAAAGCATTTTCCTGCTTTGAGCCTTACAACAGAATGCCAGAGCACTATGCTCTATCCACTGCTCAATTTACGGATGAATGTGTCCGTGAAGTCACTGATTTATTGAGGTCGCTACGAAATAATAAGGAACAGTACTCGAACAAACATGAAGCAGATTTAAATGTCATGATGAATGCGCTTGTCGCCAAGAACGCCGAAACATATTACCGTGAAATGATGCAAGATGCCATCTCATGGAATACACGCGATTCGCATATGGTGGAAGCGATCAACGAATTATTGAAGTACCACGGTGAAGATGCCAAAATCATTATTTGGGAACATAATACGCATATTGGGGACGCTTCCGCCACAAGTATGAAAGAAGATCAAATGATCAATGTCGGTCAACTTATCCGTGAACAGTATGGAAAGGACAATACTTATGCCATCGGATTCGGAACATATGAAGGAACGGTCATCGCTGCTGACAGCTGGGGAGATCCTCTACAAGTAATCCCAGTTCCCTCTTCCAAACTCAACACATGGGAAGGACAGCTCCATGCAGCTGGAGGGCAAGATAAGGTATTGATTTTCACTGATGAAAATCGGGAATTATTCAATGACCGGATTGGGCATCGAGCAATTGGTGTCATCTATCACCCTGAATATGAAGCGTACGGAAATTATGTTCCGTCCAACGTCGGTTCAAGATATGATGCCTTTATTTACATTGAACAGACAAAAGCATTAAAGCCATTATAAAGTAAGCCTACGTTTATCGTATGGCTTGCTTTTTTAGTTCTTACCTATCTAACTTATTGCATAATTTAAAGTCACCAGTGAACTTGAAGTTTATTACCATTTGGATCATAAAAATGGAAAAAGGCATGACCATTATCTTCTTTGATCTCCTCTACCTTAACTTGATGATCAATTAAGTGTTGATGAAATTTGGATAGTTCAGGACTGGTAAAGCCAATGCTGAATTCTTGTTTATTATCGATTGTAAAATGTGAAAATGTTTCATCTCCAGTAGGAACTAAAATCAGTAAGAAAGGTCCTTCATTTATCTTTAAAATTGCTCTTTCCTGGGTATTGTCTAGTAATTGGAGCCCTAATACATCTCTATACCATTGTGCAGACAATTCCAGATGTCTTACAGGAATTCGAATATAATGTACTTGGTCAATAAATGATTTACTCAAAGCAAGTTCTCCCCTTTATTTTGTCGGCTACATAAAAGAATTCCATTTTTACTTGCATTTTCCCTTCTGATTATTGAATTTACTAGTCTTTTAATTCCGTATATAACCACTATCCCCTTCCATTTTATTCTATAATAGTAAACATACTAATCTTAATAAAAACAGGAGGAACTTATGATTAACGAAGCTACACTAAACCAAGCATCCGCAGCAGCTCAATTTGCTTTACTCCTATGGCCAGGCAATGATTTACATGAATTCGTACAAAACATGGAAGACATTATTAACAATCCGAACAGTTCCGTTTTCTTAGCATTTGATGATGAAAAACCGGTTGGATTTGCACAATGTCAGCTTCGTTTTGATTATGTCGAAGGAACACAATCCAGTCCGGTTGGTTATTTAGAAGGCTTATATGTTGAAGAGTCCTACCGAAGACAGCATTTTGCACAACATTTAGTACAAGCGTGTGAACAGTGGGCTAAAACAAAAGGATGTTCAGAGTTTGCAAGTGACTGTGAATTGTCTAATGTAGATAGTTTAAATGTTCATCTCAAATTAGGCTTTACAGAGGCAAATCGCATTATTTGCTTTACAAAAAAACTATAAAGGGAGCGGTTGATTGTGGATTTTAAAAGAATGGAAGCAACTGATTTAGCAATATGCACAAAAACATTTATCAAAGTATTTAATGCAGAGCCATGGAATGACAACTGGAACTATGATAGTGCACACCAGTATTTATCGGATTACTACAATACCCCGAACTTTCTAGGCGTAATCGCTATAGAAAATGGCGAACTGCTTGGCTTCATAATGGGAGTGCAACGGAAATGGTATAGTGGCGATGAATATTTCATCCATGAAATGTGCGTCGATCAGACATTGCAAAATAAAGGTATTGGTAAAGCGATGCTGAACTATTTGGAAATCCAGTTGAAAGATAGATCAGTAGAATCGATGACACTGCTCACAAACCGTAATATACCGGCAGAAAAGTTTTATAAAAATAATGGCTTTGAAGAAATTGAACGACTCGTCTTTTTATACAAGGAGATAAAATAGTACGTTCCATTAAAAAATTGGCTTACCTATTCGGGTAAGCCAATTCGATAAAAATCAAATTAATTTGAAAGCGCAATTTTGATATGAGCGAAATGATGTTCCTCATGCCATGCCAATTTTGCCACTTTTGCGGCAACTGTGACCGGCCCGTTTGTTTCATGGGTAAATTCCCGCTTAAGCTGGTCTTCAGTTAAATGTTGACCTAACGAAACGATGCGCTCGTTAATACCTTCAAGCATTTTAATCGAGCTTTCTACAGGTAAGTCATTGTCTGGCAGAACAGCCCACTTTTCTTCATTAAATCCCGGTACTGTCGGATTGTCATCCGTTAGTGCCAGCTTTAGTCGCTGATACATGTTCAGCTGTGAATCGGCAATATGATGAACGAGCTGACGCACTGTCCACGCACCTTCACGGTAAGTTTTATTTAACTGCTCTTCGTTTAATGAATCAACAACTTCTCTTAAACGTGTCGTAAATGATTCCGTTTGTTGTAACCATTCCTTCACATTGTCAAGTGTCACCTGATCAGGTACTTGCAATGGACCAATCGGAAATCTTACATCCATGTTAAAACGCCACCTTTACCTTTTTACTCATTAATGTTTGATTTTGTCGTCTTCAAATAACATTGTCCCATTCTCTTTTAGATTGTTATGGAATGAGAATGCTTTTTCGAGGATATGCGGTGTTTGACCGCCGACTTTCTCTTTTGCCTCTTCGAAATAAGCACGTAATTGTTCTTTATATTTCGGGTGTGCAATTTCAATCAATTTCTCTGCACGCTTCACTGGTGGAAGACCACGAAGATCGGCATAGCCTTGCTCCGTTACGATTACATCCACATCGTGCTCTGTATGGTCGATATGTGAAACGAACGGAACGATTGTTGAAATAGCACCGTTTTTCGCTAATGAAGAAGTTACGAAAATTGTAATGCGCGCATTACGTGCAAAGTCCCCGGAACCGCCAATACCGTTCATAATTTTCGTGCCGTTTACATGTGTCGAATTGACGTTACCGTATATGTCTACTTCAATTGCTGTGTTAAAAGAAATAACACCTAAGCGACGAATTACTTCCGGATTATTCGAAATTTCCTGTGGGCGGAACATGATTTTATCCTTGTACTTTTCTAAGTCTTCCGCTAGTGATTCCACACGCTTTTTAGAAAGTGAGAATGCCGTACCTGCAGCAAATTTAACAATCCCCGCATCGATAAGGTCAAACACACCGTCTTGCAGTACCTCCGAGAATACTTCAAGATCTTTAAATTGAGATTTTTGCATTCCGTTTAATACGGCATTCGCTACCGAACCAACGCCTGATTGAAGCGGTGCTAAAGATTCCGGTAAATTTCCTACTTCCACTTCATTTGCCAGGAATGCTAACAAATTATCGGCAATCTTCTGTGTTTCTTCGTTTGGCTCGAATAATGGTGAAGGAATATCCGGCTGCTCCGATAAAACAATTCCCTTTACTTTCTTAGGGTCTACTCTAATACCGATTTCACCAATTCGATCCCCTGTATTATAGATAGGAATTTCTTTACGCTCACCTTGCGCTTTTTGAACATAAATATCATGAAGCCCTTCATATGCTTTTGGGGCAGTTGTATTAATTTCGATAATGACATTTTCAGCTTTTTCTACAAAGATCGGTGAGTTCCCTACAGAACCTGTTGGAATGACTAAACCGTCTTCTGTAATTGCTGCTGCTTCAATGATTGCATAGTCAATTTTACCAAGTGAACCTTTACGAACTTCTTCCGCTGTATGTGATAAATGCTGATCAATATAGAAAATTTCTCCGTTATTGATTTTACCGCGCATAATCGCATTACCTTGATAAGGCACACGTAAGTTGATGATTCCTGCTTCAGCCATTGATTGGTCAGCAGTTGGCCCTAATGATGCACCTGTATAAAGATTTACTTTAAATTTTTCTTGCTCTCCTCGTTTAGAAAGTGCAAGCGGAAATTCTTTTGGCTCTCCGAAAAGCGTAAAACCACTCATACCCAGATTCATGCCGTCTTCAATCCAAGACGCGGCTTCCTCTGCTGATACAACTTTGTTTAAAAACGCTTCATTTCTGATGAATTGACTTAAATCTTTTCCCATTAACAATCACCCCAAAATAGTATTTTTAGTTCGTTGTTACGATGAATTTCTGTAAATCCATATAGCCAATTAAAAAATCCGTTACACTATATTTTTTAATCGCCTTATCTACATTGTAATGAGAGATTCGTCTTTCGTCCATTAGATACTTCCTATAATTTTGATAGAAAAAAACTATAGTAAATAAAAAAGCCGATTTAGGGAGTTTTCTTTCACTTAAAAACCTATTTTTCTGCAACATTAATCTATTGACAAATGGCTGTTTTTCACATTCAACGATTTGTCTTACGGTCGAAGTTCCTGTTTTGCGGCAACATTTTCACATAAACTCAATTCATAAAAAAACACCTCTTCTTAAAAAGAGGTGCAGAAAATATTAGAACTGTTTCATCCATTCCAGGAAATTTGCAATGACGCCATCTAAAAATGCGATTGTTGCTTCGTCTGTCAGTTGTCCTTGCGCATCAATTTTTTCATGAACGACCCCAATATAAACTTCATTACCTGGTAAAACCGGAGAATTTAGACCGATTGCAAATAAAATATCGCGTAAATGCATTTGAGCTTTGACAGAACCTAACATCCCCATTGATGAACCCATAATCATAGATGGTTTGCCGTTCATTACTTTATCCACTCGGCTTAGCCAGTCGATCGCATTTCCTAAAACACCGGGTATTGTAGAGTTGTATTCAGGTGTTATCCAAAGCACTGCATCTGCTTCTTTTACTTTTGCCTTAAAGTTACGTACAGCTTCGGGAGCTTCTATTTCGATATCCTGGTTGTACATTGGTAGAGGTGCTAAATCCAGAATTTCCAAATCAAATTTATCAGCATAACGACCCTGAATATATTTTGCGATTTTTAGATTGTATGATTCTTTTCGGATACTTCCTACAATTGCTACAACTTTCATATAGAAAAAAACCTCCATTATTATAGATTTAATCGATAGTCTTGCTTCGGCATTAACCTTAAATGGGCAATGATTTTAGTTTGTGATTTCCGTTTATAGATATACCCAACATCCTAAAGTGACGAAACCAATAAAAAACACGTAAAAGTTTATCAAAAAACTTTTACGTGTTGCTGGTTATTTTATTACTTAATGATGGGCGTGATCAATTGCCTGGTGAAGCAAGTTGATAACATGGTCATCTGCACTTGTATAGTACAGTGTCGTCCCTTCACGCCTGAACTTTACTAAACGCAAGTTCTTTAAAAAACGCAATTGGTGGGAAACCGCCGACTGGTTTAAATCGAGCTTTTCCGCAATGTCATTTACCGAATGTTCTTCACAGCATAGCATGTTTAAAATACGGATTCGTGTCGGATCGCTTAACGCTTTGAACGTTTGCGAAACGACAAACAATGTTTCTTCATCCAATTCATGTTGGGTTCTTTTTTCCATTGTCATACGATTAAACACTCTTTTCTCCTATACGCCAGGCATAATTGATTAATGATGATGGTGATGATGCTGATGGCTTACATCTTGCTTTGCTGTACAATAAACCGAACGATCATGCAGATGCGTATTTGTTTCTACTTGAATCGTTACATGATGAATATTCTGATGAAGCAAATCATGTTCAACTTTATCTAAAAGTTGCTCGCTTTCTTTAATCGTCAAGTCGTCGTTTACAACAACGTGGCAAGACAAGGCATTTAATCCGCTCGTAATTGTCCAGATGTGCAAGTCATGAAGCGCTGTTATTTCATCATACTTTTCAATCGTTTGAATGATTTCATCGACAGTTACATCCTGAGGTGTACCTTCCATTAAAATATGCAATGAAGCTTTCGTTAAATGATATCCGCTTCGAAGCACAAGTGCAGCTACAAAGACGCTCGCCAATGGATCCGCCCACCCCCAATCAAAGAACAGGATAAGTAAAGCGGCAACAATGGCACCGATTGAACCGATCATATCGCTGATTACGTGCAAGTACGCGCCTCTCATATTTAAGTTTTCTTTCGTATCCGCACCGCGCATCATAATCCATGCGACTAAAATATTTACCACCAATCCGATACTGCTGATGATGAGCATTCCGGTTGAAGCAACTTCAGGAGGATTCATAAAACGTCCAATTGCTTCGTAAAAAATAAACAGGGCGATGATAATTAATGTCAGACCATTCAGTGTGGCCGCTAATATTTCAATACGTTTATAGCCGAATGTTTTACTGGCGTTTGCTACTTTTTGCGCAAATATAATAGCCATTAATGCAATTCCAAGTGAAACGGCGTCACTTAACATATGTCCTGCGTCAGACAGCAGCGCAAGACTGTTCGTCAGCACCCCACCGATCGCTTCGACAATCATAAAACCGGTAATAATTAAAAAGGATACAAAAAGCACTTTCTTGTTCGTACTATGTGAATGATGGTGATGATGGTGCTCTCCCATTTAAAACGCCCCCATTTATCTTTTATATATGAACATATACTCATATATTAACTTATTATGATTTATGATAATTGTCAATTACATATGCCCATATATGGTGAACCTCTCACAGAAATGTCATTTTAACGGAACAGGTTATACCGAAAATCAGCAATTAGTTTAGTTGCAAGGAGCAGCTAAACTATTTTCTGTACATGAGATGAATCTGATCTGCAATATATGCCGCAGTTAAATGCCCGCCTTCTTTTAACCACCAAGAAATCACGCCAACAATGGAAGCTGCTTTTATATGGCTGTCGACAAGAGAATTCGATGTAACACGGTCACTGTTCAGCCTTCTTGTATCAATTAATTGCTTCATTAATTGAAATAGCACTTTTTCAAATTGTTCAAACTGGAAAAGTAATCGTAAAGCATGTTTTTGTGAGGCCAAATAATTGAGCAGCTCAACTAAATGTTCTTTTTCATTTAATAAATGGATATGGTTTAAATCCGTTATTTTTTCTGTTACTTCATTGAAAATTTCCTTTGTTAAATCATCCAGCAAATGATTAATATCTTCATAATGCAAATAAAATGTTGTCCGATTTAACGTAGCTTGCTTTGTTACTTTTTGTACAGATAACTGGTTGAGCATTACCCCTCCATTCAATAGTTCAAATACCGCTCTCTTCAACATTTCTTTCGTACGGATTGTACGGGGATCCATTTTCTTCATTTTTATCATTCCTGTCTATTAAATGCTAGTATATCTACAGATTTTGGGTATTTGTCGATTAGTCAACAGTTCGTGTTTTATTGTTTATAGTCAAATGCTTGTTTTACTTGTTATGATACTTTTTAGACAGATTGTCTATAAAGTAATCGTAGCGTAAGGAGCTTTAAAATGCAAAATGATTTATCAGAACAAACAAGAAAAATATTGCTGATCGTCATGATCGCTGGCTGTTTCTTCTCCACATTAAATCAGACGTTACTCAATGTCGCTTTAAGTGACTTAATGAACACCTTTTCAGTATCACCTACAACAATCCAATGGCTGGCAACCGGATTTATGCTCGTAAACGGAATTTTGGTTCCAATTACTGCTTTTTTAATGAAGCGCTTTTCAACACGCCAACTATTTATTAGTGCGATGCTCTTTTTATTGGCCGGTTCTGTTGTTGCAGCTTGTGCAGTGAACTTTGGCATGCTTTTAACAGGTCGAATGATCCAGGCTGTAGGAGCAGGTATTATTTTGCCATTAATGATGACCGTCATTGTCTACTTGTTCCCTGAAGAAAGAAGGGGCGCAATTATGGGGAAAGTAGGTTTTGCCATCATATTTGCACCTGCAATTGCCCCGACGCTGGCAGGTTTTATTATTGATTATTTATCATGGCGCTGGCTGTTTATCAGTTTAATTCCTTTCATCGTTATTATTATTGGCTTAGCGTATAAGTACTTGATGAATGTAAATGAAGGCGCGAAATCAAAAATCGACTTGATTAGCTTACTTTACTCAACGTTCGGCTTTGGTTTCTTATTGTTCGGCTTTAGTAGTGCGGGAAGTCGTGGATGGGATGATGCGGTTATTTTATCAACGATCAGTGCCGGATTGATCATTATCTTTCTGTTTTGCCAACGTCAACTGTCTTCACAGGATCCTTTACTGAATTTATCGGTATTCCGTTATCAAATGTATTCCATGACGACAATTGTCAATGTCGCAATAACGATCATTATGTATGCAGATCTGATTTTACTGCCGATGTATTTACAGGATGGACGTGGATTTTCTGCGTTGGATGCAGGGCTGATCTTGCTTCCAGGGGCGATTATTAATGCTCTATTATCACCAGTTACAGGAAAACTTTTCGATAAATACGGTGCGAAACCACTATTTATATTTGGATTACTGTTAATCGCGATTTCGATGTGGCTTGTTATTGACCTATCTTCTACCACTTCATATGTATATATTTTAGTACGTACTATTGTTTTACGGATCGGGTTAGCATTCATTACAATGCCTTTAAATACAGCTGCGCTTAATGCCATTCCGAGAGAACTGGCATCCCATGGGTCTGCTGTGAATAATACAATCCGTCAACTCGCAGGGGCAATCGGAACAGCAGTTATCGTAACAGTGTATTCACTACAGTTAACAGACTCTTCGGTACTGGCAAATGAAAGTTATGCAAATGCGGCAAGCTCAACATATTTCTATATGTTCATATTAGCGATCATTGCCTTTATCATCGTACTTTTCGTTCCAAAGCATAAACAAAAAAACCCAATTCAATAAGCAAATTAAAAACTGGTGAACCTCCGCAATTGGGGTTCACCAGTTTTTTTACCAATTTCGCGCTTCATTGGCTACATACAGTCCGACTGTTTTATTTTGCTTCCAAACATTATTCCAACGTTTCAACGGAACTGATGCTTCCCCTGCAAATGGTGCGATTTCGACCGTCATCGCAGGGCGGTCTTTTACTTTTGTAAAGTAATCTTCAGATGCCGCAATCGGTTCATTTTTTTTGGTTACAGGCATCAACTTATAACCGGTAATGTTCGATACCCCTTTTACCAACTTTTTCGTTCGGCTGAATTTTGTTTTCGTTTGGCTCCAATAAATAATCTGTCCGGAAGAATGATATGAAACATACGCTAAATGATTACCGCGATCGATCAGTCGTTTGATTGCGAGCGCTTCCGGTTCTGTATTTGGCGCTTTTCCTTTATATTCTTTGAATGAAGGCTTTGTCTTTTTAATTAAATGCCAGTTTACATTAAATTGACGATTCAAATCGACACCGTTAATGTTTGCTTTCCAGCGATTAAAATTGGTGCTGTTGTTGTTCATCGCTTTTAGTTTTATCATCGATGTTTTTACTTTGCCGCCTTGTGAAAGTGTTACTCCATCCGGATTCACCATTGGCACAAATACGATGCTCACTTCACTTAATAGTTTCTTTACATCGTATTTTTCAATTTTCGTTCCGTTTACATATGCCTTAACATACGTATCGATCATTTCCATCAACACATTTGCCGTCATATGTTCCCGTCCGTGGAAAGACGCATCCAGTAATATTTCCTTGTCACCTGTTCCAACTTTTAATGAATATAATGGTCGTCCCTCAACCGATTTTCCGATTTCCTGCAATTTCGTCAGTGACGGATACATTGCTGAAACAAGCTTTAGCTTTGCTGCCACTTCGTCATAGGGAATTGTTTTCGCACCATCAACTAATTGGATATAATGAACGTCGGTTAAAGAAATGTAAGCTGATTTGGAAGAATATTTGATTACTCCGGACTTCCCTTTTATCGCTTGCAGTAATAGTTTGTCTCCTTTTGCAACAGTTTTTATGAACTTGCCCTGTTCATCTTTCAGTTCCGTATTCTTCTTCGCAACTACTTGCACAGGATATTTGCCAAGCCCGATTGTGTCTGAAGCGGCTTCGGCAGAAATCATATTAAAGCTGAAAATCGCTGCAACTACTAGACTTAACAATATTAACCTTTTCATCTCATGCCTCCTTTTATGTATAGCAAAACTTTTCATCTATACCCATTACTTTACATTAAAAAACAACCTGTAAGAAATGACTTCTTACAGGCTGTGTGTATTAATTATCTTTTACATCTTTACGATTTTTCTTCAGCATTTTTGATAATACTTCATACACAATCGGTACGATGATTAATGTTAATAATGTTGATGATAATAAACCACCAATTACTGTTACAGCAAGGTCTTGAGAAATCAGACCGCCGCCAGCTCCACCGAATGCCATTGGTAACATTGCACCAATTGTTGCAATCGCCGTCATTAAGATCGGACGTAAACGAGTTGCACCGGCTTCAAGTATCGCTTCACGCATGTTCATACCTTCATGCTCCATACGGATAATACGGTCAACAAGTACGATTGCGTTTGTGACTACAATACCGATTAACATCAGTAATCCCATCATAACTGAAACGGAAATTGTAAGACCTGTTGCGAATAATCCAATCCATGAACCGATAACAGTAAATGGTAATGAGAATAAAATCGCAAATGGTGCTAAACCTTCACCGAATGTTACTACTAAGATGAAGTAAACAATCGCAATAGCTGCAATCATTGCAACACCTAGTTGAGTAAATGTTTCAGTCATATCTGCCGCAACACCACCTACACCAGTTGTAACGCCTTTCGGTAAATCTAAATCAGCAATTTTTTCATCTGCTGCAGATGTTGCTTTTGAAATATCTTTATCTGTAATCGTTGCAGATACTGTCGCAAAGTATTCACCTTTTTGACGAGATAATGAATTTAAAGTTGTGCCTTCTTCAAGTTCAACAATGTCACCAATTGTCATTGTCTGACCAGTTGCCGTTTGAATCGGTGTTTCTAATAATTCATCAATATCTGCTGCTGCAGATTTTGCTTCACGTTGAACAACTACATTAATATCAGCGCCGTCACTTTCGACAGTTGTCAGCACTTCTTTAGCTGAATTTGTTTGTAAAGCCATTAAAA
Organism: Solibacillus isronensis; assembly: GCF_900168685.1. Lineage (NCBI taxonomy): Bacteria > Bacillati > Bacillota > Bacilli > Caryophanales > Caryophanaceae > Solibacillus > Solibacillus isronensis. Next base: position 1,354,896 of record NZ_FVZN01000014.1, on the reverse strand, counting down.
TTTGAGCAGTAGTCAGACCGTATTGTAATACATTTTCCTGATCTACTTTAATTACATTTTCTACATATGGTGCAGAAGCATTAGACTCAATTTCATCAAGTCCTTTAACATCAACTAGAACATCTTCCACTTGAGCAACAGCTTCGTTTAGCTTATCTAAATCTTCACTGTATAGTGTGTAGCTCACTTCATTTGATGACATACCCATCGCGAAGTTCTGAGTTTTCCACTCGCCTGATTGACCAATGTTAAAGATATAGTCTTCTACTTCTTTTTTAGCTTTCGGGAAATCTTCCATATCCGGATCGAAAATCGCATAGATTAAACCACCGCCTGCACCGCCGCCAGTCATCATTGCAGCAGCATCAGTAGAAGGTTCAGTGTTCACCGATAATTGTAAAATATCGATGTCTTTACGCTTCATTAATTCTTTCTCTACTTCTTCAATGTTTTCAAGTGTTTCATCCATCAATTCGCCAGTACCTGGTGTGTATGTTAAATACATCACTTTCTCTTCTTGAGAGCCCATGAAACTAAAGCCGATTAATGGTGTTAACGCTAGTGAACCGACTAATAGAACAACCGCAATAATTGATGAAATCCATTTATGGTTTAATGATTTCTCCAAGAAATTACGGTATGCTACTGCAAGCTTACCAACTTCTTTATGCTGACTTTCAGATTTTTCACCGTAAATTTTCTTACGGAATAATGTGTGTGAAAGTGCTGGTACGATTGTAATCGCTACGATTAATGATGCGATTAATGCAAATGACATTGTTAATGCGAATGGTACGAATAATTCTCCTACCATACCGCCTACAAATACAAGTGGTGCGAACACCGCAATTGTTACTAATGTTGAAGACATGATCGGCTTGAACATTTCAATTGTTGCTTCCCGAATTAACGCACGGCCTTGTAATTTCTCTTCTCTCAAGTGCATACGACGATAAATATTTTCTACTACTACAATCGAGTCATCAATTACCCGTCCGATCGCAACAGTAATCGCTCCAAGCGTCATAATATTCAATGTAATATCCAACCAATGCAATGCCATTAATGCCATGAATACTGACACTGGAATGGAGATGATTGAGATGATTGTTGATTTAAAGTCACGTAGGAATAATAGGATAATCAATACTGCGATTAAACCACCAAACACCGCTTTTTCAACCATGGTAAAGACAGAATCTTCAATTGGTTTCCCTTGGTCTAAAGAAATATCGATTTTAAGACCAGAAATGGCTTCCTGCTCTTCTTCAATTAAATCTTTTACTGCATTTGCTACAGTAACCGTATTGGCATCCTGACCTTTTACAATTTGAATTGCAATCGCATCTTTACCATTCGTACGAGATACGGATTGCACTTTACCTACTTTTTCGATTTCAGCAATATCCCCTAGTTTCACAAAAGGTACCGGGTTTGTTTCAGAAGGTGTAACAGGAATCAGCATTTCCTTTAACTGTTCTTCTGTTTTGAACTTGCCGTCAACTGCAACAGCTTGCTCGCCATCTTCAAACTCGTATAATCCTAACGAGACTGCAAGGTCACTTGCCTGGATCATTTGCTTAACAGACTCTTCCGTCAAACCAAGTTGTGCCATCTTTTCTTCATCATATGTGAAGGCTACTTCTTCTAAATGTTGACCTGTAACTGTCGCAGATGCAACACCGTCAATTTTGTTTAGTTTTGGTAGAATCGTTTTCTCTACTGTTGATGTCAGTTCAACAATATCTTCTTCCGAACTACTTACTGATAATGCAATAACAGGCATCATGTTCATACTGATTGCCATAATTGAAGGCTCTTGTGCACCTTCTGGAAGCTCAATATTATCTAAAGCAGCTTGTAATTGACGTTTCTTTTCATCCATATCCACGCCATACTCATATTCCACCTGAACTTGTGAAACATTTGATGAAGATGTAGAATATACAGCCTTTACATCTTCTAAACTTTCAACTGCTTTTTCATAAGGAATTGAAAGATCATCCATTACTTGCTCTGGTGTTGCACCAGGATAAACACCCATAACGATTAAGAATGGGATCGAAATATCTGGAATCGACTCCATTTTCATACGTGTGGATGAATAAATACCGGAAAACACGATTATGATTGTTAGTAACCATACGGCAAGCTTATTTTTTAATACGAAATTAACTAAGCCTTTCACGGTTCCACCTTACCTTTCTTGACTATATGTAACCACCATTCTATAATAATGACTAGTCGGTCACGTGTCAATTGAAAGGAGCTTTAAATTATTATGACAAGAAAACAATTGATCATTGATTCTGCACTTCATTTATTTGCTGAAAAAGGGATCGAAGCTACGTCAGTACAGCAAATTACCGACCATTGCGGCATTTCCAAAGGTGCATTTTATTTATCCTTCAAATCGAAAGATGAGCTCGTTTTTTCTATAATTGAACATTTTATGAACAATATAATACGGGAAGTTGACCAAGCAGTCAGTGAAGGACAAACCCCTTCAGAAAAGCTCCATATCTACTTTGTTCAGACAATGAAAGTGTTATCACAATATGCGGGGTTTGCGGATATTTTGATGAAGGAAAATGTTTCTGCCATCAATAAAGCATTAATTGAACGAATTCATTATTATGTAGAGCTTTCCAATAAAAATTTGGAGAAGCTGTTATTCGAAGTATTTGGCGACCAAATCGAAGGAAGACAATATGATTTAGTCGTTATTATAAACGGGATGGTTCAATCGTATATGCAGTATCTTTTCGATTCATGCCAGCCATTCGATTCGGGGGAATTTGCGGATTCACTCGTTGAAAAGACGACTTTATTAGCAACGAAAAGCAAAATCGCTCTGCTGCAACACCCTTCGCAGTTTTACAAACGGATCGAAAATTATTCGAGTGAACATTTAATGGAAGATCTGTTGTCACTTCAACAACAGACAACGAACAATTTAGAACTCGATTCCATACAGTTATTAATAGAAGAACTGAAAAGTGAAAATCCAAGAAATGCGATCATTATTGGACTTGTCGCCAATTTAGAGAAAAACGAATGCTTTAATTGGATTACATTATATTTGAAAAAGCAGTACAGTTAAAACGAGAGGGACCCAATAAATATGGATCCCTCTCGTTTTAGTTTTCGCTGTTTAAGAATCGGATGATTTCTCTTGCTACTGTTTGAGCATCTTCCACCATACCGAGATGCCCTGTATTTGTTTTTACTTTTTCCACATTCGGGTTCGATGTCGTAATCGGTGTAACCGCTTTGTCCTGTTCTCCTTCAATTACAAGAATTGGGATTGGTAACGTATCGACAAGATCACGTTGGTTTGGACGTGACTTCATTGCACCAAGTGCCGCAACGAGCCCTTCTTCCTTTGCTTCATAGGCAACTTCTTTTGCAAACAGGACATCTTCCGTTTTTGCATCAGGCGCAAGGAAATTATGAATAATTCCGTCGACGAACGATCCAGTTCCATGTTCCTGAATCTCTTCTTGTTGCTTCGTCCTCTTATCGATTGCTTCCGGTGTGTCCGATGAGTCGGATGAATACAGCAAGACAGCCTTTTCGATTTTAGAATATTGTTTCTCGATTGCAGCTAATGTAATATAGCCACCCATCGAATGCCCGATCCAATAGGCCTTTTCAACTTTTTCAGCTACTAATACATCGATAATATCCTCGGCATAGCGATAAACTGTATATTCCCCTTCAGGCATTTCACTTTTACCGTGCCCTGGCAAATCGATTGCGATTACGTCGAATTGTTTTGTTAATGGTTCCATAATTTTTTCAAATATTGCTGTACTCCCTAAAAATCCATGTACTAATACGACAACTTCTCCTGAACCATTTCGAGTATAATTTAACATCTAATCAGTCCTCCCCTTGTTTCATCTCTTATCCTTTTCCGTATTTCTTTAATAATAAACAAAAACAGCCATTTGAGGTTGGCGTAGAAGATACGATTATTGTTGATTTTGAAATCAACTAAAATTTTTTGCCCTCCATACTTTAGTACATAAACGCGTTGAAGCGTTTGTTCGCTAAAGTAATTCGTAAAATAAAGAGTGTCCATCAATGCAGGTTGTACATATAAACGAAATGATTGATAAGAGTCGCTTTAACGCCTTCCATCTTTCCCTTTTGCCATCCTGTGTTTGCGGGACTTAGGCTAGGAGGCGGCGGAACCGCTATTCTATTTGTTCAGAAAATCAAAAATACCTAGTTGCCTGCAATAACTATCTAACTCTTTCACAACCATAACTAAAATGAAATAATTCATTAACAGGATACTGTTCTATTTCCTTTTATTTCATCGTACAATTTCCATGATGCATATTCTTTTATAGGAGGTAAACATTTGTCTGAACCATTTGAATTCAAGGTATCTGCAGACAAAATTCCACAACCGATTCGTGAAGACGGAGAAGGTGCTACTGATCCTGGGCCACGTGATATTTTACGCGCATTAGAAAACCCAAATATGCTTGTACCGCCGGAAACGGATGCGGGAACAGTCCCAAATCTACGCTTTTCTTTTTCCGATACACATATGACCTTAAAATACGGTGGCTGGTCGAGACAAATATCAATGCGTGAACTTCCTGTTGCTACGACGATTGCTGGCGTTAATATGCGTTTAACTCCCGGCGGCGTAAGAGAGCTACATTGGCATAAGGAAATAGAATTTTGTTTTATGACTGTTGGTAGTGCAAGAATTACAGCGGTCGATCAAAACGGAAAAAACTTTATTGCCGATGTAGGAGTTGGTGATTTATGGTACTTCCCTCCTGGTATTCCTCATTCCATTCAAGGACTTGAAGAGGGCTGTGAATTTTTATTAATGTTTGATAATGGTATGTTTTCAGATTTAGACACGTTCACAATTTCCGACTGGTTTGCACATACTCCTAAAGATGTACTATCATCTAATTTTGGTGTACCAGAAAGCGCTTTTCGAAACATTCCTAAGCAGGAAAAATACATTTATCAAGGAGAGGTTCCAGGTCCTATTGAGGAAGTGGCAATTCCAGATCCATTCGGTACAAGAAATTTTACACATAGTTTACTTGGTCAGGAGCCCATTCTTTCACCAGGAGGATCAGTGCGTATTGCAGATTCAACAAATTTCCCAGTGGCACAGGAAATTTCAGTAGCGCTCGTTGAAATTCTTCCAGGGGCAATGAGGGAATTACACTGGCATCCAAATAATGATGAATTTCAATATTTCTTATCTGGTCAAGGTCGTATGACAGCATACGCTGCTAACGGGGTTGCACGAACTTTCGATGTGAGGTCAGGAGATGTAGGCTATATCCCTTTTTGCTATGGACATTATATTCAAAACACAGGCAATGAAACCCTTTGGTATATAGAAGTATTTAAAAGTCCTAACTATGCGGATATTTCATTAACACAATGGATGGCGCTAGTTCCTAAACAAATCGTTAGTAGCAATTTAAATGTAGGACCTGAATTAATGGACTCGTTACGTAAAGAGAAATGGGCTGTTGTGAAATTCCCTGGGTATACTTATCAAGATTTTGAGTAGTTACTACAAATACGGTTTAGAAATATTCTCGTATCTCTAAACCGACAAACACTTTCCGCGAACTCCTATAGGAGATGTCGCTTTTTTATCCTCCATATTAATAAATATTTATTTAGGAACTACAGGCACCCAAAGATCATTTCTAGGTTTGTGCATTGGTGATAATAACACTCGATACAAGATACTTTAGCTAGTTCATATTCAGAATTCGGCAGCCACTGTGTATAATTGCGACCTAGCATTCTTATTACTCGGAAAAAGAGCCGTTAGTAAAAGTACATTTATAAAAAAAATCTCACCTTAACATTAACATAAATATCCAATTTTATTTAAAGATTTATTCCATTAAATGGCCTTATAAGGAAAAACGCAATCTTCTTATTTAAAAATCGCGCCAAATTGTTAAAAAATACATCCATTATCTCAATAAAGATTTAATGGATGTATTTTTATATACAGATAAAAGTTTGATTATATTATCAAACTTAAATTTTCTAAACATAAGGTCTAGTTTGTTTTAGTATACTATTCACACTATATTAGTGTTAGCTTAAAATGGCTGTTTGTTAAACATAGGATTTCTTTCGTCTAAAGGTCGGTTTGACTTCTGCAAACAATATCGCAAAGAAGATAAGGACACATCCAACAAGCATTCGCCCTGTCAGAAGTTCGTTTAAAATCAGCACAGAGAACATCGTACCGAACAATGATTCGGTCGATAATATAATGGCAGATTTCGTCGGGTTTGCATATTGCATTCCGATATTTTGGCATACATACGCAACAGCAGTACAAAATATCGCCAAGTAAACGATGATTCCCAAACCTTCTGAAGTATACGTCGTCGGTACTTCCCCGAGTATGATGACACTTACTACACTTAGGACAGTTGCTGTATAAAACTGAACAATCGTCAGCGCTAAAGCATCTTCCGTTTTTACAAAAACATTAGTGTAAAAAATATCGAAAGCGAATCCGACTGCACAAAGAATCGATAAGAAGTCGCCGATATTGATCGTCAACGAATCCTGTAATGATAAAAAGCCGATTCCGACAACGGCCACACCAGCTGCGATAAACTCGAACCGGTCAATTCTTCTTTTATAGATGACATAAGCGATAATTGGAACAATAATGACATTAATCGCTGTCAGGAATGCATTTTTAGAAGCAGTTGTATATTCCAAACCCATTGTCTGTAAGGCAAACGCGATAAATAAGATTGCACCAAGAACTGCACCTTTCCATACTACTGACTTTGAAATAAGTTTTAATTTTTTATAGAAAATGAAACTTAAAATAATAGAAGCCAATAAAAATCTTCCGGCCATCAATTGAAATACAGTCCAATGTTCAAGCCCTTTTGCCATTCCTACAAAACCGCTTCCCCACATAACAGCGGTGATGAGCATGAGCAGCTCACCTTTAAATTTTTGCATACGATTCCTTCTCTCTTTCGAAACTTCTGTTTAAAATTAATATGTATAATTGTTTATTGATGAACAAACTATTATTACCATAAGCAATCTTCCATGAAAAAGAAAGCGAAAATTCAAAATCTATCCAAACGATCAAATAAGTTAGAATTTTTTGCTTGACCTAGGATTGTTAAAAATGGTTTTTTATTAGCTTAAGGGTAGTTAAATTTTAGTTTAATGTTACTTTTGTTCGGAGAGGTGATAAATAAAAAAATTATATAGTGTCGGATAATATGAATTCTTGTGTAGTGAGTATTGCCTTTGATTTTGAAAATAATAGTAAAATTCCCGCTTATTTTTTTATTCTCCAATGCTTGGACTACTATATCAATAGCAATTTGCCGTAATATCGTGTAAAATAAACTTTTAGAATAATTTAGGGACGTGAACAGTTTGATTAAAATTGAAATGCCAAAACCAGATTTAGTAATTCGTCAACGCGAACAAGTGTTAAAACCAGGTGATGTGGAAATTACTCCATACTTCGGATTTATTGATTTCCATAAAATTACGCGTGATAAAGGCGGAATCTTCTTCTTCTACAATGAAAAGAACGAGCTTTTATTCGTAGGGAAAGCACGTAAAATCCGTCAGCGTATTAAAAAGCACTTTGAAGACAATGTATCTCCAATGAAAAACCACCGTGCTGAAATCCACAAAATTGAAGTATATGAAATTGAAGATCCAATGGAACGTGAAATTTACGAAACATATGCGATCAATCAATTCCAGTCAAAATACAATATCGATAAAGTATTTTTCGAACGCGCATAAACAGATGAACACCTTGCCTATACCGGCAAGGTGTTCTTTTTATTACTCTGCTTTAAAATCAAGCATTTCGTTGATTTTCGATAAATCTTCCATAATGCCTTTTTTCTGGTTGGCAATACCGTCATACCATTTATTTAAAATGTCCTGCATGCCCTTTTCGATTTCTTTTCCTTCCGATACGAGCTGTACCATCACGTCGATAACTTTTGTACGTTCTTCATAAAACTTGACGCGCGCCGGAAAATCTTTGCCGATGTTTTGCTTGAAAATATAGCCGAGTTTAATAATTCCGTTATTCATCAGCTGCTCCGAGTAAAGTGTTGAGCCGACAACTGCTAGACGCTCTTTAAAATCCGGATCTTCTTTAATATAATTTTGCATCAAAAGGGCTACCTCATCAGCAAATGATTTAAGTTTGTTGCGCTGGCCATCCATCAGATCTTTTGATTCCTCAAAAATATTAATCATCAGCTCTGTATGTTCAAGCATATTTTTCACTTTATTTAACGGTTCTTCACTAGCTCCGTTTAGACGAACTTGAATTGTACGATATACATACTGGCGTTGTAAGTAAGCCGACAGTAATATAATCCCATTGTAATGAACGCTTGCTTCGTAATGTTGTTGTGTTATCATAGTAAAATCCTCCAACCGGTATGTCTATACACTGTTAACAATACCACATATTCATTCCCTTGAAAGGAAAAAATTCAAACTATTTTCACTTTTTATATAAAAAAACTCCCGGAAAAGCTCCGGGAATTTCCTCTATCGATTACACCAAGGCATAACCGATCAGTTTATTAAATTCATTCCAACTTGTCAGACGAGTATAATCTACCGCCTGATTGTACGACTGATTTTTTACAATAACTTTTGTTGTACTTCCCGCCAATGTATTTAAAACAGCCGGCTTATCATCTACATAAACGTCTAGTTCCAGACTTTTAATGATATCGATTTTCTCATGGTCTGCCATCCCGCAGTAAAAACGCTCCTCAACCACCGGGAATCCTTGTGCTTTTACCCATGCACGGGTCTGTTCACAATACCCTTTCGGACGAGACGTTATATAATAAATTTCATGTCCTTCATCTGCCAAAGCATTTAAAACTTCCTTAGCCCCTTCAAAGCTTGGACAGTCCGTGAAATAGATTTCTTCCATCGTATCTTTCCACATCTGGCTGCCTTCTTCGTTTGTTAATCCAAATGGTGCGTGAATTTCAACAGTCGGGATTGTATCGAAAATATCTTCGCCAATCGTCTTGTTCAATTTCTTATTATATAAATGAAATGCATGTCGACGTAAATCGATTAACGTATCATCAATATCAAAACCAAATTTCATTTATCTCACCTAACTTAATACGAGAAAAGCTTCATGGAACTTTTGCTCTTTTTCTATTTGTATAGCCTGAATTTTTTCGATTTGTTTTTTTCGTGCCGTTGCGCAGCTGACAAAATCAAATTCCTCATTTTCCAGCAGCATTTGTGCAAGCACATGGGCATCCATTAACGAACTATTTAATCCGTAAGCGCCAGTCGGGGTCATCGTATGAACAGCATCCCCAATTAATGCGACACCTTCTTTTCCCCATTGTTCGGTCGTACTGCTGAATACATCAAGCAGCACAAAGTCTTTCCATGACTGGATATGCTCCTGTACGACGGGTGCCAATTGAGGAAATGCTTTTACGAGTTTTTCTATAAACAGTATAAACGGCTGTTTGCGTAATTCCGGATAGCTTCCCTTTTCGATATTCCAGCCGATTTGAACAAATCCTTTTGCCTGCGTAAACAAAGAAATTTGCATGCCGTCAACTAACGCCATTTTAATCGAAGGAGTCCAATTTTCAGGTGCCGGTATTCTCGCCCAAAGCAAGTCATAGCCATGATCACGGATCGTTACATCCAAATCCGCCAATTTTCTAACTGTTGAATAGCGCCCATCCGCACCGATGATCAGCTGTGCTTCAATCGTAATATCCGCATCACCTTGTTTAGCGCGAACAGCTGTATATTGTCCATGCTCGTTTTGAATAAGCTCTTTAACCGTCGTATTCAATAAATAGCTAAACGTTGGATAGCCTTTTGCCTGCTCGATAATTGCATGAAGCAAATGAGCCTGCGGAACATGGATGCCTAAATGGCCTACAGCCGGATCCGGTTCAATTGTTTTAAACTTTTCACCACTCATCCAATATTCCAAAGTTTCCATACGCAGCAAACCGAGCTGTTCAATTCGTTCGAAAAGCTCGTACTGTTTTAGAATCCGCTCGCCTTCCTCATTTAAATGTTCCCCGCGGAATGCCTTCGCAAAGTCATTAGTCCGCTCTATTAAAAGAACCGACACATTATTTTTCGCCAATATATTGGCAAGCAATGCACCGCCCGGACCACCGCCAACAATGCAAACATCCACTTTTCTATTCATGTAAACCAGCCTTCTTTGGATAGGCTATAATACGCAAATCTTCCCCGATGCAAGTGACTTCACCGAATTCAAGCTGGCTTGCCAAATCGATTGTTTCCACATCAGATCCGGTAAACGGCGTAATGGAGTTTTTCCCACCCAATACTTTCGGAGCGACATATACCATATACTGGTCGATGAAGCCGCCTCGTAAAAATGATGCGTTCACATTGCCGCCACCTTCAACAAGCAGATGCGTAATGCCCTTTTTATATAATGCTTTCAACATATCCTCTATGTTCAAGCCTGTTAATTCTTTTTCAACACGGATAATTTCAACACCGATACTTTCCAGCTGCTGTGCCTTTACTGCATCTGAATCAAATGAAGTGACAATGATTGTACGAGCTTCGGTCGTATCCGCAATATGCGCATCAACCGGTGTTTTCAACGTACTGTCCATGACTACTCGAATCGGGTTACGACCTTGTCGATTATCCTTTAGACGTGTCGTCAGTTTCGGGTTGTCATTTAAAACTGTTTGAACACCTACTAATATCCCGTCCACTTCATGACGCAATTCATGAACATCCGCACGTGCTTCTTCACCTGTAATCCATTGTGAGTGTCCACTATATGTGGCGATTTTACCGTCAAGTGTCATCGCAAATTTTGCAACGACAAATGGACGCTCTGTCAGCATATTATGAATAAAACGCTCATTCAGTTTTTGAGCTTCCTCCTGAAGAACTCCAACTTCCACTTCGATTCCCGCTTCACGCAACAGTCGAATACCACGGCCTGCCACTTCAGGGTTTGGATCTTCAGTTGCAACAACAACACGTTTAAATTCGCTTTCCTTCAGCAGCTTCGCACAAGGTGGTGTTTTGCCGTAATGCGAACACGGTTCCAGTGTGACATAAATTGTCGCATCTTTTGTATGCTCCCCTGCCATGTTCACCGCATGTACTTCTGCATGGGGTTCCCCTGCTTTTCGATGAAGTCCTGTACCGACGATGACGCCATTTTTTACGATAACGGCACCGACTAACGGATTTGGATTTGTATTCCCTCTGGCACTTGCCGCCAATTGAAGCGCAAGTTGCATATAGTCCTGATCAGTTTTCATATGAAATTCTCCTTACACAGTTAGCTTTTCAACCATCGCGATATGCCCAGACTTTTCTACTTTTGTTTTCAAGTACTGTTCATTTGTTTCCGTCAGACCGCCCCATAAAGGAATATGGCCATCCGCAAGTAATCCGCTGTCCTGCAGTGCCGCAAGCTTTTTCGGATTGTTCGTAATGAGTGTTACCGGTTTTGAACGAAGCACCTGTAGTACACGGATTGCATCATCATACGAACGGACATCATCTTCAAAACCGAGTGCATGATTGGCCTCCACTGTATCAAACGCTTCTTCCTGCAATAAGTAAGCTAACGATTTTGAAAATAGCCCAATACCGCGCCCTTCATGATCCGCTAAATAAAAGATTGCGCCACAGCCATGTTCAACAATCATTTTCATCGATTCATGTAACTGATAGCCACAGTCACAACGCTGTGAACCGAAAATATCACCTGTATGACAAATACTGTGCATGCGGATCAATGCATTATCCTGGTTGGCAAAATCTCCATACACAAGTACAGAAGACTGCTGGCCAAATGCTAAATGCATTGACGATACAGATTCTACTACCTGTTCTTTCGTCTGATTTTTTTCAACAGTCGTCCATGAATACCATTGGAACGTTGCTTCTAAATTTTCTTGTTTTATAGGTAGCTTTACCGGTCCGACTACTGCAATATTTTGCAGATCATCACGACGGACAAGCTGAATTTTATCTTCTAAAATAGCCATTAATTGTTTCATCTGATCACCTTTGATTTTTATTAAGTTACTTTATGTAACCTAGTTTACAATAATAAGCGTATAACGTCAAATAAGAGATTGGTATCTAATCTAAAAACAACATCTTTCTCACAGAGAAAAATGTTGTTTTTTTGGTGAAGTAAAATATCTGTTTCTTCTATCATACAGACCTAAAACGGTTCTGGCTATTAGAAATGATAATCTTCTATTTTTTTCATCTTTTGCGCAATAATACTTACTGCTACAAATGTAATAAGTGAAGCGATGATTGGAATTGTAACGGAATGCATGCCATAAATATTTTCCGCAAAGCGGTAGATGACAATATATAATGTCAGACCGACAATCATCGAACTGATTGCCCCGTATTTATTTGCTTTTTTCCAGTACAGTCCAAATACGACACTCCATAAAAAGGCTGATTCCAGTCCGCCGAACGCAAACAAGTTCAGCATGATTAATAGCTCCGGCGGTTTAACAGCGAAAATAACTACCGCTATCCCGATAATGCTTGTCACCCAAAAGCTGCGGTTTTTAATTTGTGCATCACTTGCTTTCGGATTGATATAGTTTAAATAAATATCTTTTACAACTGTTGAGCTTACTAGAATCAGCAATGCATTAACCGTCGACATAATGGCTGCCATTGGTGCTGCGAGTACGATTCCTGCCAGTACCGGCGGCAGCACTTCCAATGTCAAAAGCGGCATGACTTTATCGCCGACTTCAATTCCCGGCATAACCGGACGTGCAAATACACCAATTAAATGCATGCCGAACATGATTGTCCCGATTCCGATTGTACCTATCAGAATTGCTTTATGTAAGCTTTTCGAATCTTTGTAGCTCATCGCACGTACTGCAATTTGAGGCAAACCGATGACACCTAGTCCAATTAAAATCCAAAATGTCGATACATACAATGGTGTCAGATTTTGTTCTGCACCATATGGCGTCACTAAATTCGGATTTTCTGCAACGAGCCCTTGCATGATTGTGTCAACACCACCACCGGCAATGACCGTTGCAATCAGGAGGATAACTGTACCAACAATCATAATGGACCCTTGCA